>DAOPYF010000038.1:0-20420 GCA_035352735.1 Treponemataceae bacterium | reverse complement strand
ATCGACGTATGAAAAGACTATGCAGCATGATTATGGCGCTCGCGGTTCTCTCCGCGTCGGCCTTCGCCCTCAACGACAAGGTCGCCGTCTGGGAAAAGATCTACCGCGACGCGAACATCGACGGTCAACGGATCGCGATCATATTGAAGATAATGGAATTCAAGGACCGGGAATTTGCCCCGATCCTGACGCAGGGGCTCGATCAGCTCGTAACCGGGGGAATCGAGACGGGAACGGTGATGGCCAGGAACGACAAGAACCTCCTCGCGCGCCTTCTCGTGCGCGAACTCGGCGACCTCAAGAGCCCGGAAGCGGCCGAGCTCGTGTTCCGCGTCTACACGGACGCGACCGAGTCCATCCTCAGGGGAGAGGCGGCGGTCGCGCTCGGGAAGATCCGCGCGACCGACTACGCGCCCCGCCTCGCGCTCGACCTCTCGGCGATCAACACGGGACCGAAGCCCGCGATCGCGCGCGATCAGGAGATCATCGCGCTAGGCCTCGTGCAGGGACTCAACGCGATGCGCGCGGCCGAAGGCTACGAGGCGGTGTTCCTCGCCTCGCTCGGCTGGTACCCTTCGAGCTCGCGCGTCAAGGAAACGGCGAAGGCCGCGACCCTCACGATGGTCGACGACCCGGGCGAGAGCCTCATGGCCATCATGACGAAGAACCCCTCGCTTGATATCAAGACGACCGCGCTCGAGACCGAGCTCGCCTCGAACGCCCCTGCCGATCGGAAGGCTGATTTCGCGAAAAAGGCCCTCAAGGCCGGCATCGACCGGGTCGCGAACGATCCGACGACGCGCGCCGCGCTTATCAAGCTCCGAACGACCGCGACGGTCGGCCTGACCGCGCTCAAGGATACCTCGCCCGACGCGGTTCCCCTGTACATCGAAGAAATCAAGATGGACAAGAAAAACGACCAGACCCTCGACGAGACCTTGAAGGCCTACGTCGCCCTCGGCGTGAACGGCTCCGACGCCGCGGCGGAATATCTCGCGGCGAAACTCTCGGAGTATAACGAGTATGAGATGAGCAAGGCCAACACCCCGCGCGACAAGTCGCTAATACGGCAGATCGTGGCGAGTATGGCGCTCACGAAGAACCCGAAGGTGCGCACTGCGCTCGAGGGCGCCTCGGTAGTCGATTACGACGCGAATATCATTCGCTTGATCAAGGACGCGCTCGCGCAAGTCCCCACGCAAGGCTAATTCAGGGGCGCGATAGGCGCTGTCGCTATCGCGCTCGCGAAAGGTCCGTGGCAAGGAGCCCATAGACGAGACGGTCCTTCCACGCACCCTCGTGCCACTGATGCAGGCGAAGCTCGCCCTCCTTCCGGAACCCGAGCTTTCGCATGACGCGCTCGCTCGCCGCGTTCTCCTTGAGGCACCCGGTCTGGAGCTTCCAGACCCCGGCCTCGGCGAATGCGAACGCAACGACGGATCGCCCCGCCTCGGTCGCGTACCCCTTCCCCCGAAACTCACGGAGAAGAAAATACCCCAAATCCGCGCGCGCGCCCGCGGGACGCCGCTCGACGACCGTAAAACCGATCTCGCCGACGTAGCGGCCCGAGGACTTCTCCTCGATCGCGAAGAAATACTTCTCTCGGTCGGCGCGATCCTGTTCGTCGATCGAGGCGGCGAGGTTGTCGCGCGCCGCGGCCCCATCGGCGCACAGCAATTCAGGAAGGTAGCGCATCTCCTCGGGCGAGGTCATGAGCGCGGTGAGGCCCGGAAGATCCTCCGGCAAGTGGTCGCGGACGATGAGCCGCTCGGTCTCTCGAACGATCACGGCAACCCCGCCGCTTCCCGCCGCTTTTCCGCGAGCCAGGCCATGAGCGGCTTCCCGTCCGAGAAGGCGCACGCATTGTTGAGGGCGTAGATCCAGGAAAAATGGCAATGATACGCGAAGGGCTTGCCGTCCGCGGTTTGATAGCGACCGAGGGGATCGACGACCGCCTCGGGGAAGAAGGCGTCGACGTCCCGAGCGCCCGCTTCCCTGAGGCGCCCGAAAAGCCGTTCGGTGTACGGCGCGAAGGGAACCGTGTTGTCTACCTTGCAGTGGACGAAGCGGAGCGGTATTTGCGCGAGCGCGCGAAGCTCGCGCTCGCCGATCCAGTCGTCGAGAAAGGCCTCGCACGCGGGGAACCCCGCGGCGAAAAAGCCGGGGTTGTCCAAGAGCAGCCGAATCGCCATGTAGCCGCCGTTCGAGCAGCCGCCGATGTATATTCGATCGAGGTCCACAGACGGATTGGCATGCGCGAACCGCCTGATCAGCGCCATGAGCGCGCGGGCGTACCGCGACGAGCCGTCGCTCGAGTAACCGCCCTTCCCGTCATCCATCCACATCGTCGGGCATTGGGGCGCGAGCACGAAGGCGCCGCCGAACGCCGCTTGAACGCGCTCGTGCGCGAGATGGGTCACCGGGTTTCCAAGAAGGGCGACGAGAGGATCCGTGCCAGCCTCGCCCGCCCCATGAAGCCAGATAATAAGCGGATAGCGCGCCTTCGGTCGAGCGGAGCCCTTCGGGTAGCGCCCCTCGGGAGACCAACTCGAATAGCGAAGCCGGACCGCGCCGTACTCGGGATCGCGAAACCGAAACGCGCCCGTCCGGTCGAACTCGTCGGTGACCGGCATGAGGGTCCGCATGAGTCGCTCGGGACCTATCACTTTTCCGCCGGGCAGGGTGATCGTATGCTCGAGCTTAACCGGGAGGTTTCGAACCGCCATGACGTCGTATCGAAGGATCGACGAGCAGGCGACCTCGGGCCCGACCTCGAGCTCGAGGGTCAGGAAACTGCCCGAAGGGACTTCGGCGCCGCGCGCGTCCGATCGGTACGCCCTGACGACCTTCCGATACGCGCCAGAGTCTTCCGGGGTGACGCCCTCGACGGGAGAGCCGGGAAACCGGAGATTCAGGGAAGCCGCCGCCTCGCGGACCCCGGGAATAGATCGCTGATACGCCCAAACCCTGAAATTCTCTGGGGAAAAATCGCGCGGGAGGGGCTGTCCCCCAAGATCGAGAACGATGCGCGTGACGGCGGGCCCCCAGTTGAACCCCTCGACGACCATTGAATAGCGAACTTCCCGACGCCAAAAAAAAGGAACCATGAAAAACCCCTCAATGACGATAAATAAAAAACGCCGCGTGCGAGCTGAGTTCCCCGCGTTGCAGGCCCGCGCATCGATAGTAGCTTACCATAAAAAAGGGCCGTTTGCTTGAATTCCGCGGCCCGATGGTGCTATAACGTCTCAGCATTTCATCTTCAAGGAGTGAACACCCATGTTTTCGGGACTGACGCAGAACCTGTATTACGGAAACACCGCGCAAGACTGGCTAATCTCCCTCGCCTTCGTGGTGGGAAGCATTATCGCCGCGCGGATTTTTTACTTCATTACGACGAAGGGCATCAAGCGCCTTTTCGAGAAGCTCAAAAAACGCTTCATGTACATTCTCACCGACATGCTCGAGGAGCCGGTCGCGATGCTCATCTGCGTCGCGGGTATCTATTATGCCCAACGCCGACTCGCCCTTCCGGCGAACGTCGATCTCGGCGCCGACCACGTACTCACCTTTATCGTCATCCTGATAATCACCTGGACGATCGCGCGGCTTCTCGATGATCTCATCACGGAATACCTCGTGCCCATCGTCGAGAAGAGCGAATCGAAGCTCGACGATCAGCTCCTGCCGATCCTCCACAAGGCGTCGGGCATCGTCATCTGGATAATCGGCATCGTCGTCGCGCTCGATAACGCGGGATACAACGTCGGCACCATCGTCGCCGGCCTCGGCATCGGCGGCCTCGCCTTCGCCTTCGCCGCGCAGGAGACGATCGCGAACTTCTTCGGCGGCGTGACGATCTTTCTCGACGCGCCGTTCGTCATCGACGACCGCATCAAGATCAACGGCTATGAGGGATGGGTCCGCGAGGTGGGGCTTCGCACCGCGAAGATCGAAACCCTCGACGGCAGGCGCCTTACGATGCCGAACGCCATCTTCTCGAAAAACGTCATCGAGAACGTGAGCTCCGAGCCCGCGACCCGCGTGGTCGAGACCATCGGCGTCGCGTGCAACCAGAAAGTCGCCCTCGTCAAGAAAGGGCTCGATATCCTCGCCGACGTGCTCAAGGCGAACCCCAACCTGGAATCAAACTCGTCCGCGTGGTTTAAGGACTTCGGCGACTCGTCCTATAACGTCTGCGTGGTTCTGTGGATTAAGAAGGGCGCGGACTACTGCAAGACGATCTCCGATACCAACTGCGCGATCGTCGAGGCCTTCGAGAAGGCCGGCATCGAGTTCTCCCTCCCCATGCGCTACCTTACCGGGGACAAAAAGTAACGGCTATCGCGGGGACGCGGGCGGCGGCGCCGCGCGATCCCATGCATTGCGCGCCTCGAGCGCGCGCGTAAAAAAAAAGGGCCGATCCGCGATTGAATGCGGGTCGGCCCTTCGTTTTTTTTAAGTTACGCGGTCCTGACGCCTTGCGTCGCGTGCGCTTCGACCGGCAGGAAGATGCGGAACACGGTTCCCTTCCCTTCCTCGGACTGGAGCTTGATCGAGCCTTTGAGCTCCTTCACGCGCTCGCGCACGAGGTTAAGCCCGATGCCGCGACCCGCGTGCAAATCGACCGCTTTCGCGGTGCTGAAGCCCGGCATGAAAAGAACCTGCAAGAGCGCGTTCCGATCATCGAGCTGCTTTGGGTCGGAGAGGAGGTTCATCTCCTCGGCCTTCGCGCGGATCGCCGCGAAGTCGAGCCCACGCCCGTCGTCGGTCAGCTGCACGACGAGCTTATCCCCGATGATGTCGACCGAAACCTTGATGACGCCGGCCGAATCCTTTCCGAGCTCGAGCCGCTCGCCAGGGCTCTCGATCCCGTGGACCATCGAGTTCCTCACGAGCTGAGTGAGCACTTCCTTGATCGCGCGCCGGGGGCCGCACTCCATCGCGCGCGGGTTAATGCCCTTCACGACGAGCTTCGCCTTCTTGCCGAGATCCGCGGA
This sequence comes from Treponemataceae bacterium, assembly GCA_035352735.1. Classification (GTDB taxonomy): domain Bacteria; phylum Spirochaetota; class Spirochaetia; order Treponematales; family Treponemataceae; genus Teretinema. The sequence continues at coordinate 15,420 of DAOPYF010000038.1, read as the reverse complement.
GGTCTTCTCTATCACGCGCTCGAGGGTCTGCACGAGAACGTGCTCTTCCTGCATGCGCGTATCGCCCATATTGAACGAAAGGATCTTTCCGATGAGGTCCTTAAAGCCGTCCTTCACCTTCATGAGCTTGTCGAGTTCCACGGTGACGTGGAGGATTTCCTGGAAGGAGATGTCGTGCCGCTCGCGAAGGGCCTTTATCTCGTCCTCGAGCGCGTGCAGCTTCGTCGCGAAGCTCGCGAGCCCGAGGATCGCCGCGTTCGACTTGATCGCGTGCACGCCCTGGTATATCTCGACCATGACGCCCTGCGCCGAGCGCTCGTTGTCCTTGAGCACCTCGTTGATTCGGTTGAACTCGTACTCCGCGTCCTCGATGAAGTCGTTGAGGACGCGCGGCTCTACGTGGATGACCTCGAAAAGCGAGCGCATTTCCTCCTGACGCTTATTCTCCTCCTCGGAAAGCTGCATCTGAAGCGTCGCCTCGCGGGTGATATCCTCGACGGTCCCGAGGATATACACCTTGCCGTCCTCGCGGTCGACCGGGGCGAAGCCGCAGCGAAGGCGCTTTTCCTCGCCCGAGGTGACGCTCACGTAGGCGAGTTGGTTGAGGGGGTTGATGTCCTCGAGCATTTCCGCGTCGAACGACCGGTTCAGAACCATCGTGAAATAGTCCACGATCGTGTCGAGCTCCTTTTGCTGGAGCGAGTTTTTGAGTAAGTCGAGGAAGCGCCTGCCCGCGAGATCGGTCTCGGAGAGCACCGTCTCGAGCGCCCGCGAGTACTGGGGCTGGATGGCGAAGTCGCGGTCCATCATGAAAAGGCCGACCTTAAGGTTATCCTTCATCGCGGAGACCTCGTCGCGCTCGGCCTTGAGCGCGCGGGTAAGGCGCGCGACCCAGCGGTTTTTCGTGAGCTTGGTCTGCTCGTACACGATCGTGCACGCGAAGATCATCGTGTACACGCCGACCGCGCGATAGGCGAACGAAAGCGGATAGGTTCTCGCGGTGAAGCCGGGATTGAACACGGCGAGCGCGAGGTACACGAAGAGCGCGACCGAAAGCGCGGAGCCGAGCCGCATCCCGAGGAGGAAGACAGCCATCATGGGGAAGGAGAACGTCCAAAGGACGCCCGAGCCCTGGGCGCCGCCCGACTGGATAAAAAGCGCGCAGAGGATGCCGTACGGAATGACGGTGAGAAGCCCCGAAACGAAAAACGACGCGGGGGTCCTGAGCACGACGAACGCGACGATCGTCATGCAGCCCATCGCGAAGTCGACGAAGCCCTTCATGGCCTCGCCGTGCGAGGCGTTGTCGAAGCCAAAGAAGAAAAGGCACGTGCCGCCGGTGAAGATGAGCGCGTTGAGGAGCATGTAGCGGACGACGGTGTCCATCGCCCCCTCGTCCCGGCCGTCGAACGGCTTGCCGCTCGTCATGATATTGAGAAACAGGTTTTGCTTTTTTTTCTCGGCCATATCAGACCCCCTCGGAGGATTCGATCGCGACGGAGAGGCAGAACGATTCCGTTTCGAAGATCTTGAACGGGATGCAGATGATCCGCGCCTGCTCGTTCGGCCACATGATCGTGTGCTTCTTGCCGCGGACGATCGTCGGCAGCGAGATGACGAGGCGGAAGGATTCCTCGAGGCCGCGCTTCGCGTTGCCCGCGATGATGTTGATGATCTCGCCGATCGCGTCTATCACCTCGTCGTCCAGGTCCTCGTGCTCAGCGCCGGTAAGGACGTTGGTGAGCTTGAGCGCGAGCGGCTTTTTCATCGAGATGACGACGGCGCCGCGCGCCTCGCCGGTAAGCCCGATCACCGCCGAGATATCCCAGTCATGGGGATCGTTCTTGTCCGCGAAAAAAGGACGTTCGGTTATCAGTTCTGCCCCGATGAACTCCCGGAACACGCTCTCGCAAACATCCACGAAAGGCTGAATGTATTTTTCCACTTTTTTCTCCTAAAAGGTGATTTTCGAGAGCTTTTCCCTGAAACTCTTCTCGTTGACCGGCTTAATGATGTAGTCGGTGGCGCCGTTCTTGAGGGCCTCGATTACGTTATAGCGGGCGGCCTCGCTCGTGACCATGATGATCGGCAAGCTTTTATACCGATCGTTAGCGCGCACCGTTTTAAGAAAGTCGAGACCGGAAAGCTCTGGCATGTTCCAGTCAAGCAGGACAAGGTCAAACTTCTGCCCATCGAGAAGGGCAAGGGCCTGCTTGCCATTACTGGCCTCGACGAACTGGCACGGAATATTCATGCTTGAAAAGGTGTTTTTGACGATATTGCGCATGATGCGCGAATCGTCGACGACAAGAACGGTTTTCATTGATACGGATCCCCCGGCACATAGAATGAGCGTTATGCGAAGAGTATAGCCCGGAAAACCTCAAAAAACAAAGATATCTACATATTTTCCAGGCAAGATGTTACAAAAGCGGGAAGACTAACAGGCGAAACAGTTTCCTGAGCGATGCCTTCTTGAGTATTCGGTAGTGAAGGTAAAAAAAGAGTCCCGCGACCGGAAATACCGAAAACGCGACAACCAGCGACCAGGAAAGCCCCCATATTCCCGCGATGGCATAGTGGACGGGCACGTCGATCCCGACGCAGAGAACGCCCAAGCCCACTAGAATGACGGCGGGGATATTGAGACCGTGCGACTTCATTACATGAAGGAGGACTAGAACCGATATCGCCACCGATTCAAACGCGATGACGATCGGAAGCCCAACCGGCAAAAACCATGATAGGGAACCGATGCAAAGCCCCCAGGCGATTAACCCGAGCGGCAAGGCGGGCCCCAAAACGGAAAGCAGCAGCCAGGGATGCCCCCAGAACGCAAGCGGCATGAACGAGAAAATCCAAACTAACACGAGAATGACGGACACATAGAGCGACCATGAAAGCCCTGGAACGAAAAGCGCGTCAAGCGCGAGCGTTATCACCAAGGCAAAGGCAAAGCTGACGGTTAAAAGCTCCATGACGATCTTTCTCCGCTCGGCAAAACTGAGCCGCGAGCCATCCTCCGCGTTCCATATATCACGCGCGATCGAGACGCGAGCGCGGTCTTCGGGCGCGGCGGCAACTTCCCCGGAGCGATCCCCCAGCGTCTCGGCGCTCGGGCCGAGGCAGAGCGGACAGCGCGATGCGCCATCGGCGAGCGATACCTTGCATCTTTGACAATAGAGCATAAAATGCCTCCCTACCGTTATTCATTCGACTCAACGCGTACCGAAAGCCCAAGACCGGAAAGCCTGCGAAAGAAGATTCGCTCAAACTCGCGGCTCGTCAGTATGTTCCCAACCGTAATCGAAAGCGCGTCGTTCCAGCTTATGACACCCATATTCGCGCCGATACCGCGGCTCCGCGATGGGAGTACGTCAAACCGCTTGATGTGGGCGGCAAAGGGCGCGGGCATCCTCACGGCTTGAAGGTTGGAAACGTTGCCGGAAAAAGGACGATCCACGGACAGACTGGCTACGAGCTTCAGCACGGGGTTCTTGACGGCGAGGGGAACGAGGCGGGTATACAGACTCCGTTCCCATCGCCCGTTCCGCCTGATCTGCCGGCAGAGTTCCTTACGGGTGAGATTGAGCCTGAACTCGTCGCGAACGCGCTCGAGTATCTCGGGAAACACCCAGTGCCCAAGTCGGCGATCGATCGTCACCGTGATAAAAAGGAAAAAATTCCTGATCGTCTCCGAAGGAAAAAAACGCCGAATATTCACGGGAACCTGAACGCGAATCGGCCTCCATTCCGCGTGAGTTTCCGCTTCATGGATGTCCTGAAGCGCGGCGAGATAACAGGCGGCGAGCAGTTCGGTCAGGGTAACGCCATGCGCGCGCGCGACAGAAAGGGTTTCCGCGACGGAAAGCGTCCCGCTCGTCACGCGATACGCAAGGCCGCTGTAACGCTCGCCCGAAAGGTGGAAGGCGGGGGAAAGCGACTCGGGAAGCGGAGCCTTCCCGAGGGGGAGTTCGGCGTAGGAATCGGAGAGCTCGCCGGGGAGCACCGGGGAATCGGGTTTCTTGATTCCCTCCCAGTCCTCGCACGATACCCCGCGAAGGGTCAGGTACTCGGCGACGAGCGCCCGGAGGAATTCGAGCGCTCCGGTCCCGTCGGTGAGAAGATGATGGAATTCGCAGGATATCCGGCTCGCGTACGCCCGAACGCGCACAAGATGGCGACCTTGCTTCCGGAGCGAATGGTATTCGACCGGATAGCGCGTATCGACGGTAACGTGGAGCGGCTTTGAAAGCGGCTCGAGATAATACCAAAAGACCCCGACGCGAAGCTCGGTGGCGAAGGAAGGAAAGCGGGCCATGCACCGCGAAAGGGCCTCTTCGAGGGCGGGAAGGTGCACGATGTCATCAAGCTCGCACGACACGCGGAACATATACGGGGTCGAATGGTTCGATATCGACGCCATAAAGACCGCGCTGTTATCAAGCGGCCAGAATGAGTCTTTAGATCCAGAAGGAATTTTGATATTCGCCATTAACCTCTCCCCGCGCAATCTTAAGCATACACGTCCGCGTACGCAGGGGCAAGCGCGAATGAACCGCGCGAGACGAGGCGAAATATGCTAGAATCCTCGGTATGAACGAGCCAAAAAGCGAACCGAATCCCGAACCGACATTCTCGAGCCTGACGCCCGATCTCGTCCTCTCCGCCGTGGAAGGGCATCTCGGCGCGTTTCTCGACGGCTCGATCACCCCGTATAATAGCTACGTCAACCGAGTTTTCGGCATCGCCGACGAGGACGGGAACCATTACATCGTGAAATTTTACCGCCCAGGCCGCTGGTCGGACGAGGCGATCGCGGAGGAACACGCGTTTCTCGCCGACTGCGCCGAAGCCGAGGTTCCCGTCGTTCCGCCGATCCCCGCAAAGGACGGCGCGACGCTCGCGCGCGCGGAAGGCTTCCGGTTCGCCGTCTTCCCCCGCGTCCGCGCGCGGACCTTCGACATCGCGGGCGACGAGGACTGGCTCAGGATCGGGCGCGCCGTCGGGCGCCTCCACCGCGCGGGATCCGTGCGAGCCGCCCCATCGCGCCTCCGCCTGACGCCCGAGGACACGACCGCGCGCTACCTCGCCCGGTTCGCCCAAGACGGGCTCGTCCATCCCGACTGCCGCGCGGAGTTCTCCTCGTGCTGCGCCGAGGCCCTCGGGATCATCGAGTCCCGGTTCGCCGAGCTTGCTCAGAAACCGGCGCACCGGATTCACGGAGACCTCCACCGCGGGAACATCCTCGAGAACGGCGCGCTCACGATCCTCGATTTCGACGACATGATGACCGGACCCGCGGTCCAGGACCTGTGGCTCCTCCTCCCCGGCCACCGCGCCGAGTCGACGAAGGAGATTAACCTCCTTCTCGAGGGATATGAGGAGTTCAGCGAGTTTGACCGCGCGTCCCTTGGGCTCATCGAGCCCCTGCGCTTCATGCGGCACGTGTACTTCCTCGCCTGGTGCGCCATCCAGCGCCGCGACGAGGGATTCGCCGGCCGATTCCCCGGCTGGGGCGAGCGCGCGTTTTGGATCGCCGAGACCGAGGACCTCCTCACCCAACTCGGTTTTCTCCGCGCGGAACGGGGCTAAGGCCTTGCCGCCGGGCGCCTTCCGTCAGTATAGTTTAGGGCAATGAAGTCACCAAAAGAAATTTCGATCGAAAAAAAGATCCTCGACGAACTCGAGGCCGGCTCCCGCGCCCGCGCCATTGCGGAAACGCTCATGAACGACGGCGAGGTGCAGGAAATGCAGGAGTACGCGAACACCGTCTCGATCGTCCGGCTCGGATACAACGACCACGGCCCCGTCCACATGCGCAAGGTCACCCAGAACGCCCTTCACATGATGAACCTTCTCCACCAGGCCGGGGTCAAGACGAGCCTTGAGACCGAAAACGCCGGGAACCTCGACGACAGCCTTTCCGCGATCATCTTCGCGTCCTTTCTCCACGACCTCGGCATGTCGATGGGCCGGAGCGACCACGAGCTATTCAGCATGACACTCGCGATGCCCATCATCGAGCGGACACTCGGCGCGGTCTACCCCGACGACCTGAAAAAGCGCATCGTCATCCGCTCGCTCGCCCTCGAGGGAATCATCGGGCACATGGCGACCCGCAGGATCAACTCGATCGAGGCGGGCCTCATCCTGATCGCCGACGGCTGCGACATGGAAAAGGGCCGCGCGCGCATCCCGATGGTCTTGAGCACCGAGGCGAAGGTCGGCGACATCCACAAATACTCGGCGAACTCCATCGAGAAGGTGAAAATCGGGAAGGGAGAGCTGAAGCCGATCAAGATCGAGGTCGAGATGTCCACCGACGTCGGCTTTTTCCAAATCGAGGAGGTGCTCCTCCCGAAGGTGAACATGAGCCCGGCGAAGCAGTTCATCGAGCTCTACGCGGGCGTGAGCGGGCAGGAAACCAAGAAGTATCTCTGAGCGATCGCGTACCCCCGGCGGCGCGCGCTATCCGCGCAGCAAGCGCATGGCGGCGCGGGGATCACCGGCGCATTCACGCGAGACGCGAGCGGTAAAGAATCATCGGCTTAAAAATAAAAACGGGAATGGCATCAGTGGCCCGACATTCGTCCGCACTAGGGCAGACGGCGTCAAAATGGCATCACTGATCCTTCCCGCATCGTTCCGTTACGGCAGCGCATCGGCTGAGTTGGCTCAGCCGGGGAAAAATCCGGCGCTGAATGTAACCTCGGGCGAGGCGAAAACCGACCATCGGTCAGGTCAAAGCCCCGCGTAACAATTTAAAGTATATCCCGTCCCTGAAAAAAAGCAAATTTATTCGCGATGAATTTACGTCGCGAAAAAAAACTTACTACAGAAAGAAAGCCCCAAATACCGCGCCAAGCGCGATAAACACAATCGGATGCCATTTAAATTTCACGTACAGAACGTAGGTCACGGCGAAAAGCCCCAGGCATTTCCAATCGGCGATGTCCGCCGCGCGCTTAGTTCTCATGAATTCCGGTATCGTCAGGATCGCGATCGTTAGCACTTGCCAGGCCGCGACGGCGATCATCCCGGTCGTGCCGGCGCGAAGCCCGTAAAACGCGGCCTTGACCCCGCGCTTTTCCTGGAACTTGCCAAAGAACATCGCTATCGCCAGGATCACGATGAGCGAGGGCAACACGGTGCCGGCGGTCGTGACGATCCCGCCGATAACCCCGTGCGTCTCGTACCCGATGTAGGTCGCCATGTTGACACCGATAGGCCCCGGCGTCGATTCGGATATCGCGACCATGTTATAGAAACGCTCGGGGGTAATGAGGCCGCGCCCGAGGATCTCCTGCTGCATCAGGGTTATCGCGACGAGTCCCCCGCCGATCGTAAACGCGCCGACGTAAAAGAAAATCCAAAAAAGCTCGAATAGGCTGATCATGGTCACTCCTCGATTCCGGCGGGACCTAAGCTTTCGTCGTCGGAGGCACCGCCCTTTCCGCCGCGTGCCGGGCGATAGCGAATCGCGACGCCAAGGAGGGCAGCCGCGAGCACGATGATGACGCCCGATACGTTAAAGACGGCCATCGCGAGAAAGGAGGCGACGCCGATGGCAACGGTAATCCAGTCGATGAAGGTCTTCTTGCCGACGGACCAAACCGCCGAGATAAGGAGCACGGCGACGACGACGTTGATGCCCCGGAGCGCCTTCTGGACCCAGACGATGTCGGCGAAGTTATTGAGGAACATCGCGAGAAGCGTGATCACGACGATCGAGGGCGCGACGATCGCGACAGTGGTGACGATGGAGCCCCAGATTCCCTTACGCTTGTACCCGACGAAGGTCGCGACGTTTACCGCGATGATCCCGGGCGTCGATTGCCCGATCGCGTAATAGTCGATGAGTTCGTCCAGGGTAACCCACGAGCGGCTCTTCGCGAGATCGCGCTCGAGGATCGGCAGCATCGCGAGCCCACCGCCGAAGGTGACCGCCCCAATGCGGAAAAAAACCCAAAACAATTCTGCGTATTCACGAAATGCGGACATAGTGAGGCAAGTATAGGGAAACGAAACGGGGTGGGCAAGGCGCGCGAGGATGACGCCCGGTAAAAAAAAAGCCCGACTTCGAAAAGTCGGGCCATTGAGTCGCTTGAAAAAACGTGAGTTAGAAATCGATGCCGGGGACGGGGAACTTCGCGCAGACGGCCTCGACTTCCTTGCAAGTCTTCGCGAGGAAGGCCTCGTCGCCGATCTTGCCCGCGACGGCGTCCATCCACGCGGCGATCTTCTTCATCTCCTCGGGGCCGAAGCCGCGGCTCGTGACCGACGGGGTGCCGAGGCGGATGCCCGAGGGATCGGAGGCCTTGCGGGTCTCGCCGGGGACGGTGTTGTAGTTGAGCACGATGCCCGCCTTCTCGAGGGCGACCGCCATCTCCTTGCCGGTGACGCCCTTGTTCGTGAGGTCGATGAGCATGAGGTGGTTGTCGGTGCCGCCGGAGACGAGGTTGAAGCCGCGCGCGACGAGCTCGGAAGCGAGCACCTTCGCGTTCGCGCAGATGTTCTTGGCGTAGGTCGCGAACTCGGGCTTCATCGCCTCGCCGAGGGCGACCGCGATGCCGGCGGTGGTCGCGTTGTGCGGTCCGCCCTGGAGCCCGGGGAACACCGCCTTGTCGATCGCCTTCGCGTGAATCTCCTTGCAGAGAATGAGCGCGCCGCGCGGCCCGCGGAGGGTCTTGTGGGTGGTCGTCGTCACGACGTCGGCGTAGGGAACGGGATTCGGGTGCATGCCGCCCGCGACGAGTCCGGCGAAGTGCGCCATGTCGACGAAGAGAATGCAGCCCGCCTCGTCGGCGATCGCGCGGAACTTCGCGAAATCGAGCTGGCGGGGATAGGCGGAGTGGCCGGCGATGAGGATTTTCGGCTTATGCTCGAGGGCGAGCTTGCGGATCTCGTCGTAGTCGAGAAGTCCGGTTTCGGGATTGAGGTTGTAGTGGACGGCGTTGAACCACTTGCCCGTCGCGCTCGCCTTGGAGCCGTGGGTGAGGTGACCGCCGTGGGAAAGGTTGAGCCCGAGGACGGTGTCGCCGGGCTTGGCGAAGGCGAGGTAGACGGCGAGGTTCGCGGGCGAGCCCGAGTAGGGCTGGACGTTCGCGTGCTCGGCGCCGAAGAGTTTCTTCGCGCGCTCGATGGCGACGGTCTCAAGGGCGTCACAGTTCACCTGGCCCTGGTAGAAGCGGGCTCCCGGATACCCCTCGGAGTACTTGTTCTGGAACACCGAGCCGCAGGCCTCGAGGACGGCCTTGGAGGTGTAGTTCTCGCTCGCGATCAGGCGGATCGTCGCGCGCTGATAGGCCTCTTCGGACTTGATCAGCTTGTAAATTTCGGAATCGTTTTTCTCGAGTGCGCTCATGTCTTCGCTCCTTGTTCCGGAATGCCGTTCGACCGTCGGGAGACGCGCAGGCTCATCGGCTTTACAAGCCGAAAACCGATCCGTTTCCGTTCGCGCAAAAGAACCATTCCGGTACGTTAGTGGATTTGCCCAGACGCGCGGCAGGCGGCGATCCGCACTTCCCCGGGGTTATCCCCGTTCGCGTCAGTCATGCGGATAGCCCAATAATAGCGCGACAAGCGAAAAATGACCAGCCCTCGAGGCCCATATTTACGGCCCAACTATTAGCGACCGGGCGCGAAGCTTATGGACGAAACCTGCGGGTACAGGATCAACGCGTTAAAGGTTTTGGCCGGCACGAAAACGTCGCTATAGATACCTATCGCGTTCGTCAAAAAAGGTTCGGCGACGAAGGGAAGGTACGCGAGCTTTCCCGGATAGGAATCGGAGACGATCTTGATAAGATCGTTGTCGTCCGCGTTCTGGAGCACATCGAATTTATAACACGTCGAGTTACTTCCTTCATTCGGCAGGGACCCGCGCACGGGAAGGAAAAGCCCGGACCAGAGCGCGTCCCCGTATTTTGCCGCGAGCCTCACCCCAAGCCACGCTCCCCCATTATCCCCTGTCGTGTAGTAAGCCGTCTTCTGGGCGTGCGCCGTTCCGCACATAACGATAATCTTCCCCCAGCCGGCGACGTAGGTTTCAACGTCATCGACGATGATATCCTCGCGGGCAAGGTCGCTATCCGTATGCCGGGCTTCCCAGGAAGCGAGCTCGACCTTCGTAAGGCGCACAGCGCGATCATACCAAAGGTCACCCCACGAGGCCCGATATGCCCGCTCGTTTGCCGCGAGCGAGTCGCCAATGGCGCGCACGGCGTCGCGATAGGTCTCGCTCGAGAAATTATAATGGGTATTCACAAGCGTCGAGACGCGCGGATCGGTCTGGAAGGCCGCATGGTCGTAGAGCGCCCACGAGTACAGGCTCGGGTCGTGGTTCATGTCGAAGTTGACGAGGTGCATACGATCCGGTTTTGGAAGGGTGAGGTTGAACGCGCGAAACCCGGCGATAACCTCCCGCTCGATATAGCCTGCCCAAGAAGGAAGGTCGTCGCGCTCACCGGTCACGTAGTCGTCGATGGCGTAGCTTTCGGCTTGATCCATCTCGAAGGCGAGCGCGCGAAACCCGCGACTTTGGAGCTCGCGCGCGAGGGCAAGGGCGGTCCGATGATGCTCGAGCATGTAGTGCCGTTCCCCGAAAAGGGCGATCGAATGGCCCGCTATCGCGTCCGCGAGACCGGGGGGAAGAGCCGCGTCCGTCGCGGCGACGCCGTAATCGGGCTCGATGGCGACGGCGGAGGCGCGAACGGCCGCGGTAAGCGACTCGACGTCGGTATACGCTCCCTTCCAGGACACCGGCGCATTTACCGGGTCGATCGAACCCGAGGCGGGAATGAGGGCCCCGGAACAGGAGGAAAAAGCGAGCGCGAGCGAAAGGAACGCGGCAAGGAAAACCGCGGTTTGGCTGAGGGAAACGAAAAAACTTTTCATAAGGCGACCCCCAGTCCGAGGCGGGCGACCCACCCCGAGGCGTGGCTCGACGATTCGTTCCAGTACATCGTGGTTGTCTTTTCGGCCTCTTTCCCGTCGGACGAAACCGTTGTGGGAATCGTCCCGTCAAAAAAGGCGATGCCATACCCGCCCTCGGCCGAGATGGTCAGCCGGCGCACGATCCAACGCCACCCGAGACGCGCCTCGACGCTTTGGTAGGAGAAGTCTCCCAACACCGAGTACGGCACCGGGTTGATCGAATCCGTATCGGCAATGTCGGCGTTAAGCCGGTACCAGGTATAGTCATAGCCAAGCGCGACGAAGGGTCCATCGCGGGAATCCCTGAAATAGGCGACCGCCGACGCGCCGAGGCCGAGGCTTCGCTTGAGGGAGACGTCGGTAACGCTCCCCGTGAAGGTCAGGGGCGGGAACATCCCCGCATGCACCTCGATCGCAGGGCGGATAATCCCCGCGCGCACGGGAGGCGCGTACTCGACTTCAAGGCCGATGCCGGAAGGAATGCCCGCGAACGCCGAAACCCTCCAGGGAAGGGTCTCGGCCGAAAGGGGACGCGACGAAAAAAACGCGATTGCGAGGAAGGCATACAGCGATAGCCTCGCGCCGGCGCGCGTAAGAAGGCGCGCGAACAATACTTTTTGTGAGTTCATTTACTTTGTAACACCTGAAATCGCGGGTTTGTTACTTAGTGCTAAGGTTTTTTTTACGAAACGACTTCGGATTCGGGAAACCCTTGCCTTGTGCCGACGGGAAGATCGCGGGCAAGAAGGCCCAACTCGCGGATCTTCGCGTCGGTTCCCGGTTCCCATACCCCGGCGTTCAGCCTGAAGCACGACTCAAAGCGGTCGCGCAGGCTGAATACCCTGCCGGGGGCGATCATGATCTTCCGCGCGAGCGCCCGCCGATAGAGCTCCATGGAGCTCGCGCCCTCGGGCAAGGTTACCCACAGGACGAGCCCGCCGGGCGGGTCAGTGACCGTCGTTCCCCCGGGGAAATGATCGAGCACCGAGGCGCGCATCGAGGCGACGCTTTCCGCGAGGGTCGAGCGCAGCTTCCGGAGATGGCGGGGAAAGCCGCCTTCCTGGAGATAGAGCGCGACCGTGACCTGCGCGAGCGAGGACGCGCCGAGGTTCATGAGGGTCTTGAGCTTCTCGACGCCCGCGCGCCACCGTCCCGGCTCGATCCAGCCGATCCTGAGGCCGGGGGAAAGCGTCTTCGAGAACGAGGAGCAATAGAGCACGGTCCCGTCGCGGTCGAAGGACTTGCAGGTAATCGGCCTATCGGAGCCGTCCGCGCCGAAATGGAGGTCGCCGTAGACGTCGTCCTCGATGAGGGGGATGCCCCGCGCCGAAAGAAGGCCGACGAGCGCGGATTTCTTCGCCTCCGGCATGCAGCTGCCCGTCGGATTGTTGAAGTTCGCGATCGTCAGGACGGCTGATACGGCGTATTGGTCGAGCGCGAAGGATAGGGCCTCGAGGCTCATACCCTCCTCGGGCGAGCAGGGAATCTCGAGGACGCGGACGCCGAGGCGCGCGAGCATGTCGAGCAGGTTAAAGTACACAGGGCTCTCGATGGCGACCGTGTCGCCCGGGGAGACGACCGCCGATAGCGCGAGATAGAGCGCTTCCTGGCAGCCGGAGGTGACGACGATGTTCTCGGGGAGGAGGCGCGTCCCGCTCGTCAGCCCGTGGATGGCGATCTGCTCGCGCAAAAGCCCATATCCCGGTGACATCTGGTAGTCGAACGCGTCGACCGGCCTCAGGCGAACGGCGTCGACGGCGTGCTTCTGGAGACGCTCGGTCGGCCACAGGCGGCGCGAGAGCGTCGCGATCGCGAGTCCCGAGGCGTCCTCGTCGACCGCCCCGCCTTTTTGGAGCGCGCTATAGATACTGCAGATGCTGAACGATCCCGGATTCATCGAGGAGGGATCTTGCGCCTGAATGGGCGCGACGGTCTCGCGGTTCGAGACGAAGTATCCGCGCTGCGGGACGGCCTCGACGTAGCGCCCGCGCTCAAGGAGGGAATAGGCGTCCCGGACGGTGTTCACGCTCACGCGAAAGTCCGCGGCGAGGTCGCGTATCGACGGGAGGCGTTCCCCCCGCTTATACGCGCCGCTCGCGATCAGCTCGATCATCCGTCGCGCGAGATCCTCATACTGCGTGATGCGCCCTTCGCCCATGGATTAAGCATACCATCAGGGGATTCGCCGGGGCAAGACACACTTCCCGCCCTAAAACGGGGACACAGCCTTGCCGGGGAAAAGCGCTGTCACCCGAAAATACCGGATTCCTGAAGCTGTTCCCCGCAGGCGGGCCGACGCTAGACTACGGGCAAACGTCGGAGGAATGCTATATGGAGACACCGCTTATCGCGATGAGGCGAAACGAAACGATGACGAGAAAGGGCGGGATTTCCCGCGTCGAGTGCGCGCGCGGAACGGTATGGATCACGACCCATGAATCCGCGGAGGACATCATCCTCAGGCCCGGGACCGCACGGGATTTTTCCGGCATGACGGGGCTCTGCCTTCAGGCCCTTTCCGACGCGGAGGTCAGCATCGCCACGCACGTATAAGCCCCAACCACGCCGATGTGGCATCAGCTTATTGCTTGGTTAACACATATTCAGGGGAAAGGGAGTTTCCTCGCCCGGCAAGGGCGCTCTGGGCGGGGGCTCCGCCGTTAGCGCGTTCGCGCCATCGATACGCCTTCGGCCTCGCGGCCGCAAGGCCGCATTCGTTTTCCCGAATCGCCTGAATCCTTGCTTAAAGGCCTGCATTTATATAGAATAAAACAATAATTTTCGAGGAGCTCAAACGATGGCGAAATATCCTTTTGACACGATCGAACCCAAATGGCAGAACTTTTGGGAAACACATAAAACCTTTAAGGCGGTCGAGGATCCGACCAAGCCGAAGGACAAGCGCGCGTACGTCCTCGACATGTTCCCCTACCCTTCGGGCGCCGGGCTCCACGTCGGCCATCCGGAAGGCTACACGGCGACCGATATCTGGTGCCGCTACCTCCGCATGAAGGGTTTTTCGGTGCTCCATCCGATGGGCTTCGACTCCTTCGGGCTCCCCGCCGAGAACTACGCGATCAAGACCGGCACGCACCCGCGCGCGACGACCGTCAAGAACATCAATAAATTCCGCGAGCAGATCAAGGCGTTCGGCTTCAGCTACGACTGGGACCGCGAGATCTCGACCTGCGAGGACGACTACTATCACTGGACGCAGTGGATTTTCCTCCAGCTCTTCAAGCGCGGGCTCGCGTACGAGTCGCACATGCCGATCAACTGGTGCCCGACCTGCAAGACGGGACTGGCGAACGAGGAAGTGAAGGAAGGCAAGTGCGACCGCTGCGGCTCGCAGACGACGCGCAAGAATATCCGCCAGTGGGTGCTCAAGATCACCGCGTACGCCGAGCGCCTCCTCGAGGACCTCGACGGGCTCGACTGGCCCGAGTCGGTCAAGCTCATGCAGAAGAACTGGATCGGCAAGAGCGAGGGCGCCGAGGTCATTTTCAAGATCGACGGGTTCTCCGACGAGCTCCTGATTTACACGACGCGCGCGGACACGCTCTTCGGCGCGACGTACATGGTGCTCGCGCCCGAGCATCCGCTCGTCGGCAAGATCTCGAGCGCGGGGCAGAAGACAGCCGTCGCCGCGTACATCGACGCCGCGGCGAAGAAGAGCGACCTCGAGCGCACCGACCTTGCGAAGGACAAGACCGGCGTGTTCACCGGCGCCTACGCGATCAACCCGGTGAACGGGAAGAAGATCCCGATCTGGATTTCAGACTACGTTCTCATATCCTACGGTACCGGCGCGATCATGGCCGTTCCCGCGCACGACGACCGCGACTGGGCGTTTGCTAAGCAGTTTGATCTGCCGATCATCCAAGTCGTCGCGAGCGAGGCCGAGTGGAACGAGAAGGGCCCGAACGGTGACTACTCCGCGACGCCGACCGAATGCACGCCCGCCGACGGCAAGAGCGTGAACTCCCCCGGCTTTAACGGGCTCGGGACACAGGACTGTATCGATAAAATGATCGCATGGCTCGGAGAGAAAGGGATCGGCAAGAAGGCCGTGAACTACAAGCTCCGCGACTGGGTATTCAGCCGCCAGCGCTACTGGGGCGAGCCGATTCCGCTCGTGCATTGCGCGAAGTGCGGCATCGTGCCGCTCGACGAAAAGGACCTGCCGCTCAAGCTCCCCGAGGTCACGAGCTACCAGCCGACCGGCACCGGGGAAAGCCCGCTCGCGGGGATCGACTCTTGGGTCAACTGCAAATGCCCGAAGTGCGGCGGCGCGGCGAAGCGCGAGACGAACACGATGCCCCAGTGGGCGGGCTCGTGCTGGTACTACATCCGCTACCTCGACCCGAAGAACGCTAAAGCCTTCGCGGATAAGTCGAAGATCGACTATTGGCTTCCCGTCGACCTCTACGTCGGCGGCGCCGAGCACGCGGTCCTCCACCTCCTCTACTCGCGCTTCTGGCA
>DAOPYF010000037.1:9528-20696 GCA_035352735.1 Treponemataceae bacterium | reverse complement strand
GGTCGGGCCAACGCCCGATATACCAAACGTAGGGCATCTCGTGCGCGGGGCAGCGTTTCCCGCAATACATGAAATAGCGATACGTGCGCTCTCGCGCGTCGAAGCGGGCGTGAAACCCCTGCGGTACCTCGCGCGAGGCGAGGATGCGCACGTCGCGCTCGAGGAGCGAGTTGAGCGCGGGGACGAATCGGTCCGCGGGGATCCGCTCGATGTCGGTGTGAAAGTTCGCGACCTGCCCGAGGGCGTGGACGCCGGAGTCGGTCCTACCCGAGCCGATGAGCGGCACCGCATGGCCGTGCATGGTCTCGAGCGCGCGCTCGATCTCTTCCTGGACCGTGCGGCCCTTCCCTATGGCGCTTTCGCTCTGGCGCTGCCATCCGAGAAAATCGGTGCCGTCGTAGGAAACGGTGAGCGCTATGTTCCGGAGCCGCGCGTCTTCTCGCTCGCTCATTCGTCGGGGTCTTCCCCGTCGACCTCGAGCTCGGCGACGATCTTGTCGTAGAGGGCGCGCGCGTGCTCGAGAAGCGGGCCGGGCTTACTCTTGGTCGACCGCCCGAGGCCAAACATCTTGGCGAGCGAGCGCCGATGGTAGGTAAGTATCTCGGCGCGCTTCGCCGGGTCGCCGCGCGGGCCGTACTTGAGCTCGAGGAGCGCCGAGAGGTAGAGGACGCCGTCGTATCCGTAGTTCTTGTCGAGATCGGGCCCGAACGACTTGAGGCTCGCGATCATCTCCTTGCCCGAGGTTTCGAGCTCCACCGCATGGCGGTAGAAAAAGCTCGCCTTGCGATAGAGGAGATCGGCGATGTACGCGTAGTTCTCCTCGGGGTATTTCTTGCCAAGCTCGGCGAAAAGCCACGCGGCGCGAAGCGAGCACACGCCCTGCTTGATCGTCGGCGAGTATTTCGGGTCGACGTCCTCGTAGCACAAAAGCGCGAGATAGTACGAGGCGGCGCCCTCGGCGAGGGTTCTCGTTCCGGTATAGCTCAGCTTCGAGAAAAGCTTCTTCGTCGATTCGTAGCGCGCCTGCATGTGCTCGTAGATTTTATTGAGGCTCTCCTTGTCGAGGATGCAAAAATCCTGGGGAAAGGCCGCGTAGTGGCATTTTGGGCATACGGTCATCGTGTACACGAGCGGGTGAATCTCGCCGAATTTCGCGGAAGGCTCGTAGAGGCGATGGAGCTCATCGGTCAGTTCGCCGGCGATCATGCGGCCGCCGCCCGAAAGGAGTTCCTCGCGCTTAAACTTCGCGTTGCAGATCGGGCATTCGGTCTGATCCTTCGAGTAGAACGTTATCGACGGGGATTTCTCGTTTTTACTCGCCATGGGACTCTCCTTCGATGACCACCATCGCGAGCGCGTTGTCGCGTTCGTGGGTGAGGCTAACGTGCACGGTAACGCCGCCGACGGCGCGAAGCGCCTCGAGCGCGTTGCCGTAAAGCTCCATGCAAGGCTTCCCGTTATGGTTGTTCCACACGAGAATGTTCTTGAGGGTGATGCCGCTCAAGCCCGTGCCCACGGCCTTCCCGAAGGCCTCCTTCGCGGCGAAACGCGCGGCGAGCGAAAGCGTGGCTCCCGAGCCGCGGCTCAGCGCGGTCTTGAGCTCCTCCGGGTGGAAGTAGCGGTCGAGAAGCCCGGGGATCTTTTGCCAGCGCTCGAGCCGGCTCACGTGGACGACGTCAAGCCCAATGCCGATTATCATTGTTGCCTCCGCTTCGCGGTGATGACGATCTCCTCGGGCGTGTATTTCGTGACCTCGAACGGCGCGGGGATTATCGGGTGGACCTCGATCGTGTACGTTCCGGGCGCGTGGATGTTTTCGCAGAGCACGGTCAGCGCGTTCTCAGGCAGCGTCCAAGCCTCGAGCTCGTTTTGCGTCCCCTTGATCTCGAGCGAGCCCGACGCGGTCGCCGTCTCGACGGCGAGCGATGGGTCGAGATTCTCGAAATAGAACGGCACGTCGTCGAAGTTCTTCACGAGGGTCGTGCGGTTGATCGTGACCGAGTAATGGAGCTTCCCGTTGCCCGACACGGACACGAGCGGGTTCCTGTTCACGAGGTCGACGTCTCCCTCGAAGCTCGCGTTGCGCGCGGTTAGCTCGATCTGCTCGCTCGTCATGTCGTGGATTTTCTCGATCGCGGAGCGCGGGCCCGTTACCTCGACGGTCTCCGGGTTGACCGCGTACCCGACGAACTCATACCCCGCCTCGGGGTATCCCTTGAAGCCCGCCGTCACCGGGACCTTCTTGACGAGCCGGTGCTCGAGCCTGAGCTCGATCTCGACGGGCTCGACGGTCACCTCGAGGGGATCGATGTCGAGCGCGGAGCCTTTCAGCCTCGTCTGAATCGGCACCCTGAAGGAGCCTTCCTTATTGAACTGCGAAAGGTCGACGTACACGGCAACGTCGGATTCCTGCACGAGCGAGATATTGTCCGACTCGCCGCGAAGCCCTACCTTCACGACCCTCGGGTAGCTCGACGCGGGAACGAGGTCCCCGTTCGTCTCGATCTGGAGCGGCACCGAGAGGTAGCGCTGCTCGAGGGTGCTCATGCGGTAAAAAAGGAAGAGGAGGAGCGCGAGGGTGAAGCAGACGATCTTCGCGGGCCAGTTCTCGAGTATCTTGTCAGTCAAGTTCTTTACGGTCATTGCCCGAGTCCTCCGTGTGTGAAGCGTCGCCCCCGAGCTCGAGGAGGTCCTCGAGCTGCCGGGTTATCTCGGCGGACGAAAGGTCGTAGTAGAGCTTCGAGTCGTACGCGAGGCTGATGGCGCCGGTTTCCTCGGACACGATCATGACGACCGCGTCGGTTTCCTCCGAAAGCCCGAGCGCCGCGCGGTGCCGCGTGCCGAAGGTCTTTCGAATGTCCTGCTGCTCCGACAAAGGCAGGAAACATCCCGCCGCGATGACGCGCCCGCCCTGAATGATCGCGGCCCCGTCGTGGAGCGGGGTGTCGTGCCCGAAGATGGTGACGAGGAGGCTCGACGAGAGGTCGGCGTTGAGCCGCGTCCCGGTTTCCGCGATATCCTTGAGCCCGTTTCTCCTGATGAATACCGCGAGCATGCCGCGCCGCCGGTTCGAGAGGATCTCGGCCGCGGTGAGCACCGACTCGAGGTGGCTGTGCTTCGATCTCTTCCCGATGCGAAGCCAGTCGCTCTGCCCTATCTTGAGGAATATCTTCCGGAGCTCGGGCTGAAAGACGATCGCGACGCCGATAAGCAGCCCTGGCGCGAGGATGTTGAGGAGCCACAGGAGGGTGTTGAGCCTGAGGAGGAACGCGATCGCGTAGATGATCAAGAGCGACACGGCGCCCTTAAGGAGCTGTATCGCCTGGGTTTTCACGAGGATTCCATAGGCCATGTATAAGAGGAACGAGAGTATCGTTATATCGAGAAACGGCTGGACGGCCGTATAGAGCTGCCAGGCCTTTTTAATGAATTCCACAGGTTTCGATCTCCTTAAGAACGCGGAGCATGTCGCGCGTTTCCCCGACGTCGTGAACGCGAAGCATGAACGCGCCGCGCTGAACCGCGAGCAGATTCGCCGCGAGGGTTCCCGGAAGCCGATCCCTCGTTTCCCGCCCGGTCATCTCACCGATGCAGGACTTCCGCGAAAGCGCCATAAGCACAGGGTACCCGGCGCGGACGATTTCCGCAAGGCCCGCGATGAGCGCGACGTTGTCCTCGCGGCGCTTCCCGAAGCCGATGCCGGGATCGAGGATAATCCGCTCTCGCGCGATCCCCATTTCCGCGGCGTACCGCGCGCGCGCGACGAGCTCCTCGGTAACCTCGCGGACGGGATCGGCGTACGACGGATTCTTTTGCATCGAGTCGGGCGTGCCGCGCCGGTGCATGAGGATTACCGGTATCCCCGCGCGCGCGGCGAAGGGCGCCATGGCGGGATCGTCGGCGAGCGCGGACACGTCGTTGAGGATGTCGGCGCCCTCGCCGAGGGCCGCCTCGAGAACGCGCGCCTTCCGCGTATCGACCGATATCGGCACGTCGCTTCGCTTTCTGATCGCCTTGACGATCGGGATGACCCTGGCGAGCTCTTCTTCCTCGCTGACGTACGCCGAGCCGGGCCGCGTGGACTCCCCTCCTATGTCGATGACGTCCGCGCCCTCGGCGCGAAGGGCCAATGCCCGCTCAGCGCCCCGCTCAGGGCCAGAAGCCTCAAGGGCGCGGCTCCCTTCCCAAAAGGAATCGGGGGTCGCGTTCACGATGCCCATGATGAGCGCGGGTAAGTCGCTTTCGATTCTTCTGCCGCCTGAAAGATCAAGGGACGCCATCAGCGCGACCGGCCCTCGGCCACCGCGGCGCGGAGCTTGCGCACGGCGTCCGCGATATGGGCGCTCGAAAGCCCCGCCGACGCGAGGATCTCCGCGCGCGTCCCCTGCGGGTAAAAGATCTCGTCAAAAGCGAGCGTGGCGACTTTGCATTCGGGAAGCTCGGTCGAAAGAAGCGACGCCAAATGTTCCGCGATCCCGCCCGTCTCGACCGCGTCCTCGACGAGGACGACGTTTTGGTACGGCTTCATCGCGGCGACGAAGAACGCGGCGTCAAGCGGCTTAACGAAGCGAAGGACGTAGCTATCGACGGGGTTTCCCTGCCGGGCGAGCATGTTCGAGGCCTCGTGCACCTCGGGATAGATGCCGCCCGTCGCGACGATGACCGTGTCCGAACCGTCCTGATGGGTAAAGACCCCGCGGCCTTCCACGAGCGGGAGCGAAAACGCGTCCTGCTCCGTCGGGCAGGCGCCCTTTGGGTAGCGAAGCATGACCGGGGTATCCTGCGCGAGCGCCCAGGAAAGCATGAGCCGCATCTCGCACACCGAAGCCGGCGTGAGGATCGAAATGCCGGGGATGGACCGGAAGAGCGCGATGTCGAAGATACCCTGATGGGTCTCGCCGTCGTCGGGCACGGCGCCCGAGCGGTCAAGCGCGAACACGACCGGGAGCGACTGGAGCGCGACGTCGTGTATTACCTGGTCGACCGCGCGCTGCATGAAGGTGCTGTAGATGGCGACGACGGGCTTCATGCCGCCGGCGGCGAGCCCGCCGGCGAAGGTCACCGCGTGCTGCTCGGCGATGCCGACGTCGAAGAACCGCTCGGGATATCGATGCTGGAACGGCGCGAGCCCGGTACCCTTCGCCATCGCCGCGGTGATCGCCGCGATCCGCGGATCGTTCGCCGCGAGGTCGACGAGGGTGCGCGAAAAGGCCTCGGTAAAGCTCGTCGTGTCGAACTTCTCGACCTTCCCGTCCGAGATGCAGAACGGCCCGATTCCGTGAAAGGCCGAGGGGTCGTTTTCCGCGAGGCTATAGCCCTTTCCCTTCTTCGTGAGCACGTGCACGACGACCGGCCGGTTGAGCGCACGCACGTCGCGAAGGACCTTCTCGAGTTCTTCGATATTATGCCCGTTGAGCGGGCCGACGTATTCGAAGCCGAGATCGACGAAAAGGTTATCCTTAAAAAGGATGCCCTTCACGCCCCGCTTGATGCGATGGATTATCCGGGCGACGGTCTCGCCCAATAGCGGGATGTGCCGCACCGCGCTATCGACGCGGTATTTAAAGCGCTGATAGGACGCGCCCATGGTCAGGCGCGATAGGTACTCGGAAAGCGCGCCGGTATTCGGACTTATGGACATCTTGTTGTCGTTGAGGATGACGATGAGATCGTTTTTCCCCTGACCCGCGTGCGAGAGCGCCTCGAGGGCCATGCCCCCGGTGAGCGCGCCGTCGCCGATCACGGCGATCACCTTGCCCGAGTCTCCGGTCAGCCGCCGGGCGCTCAGGAGGCCGAACGCGGCGGATATCGACGTCGAGGAATGCCCGGTATCGAAGGCGTCGTGGGGGCTTTCGGATCGCTTCGGGAAACCCGAGAGCCCATCCTTCTTCCTGAGGGTGGGGAATCGGTCATAGCGACCGGTCAGGAGCTTATGGGTATAGCTTTGATGGCCGACGTCCCAGACGAAGAGGTCACGGGGCGAGGAAAACACGCGATGGAGCGCGATCGTCAGCTCGACGACGCCGAGGTTGCTCGAAAGATGGCCGCCGTTCGTGCCGACGACCTCGATGATCTTTTTCCTGATCTCTTGCGCGAGCCTATTGGATTCCGGAATGGTGAGTTTTTTTACATCGTCTGGAGACGAGATTCCGGCCAGTATGGAACGATTCATAGACGGCTAGTATACCATAGCGAAAGGCAAAAAAAAAGACCGCAAAACGCGCCGCGTTTTACGGTCTGCCTGCAACCAAGCGTTACCGGGAGTCTGTTGGAACCCGGAAAGAAACCCTCCGGGGTCAGGGCTTCGCAGGAAGCCCGATCGGCCCGGATCATGTTATCTTTTTTTGTGCCGGTTTCTTCTGAGTTTTTTCTTCCGCTTATGCGTCGCGATCTTCTGGCGTTTTCTTTTTTTTCCGCAGGGCACGTCGGCACTCCTTATACTGAAAGTGCGATAATTATGCACAGAAACGAAAAAATCGTCAAGGGGTACGGTTTCGGCGGAAGGGGCGTCGCGAGTGAGCCTTACGCCTCCCAAAGATCGCGGGCGACCCTGAAAAAACCGGCCGCATCGTCCGCGGAAAGCCGCCTGACGCCTGCCATTGGCTTGATAAAGGTTTCCTGGCGCTTCGCGTATTTCCGCGAATCGGCCTTTATCGCGGCGCGTGTCGAAGCCTCGTCGCCTTCCCCGAAAAACTCCCGGTAACCGATCGCCTGCATCCCGGGATCCTCGGGACCATAGCCCCGCGCAATGAGACTCGCAACCTCCGCCGCAAGGCCCGAAGCGAACATCTCGTCGACGCGAGCATCGATTCGCGCGTTAAGCTCGTCCCGCGGGCGATCGAGCGCCACGGCGCAAAAGCGAAAGCCCTCCCGAAAGGCCGTCGGAAGCGCATAATCGCTTAACGGGCGGCCGGAGACGTAAAAAACCTCGAGGGCGCGGGCGATTCGGTACTCGTCGTTCGGGTGGATGCGCGCAGACGACTCGGGGTCATGGGACTTGAGTTCCGCAAGCAGCGTTTCGGCACCCTCTTCCTTCATTCGATCGAGTATCCTCCTA
Source organism: Treponemataceae bacterium (assembly GCA_035352735.1). GTDB lineage: Bacteria > Spirochaetota > Spirochaetia > Treponematales > Treponemataceae > Teretinema. The sequence goes on along the minus strand of DAOPYF010000037.1, from coordinate 13,639 downwards.
CGAAGGGCGGGATCGGATTCGGGGGTCAAGGGAAGACCGTACAGGAAGTTCTTAATATAGAAGGCAGTACCGCCAAGGACGATCGGGAACTTTCCCCGCGCGATAACGTCGCGACAGGCTTCATCGGCAAGGCGGACGAAATCCCCTGCGCAAAACTGCTCATTGGGAAACCGGATATCGATAAGATGATGGGGAAGTGACGAAAGCAGCTCAGGGTCGGGCTTGGCGGTCCCGATGTCCATGCCGCGATAGACCTGCATGGAGTCGGCGCTGATAACCTCAACCCTTCCCCGAAAGCGGCCGTCGGTCCCCAAAGGGAGGGGATCATCGCAATCGGCAAAAAGGCTTCGCGCGAGCGCGGTCTTTCCGGAAGCGGTGGGACCGAATACGACAAGGACCGGAAGACGTAAGTCTCCGGTCATTTCGGCGCTCATTCCAATGGGTTTGTTACGGCTTCTCGATCTGGTACTCTACCGTCTTGGTAAAGACCTGCTTGGCGGCGAGGGAAACGACCTTTCCGTCGTTTTCCTCGATCGAGGCATCGCGAACCATGGAAAGCTGATAGGCGCGGCGAATGGAAGCGCAGGTAATCTCGTATACATTGCCCGTGAACTCGACGAGCTGCTCTAAGGGGAATATCATATGATGAATATACCTATTTTTTGGGCTTTGCACAAGCGAATCTTGCCCGACCTTGCGTAATTGTATACATTTATAGGTATCCTATAGGGAGGTTCTATGGATTTCAACAAAGGAAAGCGCGACGGCGGCACCCCACCGTGGCTTTCCCCTTCGATTATTCTCCTCACGGTCCTCATCGTCTTTCTCCTCATACTCGCGAGCACGGGTTTTTACATCGTCGACCAGACCGAAAACGCGGTCATCACCCGGTTCGGAAAATACCAGGAAACCGTCGAGCCGGGCCTTCACTTCAAAATCCCCTTTGGAATCGATAAAAGCTACAACGTGCCGACCAAGGTCGTCCAAACCGAGCAGTTCGGCTTCCGCACCGTCAAGGGCGGCGTCCAGTCCACCTACGAAAACAACATGACGAGCGAGTCGACCATGCTGACCGGCGACCTCAACATCATCGACGTCGAGTGGATCATCCAGTACCGCATCGACGACCCGAAGGCATGGCTTTTCAACGTCAACCGAGACGTCAGGATCATAACGATCCGCGACGTGTCCCGCTCGGTCATCAACACCCTCGTCGGCGACCGCGCGATATTGGACGTCATCGGCCCCGAGCGAACCGCGATCGAAACGAACGCCGTGACCATGATGAACGACAAGCTCAACGAGTTCGGGCTCGGCGTGCGGGTCACCACCGTGCAGCTCCAGAACATCGTGCCCCCCGCCGGCGTGCAGTCCGCGTTCGAGGACGTCAACAAGGCGATCCAGGACATGAACCGCCTCATCAACGAGGGTAAGGAAGCCTACAACACCGAGATCCCGAAGGCCTCGGGAGACGCGGAGCGGATGATCCAGGAAGCGCAGGGATACGCCACAGAGCGCGTCAACAGGGCGAAGGGAGACGTCGCGCGCTTCAACGCGGTGTACGCGGAATACCGAAAGGCGCCCGAGGTCACCCGAAAGCGGCTCTATCTCGAAACCGTCGAGAACGTCTTCAGCGCCGACACGGGCACGACCCTCGTCGACAAGAAGCTCGACAACTTCCTCCCCCTCAAGAGCTTAGAAAAGGCAGGTGAGAAAAAATGAAACGCTCAATCACGTGGACGCTCGGAGTCATCGCGGCCATCATTATAGTCCTCCTTATGGCCAACCCCTTTTTCGTCGTCGATGAGGGCAATCAGGTCGTCGTCACCCGCTTCGGCGAGATCATCGCGTCGAGCCCCAACGCGGGCCTCCACGTCAGGGTCCCGTTCGTGGACAAGGTCATCACCTACCCCGAAACGGTCATGGCGCTCGACGGCGACGACCAGCGCATCCCGACCAAGGAAAACCAGTTTATCGTCGTCGACACGACGAGCCGCTGGAAGATCGTCGATCCCGTCAAATTCTACGAGTCCGTCACCACGGTCGACGGGGCGTATTCCCGCCTGAACGACATCATCGACTCGGCCGTAAGGACGGTCATCACCTCCTCGAGCCTCAACGACGTGGTCAGGAACTCCAACCTCATCAACGAGCTCAAGCACGAGGAGAATTTCGCCCTCGGCTCCGACATCGAGATCAGCCAGTTTAACACGGCCGAAAAGGTCGTGTATGAGCCGGTTACCCGCGGCCGCCAGGAATTGAGCAACGAGATGGCGTCGATCGCCCGGCCGAAGGTCGCCGGGTTCGGCATCGAGCTCATCGATATCGTCCCCCGCCAAATCAAGTATTCGGACGAGCTCACCGAAAGCGTGTACAACCGCATGATCAAGGAGCGCAACCAGATCGCGCAGACCTTCCGCTCGACCGGCGAGGGAAAGAAAGCGGAATGGATGGGAAAGCTCGAGAACGAGAAGAAGAGCATCATCTCGGGCGCCTATAACAAGGCCGAGAAGATCAAGGGCCAGGCGGACGCCGAGGCAACCAGGATCTACGCGGAGTCCTATAGCCGCGACCCCGAGTTCTACGCTTTCTGGAAGAGCACCGAATCGTATAAAACGACGTTGCCGAAATTCGATAAGGTTCTTTCGACCGATATGGATTACTTCAAGTATCTGTACTCGCCGGGCGGGCGCTGACGATGGATATCGTCTCGTCAAGTACTCACGAAGGCCGCGAGGTCCTCGCGATTGCGACGGGGATGAGCGAGCATGACGCCGCGCGTTCCAAGCTTTCGCAGGTCATCGTGGCGCCCGCGCTCGTCATCGACGCCGAAGGCGCCGTGACGCGCTGGACGGCCGAAGGCACGTATTGCGGGTCTGAGGGGGGGAATATCGCCATTTGGGGGCCCGCCTTTCCGGGCCTGACCCTTCTCGCCTCCACGCGCTCTCCTGACCGAAAGTCGGCGTGGGCCAATCTCCATCGGGTCGCGTCGACGATCAAGAAAGCGCATATCGCGGGAGCCATCGACGACGAAACCCTCCGCTCGATCGCGACCGCGGGTCCCGAGGCCATCGTGTGCGGCACGGACGGCCGCGTCCTCGTCATTCCCGCCGAGCTGTACCTCCGCGCGCTATCGTCCCTCGGGGAAACGGTTACCGCGGAGAACCGCGCCTTCTGGGTTCACCCCGACGCGAACACGTTGAACGCCGCCTGGTCGTTCGCTTTCCTCGCGGGCACGCTCGCCTATCGCATCGTCACCGGGCATGTCCCCTTTCCCATACCCGAGCGCGTCTCAGGCGAGGACGGTACCGCGCTCGAGATGATCGCCCGAAACATCGGGCAAGGCATTTTCGAGCCCGTCGAGCTCGCCTGCTGGAACATCAAGAAGCAGGCGGCCGATTCCATCAACGCGCTTATATCCGCTACCGTCGCGGCATCGACCGATACCCTTCTCGCGTTCGGCCCAGACTACGCCGCGCTCTTTGACCCCACGAAAGCGGGGGTCAAGGCGCCTGAGGAATTTATTGAAAAAAAAAGAACGGCAAAACGCCGACGCGACGCGACGGTGGATCGGGAATCCTTCATCAGGCGGCATAAACGGTCGTTCGCCATCGGCGCCGTCATCGCCCTTTTTGTCGGGCTGCTCGCCGGGATCTATTTTCATGACCTTTCGGCACGACCGACGACACGGGGCCTTGCGCCCGAACGGATCATCAGGGGATTCTACGCCGCGATCGCGCGCCTCGACCAGGAAACGCCCTCGGCATATTCGGCCCGAGGCGTCAAGGAAGACTTTACCGACATGCTCTCGAGCCTCTTCGTGACCGTCAAGATGCGCCAAACCTACGAGCGCGACGATCCGCTCCTCTCCCCGCAGAATCTCTTTCGCGGGCAAGGGGTTGAGGGAAAAACCATTTTTGGGATATCGCGCCTTGAGATCGCGACGCAAGAGGAAACCGCGCGTGAGGTGCGCTATGCCGTTTCGTATTACCTTTGGCTGCCCGTCGATCCACCGACCGAGGGAGACGCTGGCGATAGCGTGAAAGCCGTAGGCCGCGACACTGATAAAGCCACAACGACAAAAGCTGCCGCCGCTACTGCGGACACGGTT
>DAOPYF010000037.1:0-9428 GCA_035352735.1 Treponemataceae bacterium | reverse complement strand
CCGCTACTGCGGACACGGTTGCCGCTACTGCGGATAAAACCGCCGCGGCGCCCGTTGCCCCGCCCCTAAGCGTCTATCAGTATCGGGAAACCGTCACACTCACCCGGGGCAAGGATCGCTGGCTCATCACGGCGATCGAGCCGACCGCGAGAACCTTGGTCGTCTCTGGCTCGAAAGCTGTCCTTTCCGCGATGGCATCGGGAGACGCGGCCAACGAGCCGTGGGCGCCGTTCCCCGGCGAGAGCCTCGAGCCGTAATACCTCGTTCACCGCGCCGCCCGCCGCATGCGAGCGCGCCATGCAGCCACGCGCGATTACTCGGGAAGCCCCGCGCGCGTGAGCGGCCAGAAACGGAACTGCGCGCTTCCGAGGATGCGGGAAACGGGCACGTACCGCGGCGCGAGGTACGAAACGTACGCCATCGACAGCGGGTCCTTGGGGTCGATCGCGACGCGGCGCTTCTCGTAGGAATGGCGCATATCGAGCGAATTGAATCGATTGTCGCCCATCATGAAATAATTATTCGCCGGGATATACTCGTCATCCCCCGCAGGGAACTCCATCATATCGCGCTGGTCGTAGAAGGACATGAAGAAGTTATACGCGTTCGCGTTCGTGAGGATGCTTGCCCGCTCCGCGTCTGACTCAAACTGCTTCTGCGTCGCGTTGGCGACGAAAAGCTCCGCGTTCCGCACGACGAGCCGGCCGAAATCGAGCTTCATCATGAGGTCGATGTGGAAGGCGCCGCGGTCGTAGAGATTCTTCCGCCCCGAGTCCTTCGCCCAGTCCGTCATGAACGCGCGGAACCAGGCAAGGCCGCCGTTCGTCGTCAGGAGCTTCCGCGTGATCTCGTCGTTCTTCGTGAACATGTCGAGGTAATCCCGCTCCTTGAGCGGGAAAAGGTCAGGGGCCGCGGCGACGGTATCGGCCACCGGCTTGAGGCGCTCAAATCGGGCGACGAGCTCGCGCGCCTCGCGCGCGGAGTCGGCTTCGTCGAGGTTCGTCCGCGAGGACTCGATCGAAAGGAGCGTGTCGTAGTTTTCCTTCGTCATCGGTATCGTCTTGACGAGCTCGTGCTCCGAGCGCGGCAGCGCGTCGACGTTCCAGGTCGCCCAGCGCGCGTCGTCCGCCACGGGGGTGAACTCCTTCTCGCCCGCGCGGCGCGAATAGAGCACGCCGTCGACGATCATGAGCTTTTCCCCGGGGACGCCGGTTATGCGCTTCACGAGGGGATCCGCCTTGACGTTCCCGAAGTCGTCGCGATTGATGTTCACCGAGGTAAAGCTCAGCATGTACACGAGCTGCGACGCGAATGATTTGACGCGGTCGGCCTTGGTGTCGTTGTAGTGGGGGTTGTTGAACACGACGATGTCCCCGCGCTTAAACGAGCGCATGCGGGGAATGCCAACCTCGGAAAGCGGGAACTTCGGACCCGAGGGTGTTTTCAGCACGACGACCCGGTCGCCGATCATGAACTCGGGAACCATCGACTCCGAGGGAATCGCGTAAAGCTGGAAGATGAAAAGGTTGATGAGGAGGACGAGGCACGCGGCCTGAAGGAGGGCGTCGACCCATTCAAGGGCCTGAAGTGCGAGCGACCACTTCGTGTGGGGCGCGGGACCGATCGAGGGATAGGCGCGCGCGATGCGTTTTTCCGCGAGCCGAAAAAGGATGACGATATCGATCGCCGACACGGCGATCCACAGGAGCGCCGACGCGAGGTCTACGGCAAAGCCGGTCTCGTCGGCCCCCGATCGCCGGATGATGAAAGCGGCGAACAGAATGAACGGCAGGTACTCGAGGCACTTCCGGAGGATCGTGAGCTTTCTTCTCGAGGGTCCTTTCGCGAAGCTGCACGCGAGCGCGGATACGAGGACAGTCGCGGCGAGGGACAGCGGAAAGGCGAAGAAGGAACCGTCGAATGATGGAGAGAAGCAGAAAGCGGAAAAAAGCGCAGCGCACGACGCGCATAGGATCAGCAATACGTTCATACATCCTCCAGAAATGCGTTATAAATCAGTATAGCAAAATCGCGCGATGAGGGCTATACTGGCCAAATCATGAACTTCGACAGAATCGGCTCGCACGGCGCAGAGCCATCGTTTGACGGCGCAAGCCTGACGATCCCCCGGGAAGCCCTCGCCACGCTCGCGGCCGCGGCTTTCGACCGGCTTTCGTTCACCTTCACCGAGGAACACCTCGAGCAGCTTCTTCGCGTCGCGACTACGGAGACAAACAGCCGACAGGACCGAATGGTTGCGGGCATGCTCCTCGAAAACGCCGCAATCGCCTCGCGCGGGGTTCTCCCGATCTGCCAGGACACCGGGATCGCGAACGTCTTCGCGTGGAAGGGCCAGGCGGCGCGGACAGCGGGGAAGGACGGCCAAGCCCTTTCCGAGGGGATCGCCGACACCTACAAAAACCGAAAGCTCCGCCTATCCACGACCGTTCCCTCCTCGCTCTTCGAGGAATCCGATCCCGGCGACAACATGCCGGCGCAAGTACTCATCCAGGCCGACGACTCGAACCCCGAGGGAGCGAACGGTCCCGCGTACCGTTTCCTTTTTTGCGCGAAGGGCGGCGGCTCCTCGAATAAGACATCCCTCATCCAGGGCACGAAGGCGCTCCTCAACGAACGCGCGTTCATCGCGCACCTCGAGCGCGAGATCCAAAAACTCGGGACGGCCGCCTGCCCGCCCTACTCGATCGCGTGCGTGGTCGGCGGCTTAAGCCCGGAGCAAAACCTCCTCGCGCTCAAGCTCGCCACGGCAGGCTACTTTGACCATGAGCTTCCCGGCTGGGATTATCGCGTCCTCGGCTCGATCCCGCTCCGCGACCAGAAGATGGAACGGAAAGCCCTCGAGATCGCCGAGAATACCGGGCTCGGCGCTCAGTTCGGCGGCAAGGCGCTCGCCTGCTCCGCGCGGGTGCTGCGCCTTCCCCGCCACGGCGCAAGCTGCCCGGTGTCAGTCGGCGTGTCCTGCTCCGCGCACCGAAACCTCCACGGGTACATCGATCGCGACGGTATTTGGCTCGAGCAGACGGTCGCCGCCCCCCTTTCGATACCCGGGATCGCGGAGGCGATCGCCGAGACAAAAGCCCTTTCCGGGCAGTCCCTCGCGCTGCACCTTACGGAATCCATGAGCGAAAACGCCCGCCGCCTCTCGGGCCTCGAGCCGGGGGCGAGCGTCACCCTCACGGGCAAGATCCTCGTCGCGCGCGACGCCGCCCATGCCCGCTGGAGCCGCCTCGTCGCCGAGGGAAAGCCGCTTCCCGACTACGTTGCGCGCTTCCCGATATTCTACGCGGGGCCCGCGCAGACGCCAGAGGGCCGGGTAACCGGCAGCATCGGGCCGACGACCGCGGGGCGCATGGACGACTACGCCGAAGAGCTCATGAGCCGGGGGGCGGCCCTCGTCACCTTAGCCAAGGGTAACCGAAGCGCCGCATGGACGCTCGCGTGCAAAAGATACGGCGCGACCTATCTCGGTACCGTCGGCGGGGCCGCGGCGCTCATCGCAGAGAAGTACATCGCGCGAAGCGAAATCGTCGACTACGCCGATCTCGGGATGGAAGCGGTCAGGCTCATCGAGGTGCGGGACCTTCCCGCGTTCGTGATCACGAACGATCGGGGAGCCGATCTATACGCGGCAATCGGGGAGAAAAGGAAATGAGCGCGATCGATTACGAAGAGGCCCTTGGCCGTTTTGACGGGGATGAGGAGATCTACCTCGAGCTTATCGAAACCTTTCTCGATTCCCCCATCGCCGACTTCGCCGCGCTTCGCGGTGAGCTCGCCGCGGGCGACGTCAAGCAGGTTGCCTTCCGGGCGCACAAGATGAAGGGCGCCGCCCTGACGCTTGGGGGAAACAAGCTCGCCGGGATAGCGGGCGCCCTTGAGACCGCCCTCCGCGAGCGATTCCCCGAGGAGATCCTCTCCGCGCGGAAAACCGGCGCGCTCAAGCCCGGCGAATACTGCGCGAACGTCAATGAGCTCGAGCTCGTCTATCGTGATACCGTCACTGAACTTCGCTCGATCAAGGACGCTATCCAAACACGGCGATAAAGTTCGCGAAAACGGCTTCGGCGAACGCGGCGCGGTCCATGCCGCGCAAGGCAGCGGCCTCAGCCGTCACGGCGCGGATGTCCGCCGGAATCGAAACCGTCTCACCCCGCAACGTCATCCAAGGCGCGTCCGTCTCGGTTAAAACCCGCTCGAGCGGTAAGGTGGCGATCGTTTCCTTAAGAGACCGGTCGCCGCGAAGCATGCCCTTTCCGCAGGAAAAATACGCGTTCACCCCTCGTTCAAGAAACGACCGAGCCTCTCCGGCCGAACCCGGCCATCCATGGAAAACAACCGCCTTAAGAGCCTTGAGCCGCTTCGTATCGGCGAAAACGAGGTCAAGGGCCTTCCGGCAATGGACGACCAGGGGTAGCCCCGCGTCGCGGGCGACCGCGAGCTGGGCGTCCCACGCCGCGCGCTGCGCGTCGATCGACTCGCGGTAGCGCGCCTCAAAGCGGTCAAAGCCGCATTCCCCCACCGCGGCGATTCGGCGGTCCGCCGCAAGGCGCTCGAGAAACGGGAGGCATTCAGGGCTCGGCTCCTGGGGATGGATGCCAAAGGAAAGCCTGATCTGATCGGGCCAAACGCGCGCAAGGGATTCCTGCCAGGCGAATTCCGCGGGGGAATGCGCCGAGGCGCAGAGAACCGAGCCGGGAAGCGGCGAAGGCATGTCGCCCGAGGCGTTATAGATGTCAAAAAGATGGATATGCGCGTCCGAATACATATACTTAAATTATATCCCTAAAGGATTCAATGCGCTTCCCGAAAATAAAAGGTAACTGGAGGTTTTCATGAAAAACTACTATATCAAGAGCCGCGCAGGCGCAGCGGATTACCTGTCAGTTCTCGCTGAGACAGACGAGGGCTTCATGGTTCGCATCTATCGCGACCAGGACGGCTCCGAAAAAATAATCGAAGATTTCATGACGACGTCGCTTTTTGAGTCCTGCCTCCGCACGGGCTATATCGTCGAAATGGAAGAAAACCGCGCCACCGCGATCGCGTAACGAAGGCATCGTCCCGCTGAACGGTAACTGGATCGCCGATACGGCTCCGTAGCGTCGCGTATGCTACGGAACGGTACGGGCGATCCTTTTTTATAGCTATTGCCATCCCGCCCTTTCGAATTCGGGTCCTCATCGACCAGAGCCCAGGCGTCATCTATCCAAAAAAAATTGACAACGGTTCCTTTCAGGATAATACTTGTTAAGAGAGAGGAGCACGTATGGTAAACAACTTGTCAGAAACGCTCGCGGTAAACTGCGACACTCTTGCCCGCATTTGGATAAAAAAGGTCCGCAAGGCCGAGAACCTCAAAACCTATAACGCCCTCTCAGACGATGCCCTCCTTAAAATCAACAGCAAGGTGTACCGCACCTTGGCGCTTTGGTTCCAAAAGGAAATCGACAAGAACTCCATCGGCGCCTTTTTCGTCAACATCGGAAAGGAACGCCGCAAGCAAGGTTTTGCCGTCTCGGAGGTGAGCTACGCGCTCTTCCTTTCCCAGCGCGCGGTGCAGGAATACATCATCAACGAAAACCTCGTTGACACCTCAATGGCGCTCTACACGATCATGGGGCTCTCGAGCCAGGTTTCGGATTTCTTTTACCTCGGCTCGTATTACATGGTTAAGGGATACCTTGAGGACACGTATCTCGCGCTCCAGAAAAACGAGGACATGTCGGACGAAAAACTCCGCACGTACTTTAGCGATGACTTCTTTTTCAAGGACGTCGATCGCGTTAAGTGACTTAAGTCATGTTTACTCAGCTTGACTTTTTTTGGTGAAAAGGCTTTACTTTAATCATCGTTCTTGCGAGGAGAACACCATGGGTTCTTGTGACACACGCGGTATGCATAAAAGGATTTTGATCCCGTCCATGGCATTGGCCTTTCTCGCGACCCCGTTACTCGCGTTTTTGCCGGGTTTCACGGGGATGTACGCCTTTTTTTACGTCGCGGCGGTCGCCTTGCTGGCAATTCACTGGTGGACCCTGGCGACGGCGATAGAATCCCTTTTCAATGACGAAAGAACCCTTGCGGCGCTTCGGGTATTGCTCGCGCTTTTTCCCGCGTTCCTTACCCTCGCGCTCATCTACGTCGCGGCGAAAGTCAACCGCGCGCTAATCGTGCCCTCTGCCGCGGGAGTAGCCTCGATAACCCTGATGGTGGCCTTCTTTTGCGCCATTCACGGCATCGCGGGGCTCCTTTCGCCGACGCGTAAAAGGATTGAGGTATGACAGAAAACGTTGAACATGCGTTAACGCTCGGCGAGCGCATCAAGGAAGCCCTCGCCTTTAAAACGGTATTCACGGTACACGTCGCGGGACTCTCGATACCCGTGACCGAGACGGTCATCACCACCTGGATCGTCATGGCGGTGCTCATCATCGCCTCACTGCTCCTCACCCGTCGCCTGACCGAGGTTCCAAAGGGCGCCCAGGTGCTCGTCGAGGGCATCGTCGGCGGGCTGAACGATTTCTTCAAAAATCAAATCGGGCATAACTGGAGGATTTTCGCGCCCTGGATCGGGACCGTCGCGCTCTACCTCGGCATCGCGAACCTCCTTGGTTTCTTCTCGCCGCTCCCGGTATTCGGGTTTGAGCCGCCCTTCGCCCTCAAGCCGCCGACGCGCGACATCAACGTCACCGCGGCGCTCTCTATCCTGACGATCCTGATCGTCATCGTGTCGGGAATCGCCATCAAGGGAGTCCGAGCCTGGCTCAAGAGCTTCGTGAAGCCCGCCCCGTTCATGCTCCCGTTCAACATCCTCGAGTATTTCATCAGGCCGCTTTCGCTGTGCCTCCGACTCTACGGAAACATCCTCGGCGCGTTTATCGTAATGGAACTGTTGGCCATGGTCGCGCCGCTGTTCCTCCCGCCGATCGCGAGCCTTTACTTCGACTTTTTCGACGGACTCATTCAGGCCGTGGTATTCACGTTCCTGAGCACGTTATACATCGCGGAAGCGGTTGAATAGGCATTTTTTAGGAGGAGTACATGAATCCAATGATCGCAATCGGTGCAGCCATGGCGGTTCTCACTGGCGTTGGCGCAGGAATCGGAATCGGACTGGCCACGGGAAAGGCCGTTGACGCAATCGCGCGCCAGCCTGAGGCCAGCGGAAAAATCCAGAGCGTTTTCCTCCTCGGAATCGCGCTCGCGGAAGCGACCGCAATCTACGGTTTCGTCATCGCGATGATGGCGCTGTTTAGCTAATACCCAGGCAATTGCGTCATACCAATAACCGCGGAGGAAAAAAGTGCTCGAGTTTTCGGTAACTTTTTTGATCACCATCGTCAACATCACGTTCCTCTTTCTCGTGCTCCGAAAGGTTCTTTTCGGGCGGGTTACCAAATTCATGGAAGACCGCTCGAACAAGATCCAGCGCGATATCGATCTCGCCAAGCTTTCCAACGAGCGGGCCAAGGCGCTTGAGGCGGAATACGCCGAAAAGCTCAAGGCCTCGCGCGAGGAAGGTCAGCGTATCATCCAGATCGCGCGGGACAAGTCGGAACAAGACCGAGCGGCGATCATCGCCGAGGCCAAGGAAGAGGCGGGGCGCATCATTAGCGCGGCCCGCGCCGAGATCGAGGCCGAGCGCCGCGAGACCGAGCGCGATCTCTTGAAGGAAACCGCCGATCTCACGATCAAGGCCGCGAGCGCCGTACTCTCGGAGAACATCGATTCCGAAAGGAACCGCAAGATGGTCGAGAAATTCCTTGACTCGGTCGGGGTAGCCTAATGGCGAACGTCGCTGCGCGATACGCGCGCGGGCTTTTCGAGACCGGCGTCGCGGAAGGCCATGACACCGAGCTGCGATACGGCGAGCTTCTCGAGGGCTTCGTGAAGGGCATCGCCGAGATCGCGGACTTTAAGTCGTTGCTCTACGCGCCGCAGGTCTCGCGGGACGAGAAGAAACGGTTCCTTTCCGGCATCTTCTCCGATCCCGCCGACGCCCATTTTCTCGCGTTCCTCAAGCTCCTGGTCGACAAGGGCAGGCTTGAGATGGTCTCGCTCATAAGCCTCGACTACAAGGGGCTCATCCTTGCCTCGCGAAACGTGCTCGAGGCGCTCGTCGAAACGGCCTTCCCGCTCGACGACAAGACCGTCGAGAAAATCGCGGAGACGTTCCGCAAGAAAACGGGCGCGAGCGAGATCCGCGCCAAAGTACGGGTCGTTCCCGGCTTGGTCGGAGGCGTTCGCGTCTCCATTGGCAGCGAAATATACGACGGTTCTGCCCGGTCCGGTCTGGACAGGCTCCTTACGTCAATGAATAATCAGGGGTTCCACTATGGCAATTAGACCTGAAGAGATAAGCTCGGTAATCCGGGAAAAGATCAGCGGCTTCAAGAGCGAGACGGAACTCAAGACCGCCGGATACGTCATCCAGATCGGCGACTCGATCGCACGCGTGTACGGCATCGAGGACTGCGTGTACGGCGAGCTCCTCGAGTTCAGCAACGGCACGCTCGGCCTCGCGCAAAACCTCGAGGAAGACAACGTCGGCTGCGTCCTTCTCGGACCGGACACCGGCATCCGCGAGGGCGACCGCGTCACGAGCACCGGGCGCACCCTTGATGTTCCCGTCGGCAACGAGCTCCTCGGCCGCGTCGTCGACCCGCTCGGTAAGCCGCTTGACGGCAAGCCCGACTTCAAGCCCGACGACCACTTCCCGCTCGAGCGCCCCGCTCCCGGCGTCATCGACCGCCAATCGGTCAAGCAGCCGCTCCAGACGGGACTCATCTCCATCGACTCCATGATACCGATCGGCCGCGGCCAGCGCGAGCTCATCATCGGCGACCGCCAGACGGGCAAGACCGCCATCGCGGTCGACACGATACTCAACCAAAAGGGCAAGGACGTCATCTGCGTCTACGTCGCGATCGGCCAGAAGGCCTCGTCGACTGCGCGGATCATCGAGATACTCAAAGAATACGGCGCCATGGACTACTCGATCGTCGTCTCCGCGTCCGCGTCATCACCGGCGGCGGTGCAGTACATCGCGCCATACGCGGGCTGCGCGATGGCCGAGTACTTCATGTACACCGAGCACAAGGACGTTCTCGTCGTCTACGACGACCTGTCCAAGCACGCGATCGCCTACCGCACGATGTCCCTCCTCCTCCGCAGGCCGCCGGGACGCGAGGCGTTCCCCGGCGACGTCTTCTACCTGCACTCCCGACTTCTCGAGCGCGCCGCTCGCCTCTCGAACGAAAAAGGCGGCGGCTCCATCACCGCGCTCCCGATCATCGAGACTCAAGGAGGAGACATCTCCGCGTACATCCCGACGAACGTCATCTCGATCACGGACGGGCAGATATTCCTCGAAAGCGAGCTCTTCTTCTCGGGCTTCAGGCCGGCGG
>DAOPYF010000036.1:0-21082 GCA_035352735.1 Treponemataceae bacterium | reverse complement strand
GCCCCACTAGCACCTCAAGATACTCCCCGGCAATTTCACGGTATATCACGCTGTTGCAAAAAAACGATAAATCCTTATAAAATAAGGATTCCCGACAATGTTGATACTTCATGATATGCCCTGATATACACAAAAGTCAACGGCAAAATGTACCTTGCAGTGTACCCCGGAAATCGTTGTATACGTTGGAAAAAAGCAGTTCGATATTCGATACTTAGCTCAAGATTCAAATAATGCCTGTATCAGGAGGAAACGTATGGATAACGAGAATGGTCCCGTAAGCTTGCCGCGCATCGGCGACAAGGCGCCCGCATTCAAGGCCGTCACTACCCAAGGCGAGATCGATTTTCCCGCTCAGTATGCCGGAAGTTGGGTAATCCTTTTCAGTCATCCTGCCGATTTTACCCCGGTATGCACATCAGAGTTCATGACCTTCGCGAGCATGGAAAAGGATTTCGAGAAGTATAACTGCAAGCTCGTCGGGCTATCGGTCGACGGGCTCTACAGTCACATCGCCTGGCTCCGGACGATCAAGGACAAGATCGAGTACAAGGGGATGAAGAACGTCGAGGTGAAGTTCCCGCTCATCGAGGACATCACGATGGAGGTCGCCAAGAAGTACGGCATGCTCCAGCCGGGCGAGTCGAGCACGAAGGCCGTGCGCGCGGTGTTCGTCATCGATCCCAAGGGCGTCATCCGCACTGTCATCTATTATCCCTTGAGCCTTGGGCGCAACTTCCAGGAGCTCCTTCGCGTGGTGATCGCGCTGCAGACCGCCGACGCGTTCGCGATCGCGACGCCCGCCGACTGGCAGCCGGGCGAGGACGTGATCGTGCCGACCGCGGGCTCGTGCGGCGTCGCGAAAGAGCGCATGGAAACGACCGACGGATCGCTCAAGTGCTATGACTGGTTCTTCTGCACGAAGAAGATCGACAAGGACACGATTTTCCAGAAGATCACGAAGAAATAGTCAAAGAAATAGGCCACCGAGGACGATGCTTGTATCCGGTGGTTTGATCGAACTCGATCACGAAATCGCGTTTCGTATCAGGCTCACGACGAACGGCTCCGCCATGTACGCGGCGAAAGCGAGCAATACCGAGTAACCCGCGAGCTCGACGCCGGCGGAAACCCGCGCGAGCCTCGACTCGTTGCTTTTTAACGCGAGGAAAAGCCCCGTACGGCCGAACCAAGCGAGGTAGCCCGCGGCAATGATCGGGATGCTCATGCCGATCGACATCGCGAACACGGCGATGATTCCGATGCCGGTAATGTCGAGCGTGAGCGAGAGGACCAGAACAAGGATGGCGCCGGGACAGGGATAGACGCCGGTAAGAAGGATTGTCCCGAGGCTCATTGCGTCGCCTTGCTTGCCGCTCGAACCGCGCGCGAGGTCCCGGATCGCGCAAGCGACGAGATAGAGCGCGACAGCGATCAAGAGAACGTAAGCGAAGCCTTCCATGTAAAGAGTGATGTTGTCCGCCTTGCCGGAGATGGCTCCCGAGACGCCGCGCAGTATGAAAAGAAGAACGACTGCCGATCCCGCGTGCAGGAGCGCGAGGATCAGTCCCGTGCCAGCCGGTTCCCACGCAGGAGCCTTCCGCGCGAGATAGAGCGAGAAGATGACAGTCTTCCGGTGTCCGGGTCCCAAGGCATGGAGAATGCCGTACAGAAAAGCGACGCCGATGATCCCCCAAAAGAGACTTTGCGAGCCGCTTTTCTTCCATTCGTAAAAATAGTTGCCTAGTGACTCGCGGAGGCTCGCCTGTTTCGCGACGAGGTTTTGATCGGCAGCTGACGTACGAACCGGAGACGCTTGTCTCTCCGGCTTTCCGCTTGCATCCGCTCCGCCTCCCATAAAAGGATTTGCGGCGAGGGCCGCCGGGCATGCGATGGCGGCAATGAGAACAAGGGCGAGCGCGACTAATTTCGCCGTTCTATTTCGCATAGCTAATCCTGATCTCGCGCGGATAGTAGGTTTGTAGCCCCTTCTTCCAGGTGTAGTAAATCGTGTTGTCGTCAACCGCACCGAGCGGATTGTAATACACGGGATAGTCCTTATTCTCGACGATCTGATACGACGGTTGGACGAATTCGGGATCGTACGTCAGCTTGACGGGCGAGGTGTCAGGATAGCGGATATCGCAGAAGAACGTATAGTCGTATACCGAGAGGCATAGTTCGCCGGGTGTTGCCTTTGAAAGATCGATGAAGAACCGATACCACATTTTCTGGCCCCGAATGCCGACCGTGAAATTGCCGACCGACGGCGGATTCGTCCGCGTTTTACCCTGTCTGATGAACGTGAAGTAGTAATAGTTCTTGAGGTTGATGAACGCGCCGTTATAGACCTCTTTGGTCTCGGTGGCGTCGAACTTGCCGTTGTCGTCGTGGTCGTAGGCCTTAATGATGTCCGCGCTGAAGAACTGGTCGAATTCCCATTCGATCCAGCAGCCCGAGAGGCGATCCTTGTCCCACGTGAATTCCTCCGTGCTCGTCAGGAACATGTGGGGATGGGCGGAAAGGAGGGCTGGCGTAAGCATTATCAAGCACAGGAGGATTACCAGTATTTTTATCCGTGGAATAATCATAACATCACCTTCTATTTTTCTGCAGGCATCACTTCGGTCACGCCGGGAACCGTGTCCTTAAGAAATTTCTCGACGGTCCACTGCATCGTGAGTTTCGAGAACGGGCAAGAGCCGCACGCGCCGGTGAGCGCAACGACTACCTTGCCCGCGTCGTCGACGGAGACGAGCTCGATGCCGCCTCCGTCGCCTTCCAGTTTCGGCCTGATGGCGTCGAGCGCCTTCAGTACTTCTTCTTTCAGCATGGGTTACAGCTCCAGATCCTTCGCGTCGATCTTCGCCTTCGCGAGCGCGATGAAATCGTCGATTCCCGTCGCGGCTAGCTGCGCGCCCGTCCGGGTACGCGGGGCGACTTGATTCCCTTCCATTTCCTTTTGCCCGACGACGAGCATGTACGGGATCTTCTTCGTCTGCGCGTCGCGGATCTTCGCGTTGAGCCGGTCATCGCCGAGATTCGCGGAGGCGCGGATGCCCGTTGCCTTGAGTTTGGCGAGCACGTCCTTTGCGTAATCGTCGAAGCCGTGGCCGACCGGGATCACGACCGCCTGTTCGGGGGCGAGCCAGAGCGGGAAGGCGCCGGCGGTATGCTCGAGGTACACGCCGAAGAACCGCTCGATCGAGCCGAGGAGGGCGCGATGCACCATGTAGGGCCGTTTCTTCTGGCCGTCGGCGGCGACGTAGGTCATGTTGAACCGTTCGGGGAGGTTGAAGTCGAACTGTATGGTCGTGAGCTGCCATTCGCGGCCGATCGCGTCCTTCACCTTGAGGTCGATCTTGGGACCGTAGAAGGCGCCGCCGCCCTCGTCCATCTCGAAGGGTAAGCCCTGCTTTTCGACGGCTTTCTTGAGCGAGACGAGCGCCGTTTCCCACATCGCCGTGTCTCCGACGGCGCCGTCGCCCGCGGGACGGGTGGCGAGATACGCCTTGATCTCGGGGAAGCCGAGGGTCTTGTGCATGTATAGAGAGAAGCGCAAGACCTCCGATATCTCGTCCTCGATTTGCTCCGGGGTGCAGATGATGTGCGCGTCGTCCTGAGTGAAGCCGCGCACGCGCATGAGGCCATGGAGGGTTCCCGAGCGCTCGTAGCGGTAGACGGTGCCGAGCTCGGCCCAACGGAGCGGGAGGTCCCGATAGGAGTGCGCGCCGTTGTTGTAGATCATGATGTGGAACGGGCAGTTCATCGGTTTGATGTAATAGTCGTCCTCGTCGATCTCCATCGGCGAATACATGCCTTCTTTGTAGAAACTCAAGTGTCCGCTCGTTTCCCAGAGCCAGGATTTTCCGATGTGCGGGGTGAAGAGGATCTCGTAACCGTTTTTGTAGTGCTCGTCGCGCCACCAGGACTCGAGGGCGACGCGGAACCGGCCGCCCATCGGGTGCCAGTACACGAGGCCTGGACCGGCTTCCTCGTGGACGGAGAAGAGGTCGAGTTCCTTGCCAAGTTTGCGGTTGTCGCGCTTCTCGGCTTCCTCGAGCAATTTGATATACGCGTCGAGCTCGAGCGGCTTTCGGAATCCTATGCCGTAGATGCGAGTGAGCATCGGGCGCTTCTCGTCGCCCCGCCAGTAGGCGCCCGCGATCTTTGTGAGCTTGAAACTTTGCGCGTTGAGTTCCTTCGTCGTCGCGACGTGTGGGCCGCGGCAGAGGTCGCGGAACGCGCCCTGCTCGTAAACGGAGATCGCTTCACCTTCGCCCAGGTCGTCGATAAGCTCGAGCTTGAACGGCTGTTCGGCGAAGAGCTGCTTCGCCTCGTCGCGCGACACCTCACGCCTTGTGAATTGCCTGCCCTCGCTGATGATCTTGCGCATCGCGGACTCGATCGCCGGAAGGTCCTCGTCGGTAAGCGGGCGCGGAGTCTGCATGTCGTAGTAAAAGCCGTTCTCGATGGCCGGCCCGATGCCGAACTTGGTGCCGGGGAAAAGCGCGGTGACCGCTTCGGCCATAACATGAGAAAGAGAATGCCTGACCGTTTCAAGCTCTTCGTCGATTGTCGCTCCCATAAGAAACCTCCTGGGGGTAAAATAAAAAACCTTCGGGCACTGCGTCGTTGCCGGAATCGGGACGCGCGTGTCCAGACTGTCGGCAAGGACGAAAGGCCCGAAGGTTCGGTTTCTTTCGCGGTTCCACCCTGCTTCGGCTCGCCATGACGGCGGCCGCGCTCTTCATCCGTGACGTGGATAGACGGCGCGGGATACTCAGGTGTCGCGCGATGCAATGTCGCGTGGAAGTCCCTTTAACCCATGCGGCTCGGGAGTGGTTTTCGTTCGATCCTGTTTTCCGCGCGCTCTCAGTCGCGTCGCGCGGTCCCTCATAAAACGGTGATTCGCCTACTCGTCTCCGTCAAGGCCGATGGCATGAGAATAGGGCAAGCCTGTCGGTGTTGTCAAGCGGAAAAAAAGTCCGAATATCAAAATTGCAATTCTTGATATTGCAATAATGCAATCTTAGCTGTATGCTGGGTACATGGCCGACGATTCCTTGACCGCGAATATCCTCGAGAGCATTTCTGATGGCGTGTTTACCGTCGACGAGAACTGGAAGATAACCTCCTTCAACCGGGCGGCGGAACGGATTACCGGAGTGAGCCGTAAGAACGCGATCGGGCAAAACTGTTTCGAAGTGTTCAAGTCAAACATGTGTGAGTCGTCCTGCCCCCTCAGGCGCACGATGAAATCGGGTAAGCCCCTGATCGACCGCGCCGGCTTCTGCGTAACGAAAAAGGGAAAGCGGATTCCGATCAGCGTTTCAACCGCGCTTCTCGTCGACGGGCGCGGGCGCGTACTCGGCGGCGCGGAAACCTTCCGCGACCTTAGCGAGCTTGAGGAACTGAAAAAGGAACTCGCCTCCCGCGGGCCCAATCCCGTGTTCCGGAGCAAGAGCCCGTCAATGGAAAAGCTTCTCGCGATGCTGCCTGCCGTTTCAGACTCGACGAGTTCGATCCTAATACAGGGAGAGACGGGTACCGGAAAGGAAGTGCTTGCCCGCGCGATCCACGCATTGAGTCCCCGGAAGGAGGGTCCCTTCATCGCGGTTAACTGCGGCGCGATCCCGGAGAGCCTTCTTGAGTCGGAGCTATTCGGCTACAAAAAAGGCGCGTTCACCGGGGCCGATCGGGACAAGCCGGGACGATTCGCGCTCGCCGAGGGAGGCACGCTCTTTCTCGACGAGATCGGCGACATCTCGAGCGCGCTCCAGGTAAAGCTCCTTCGCGTGCTCCAGGAACGCGAATACGAACCGCTCGGCGGAACCAAGCCCGTGCGCGCCGACGTTCGTCTCGTATCGGCGACCAATGCCGATCTTTCGCGCTTGATCGCCGACGGTAAATTCCGCAAGGATCTGTTTTACCGTATCAACGTCATCAATCTCCCCCTGCCGCCTCTCAAGGAACGGAAAGACGATATTCCTGATCTCGCATCCGGTTTTCTCGCCTCGTTCGCCACGAAGATGAACAAGAAGATCGACGGATTCGCCCCCGAGGTGTTCTCGCGGTTTTACGCGTACGACTGGCCGGGGAATATCCGGGAGCTCGAGAACGTCCTCGAGCGGATGGTCGTGCTTGCCGATTCGCCCGTCATTGGCCGGGATCTCTTGCCAGCAGAATTGACTGTGGCCTCGGTATCAGTGAAGGATGCCCTGACCGGTGACGCGAGCGCGAAGGTATCGCTCGTGCGGGATGAGGCCGAGCGGGAATGTATACTCGCGGCGCTCGAAGCGAACGGCTGGAAGCGCGCCGATACCGCTTCCTCGCTCGGGATGGACAAGGCGACGCTCTGGCGAAAGATGAAAAAGCTGGGGATCAGGGAGCCTTTATGAGATGGTTCGGCTCGCATACGCATTCTGCGTTTTTCAACTTGTTAACGATTATTTTCACCAAATCAATTCGCTTGAATGGCGTAATGACGTAAAAACCTGTCACATCATTCCGCATCGCCCTAGCATATTCTGTAGAAACGTTGATTGCCAAAGCAGAGGATTCGTCCTTTCCGACCCCGCGATACAGATCCATGACATCATCCCCGACCCTTATGCCGCGTATGCCGCCTGCGAGAAACAGCGCGTTCTTCTCGCTCACGATCGGGAGAATTCCCCCATAAAGTTCCTGCCCGAGAGTCCGCTTTGCCTTCTCGATATTCCGCAACCCTTCCCGAGAAAGGACAGGCTGAGTATAGAAACGGGTAACGCCGCATCGTGCTTTAACATCGGCCCGTCTCAGTTCGGCATCGAAGTTTGGCGCGTTAATGTTCAGCGCAGCGCTTACGGTAAAGTGCCGGGAGAAGAGATCGGGATAGAGATTCCACTCTCCGATATAACGGGCCAAATCTGCCGAATGGAATTCAGCGCGGCGGCCGATGCGATCGAGGTCTTCCGCTCGCACGGGATCTCCCGTAACGGCAAGCACTTCGTTAATGCCTGCCATGTCGAGCGCGCATAGTCCCGAGCGTATGGCGTTGAGATTTCGGTCTCGGCAGGTGATATGAGGGATTACCGGTATGCCGGTCATAACCTGCGTCAACGCTCCAAGCGCGATACTGTCGCCGCGCGCGACGGCACGGGGATTGTCCGCCATGGTAATACAGTCGGCACCCGCTTCCGCCAGGGCGAGCGCGCCCGCGCAAAGGAACGAAAGTGCATCACCGGTGGCATTACCGGCTGGTGGGTCAAGCTCAACGGCAATTCTCATTTCGCACCCGCCTCGCTGCCTCGACGAGATTCGCGAGACTGGCCGCCGTTTCGCTCTCGCCGCGCGTTTTGAGCCCGCAATCGGGATTTACCCAAAGACCGTCGTACTTCTTGGTCTTTTTTCCCAATTTATCCTGCATCGATCTGATCGCCTTGACAAGCTCCTCGACCGCCGGGACGCGTGGGGAGTGGATATCGTACACGCCCGGACCGACGTCGGTCTCGAACCCCGCGCCGGCGAGCGCGTCCAGAATGAAAAGATTCGATCGGGATGCCTCGAAGGTAATTACGTCGGCGTCCATCGCGTCTATGGCCGGAATGATGTCGGTGAAATCGCTGTAGCACATGTGCGTATGGATCTGCGTCTCGGGCTTCACGCCGCTCGCGCAGAGGCGGAAGGCGGGAATAGCCCAGTCAAGGTACTTTGCGTCGCGTTCCTCGTGCCTGAGCGGGATTTTCTCCTTAAGGGCAGCCTCGTCGATCTGGATGATAGCGATGCCGCTTGCTTCAAGTTCGAGAACCTCTTCACGAATGGCGAGCGCGATCTGAAAGGCCGAGTCGCCGATCGGGATGTCTTCGCGCGGGAACGACCAGTTAAGAATGGTCACCGGACCAGTCAGCATTCCCTTTACCGGCTTACTCGTGAGCGATTGCGCGTACACCGCGAGGTCGACGGTAATCGGTTTCGTTCTAGCGACGTCTGAGACGATGACGGGCGGTTTAACGCAGCGGGTTCCGTATGACTGAACCCATCCGTTCGCGGTAAACGCGAACCCGTCGAGATTGGCCCCGAAAAACTCGACCATATCGGTACGTTCGAATTCACCGTGAACGAGCACGTCGAGCCCGATCTTTTCCTGGAATGCGACGCAGTCCGCGACCATACGCCTGACATTGTCATCGTATCGATCGCGAGATATTTCGCCCTTACGAAACCGCGCGCGATTCGCCTGAACCTCTCGGGTTTGCGGAAACGAGCCGATCGTCGTCGTCGGAAGCGCGGGGAATCGGAACCGGTCGCGTTGAATATTCTTTCTTTCGACCCTGCCCGGTACGCGGGTCCAGTCAGATCGAGTGAGAGACGCGACCCGCTCCTGGATTACAGAAGGTATTTCTTGCGTTGGCGTCGATCCGCCAAATCCCGCGCGACCGTCGGCGAGCGAGCGCAGTTCGACGAGCTTTTCCTCGGCGAAGGCAAGGCGTGCGTGGATAGTTCCGTCGAGAGCGGTTTCCGAAGCGAGAGTGACCGGCACATGCAGGAGAGAACAGGATGCCCCGATTACAAGACGGCCGTTCTCCGGCGTGCACCCCGATAACGAGGAAACACGCTCGATAAGGGTTCGTGCCTTTACATCGTCGATCCTCCAGACGTTTTTTCCGTTGACGATACCCGCAACGAGTTCCTTATCCTCGGGGAAACCATAACGTTCGAGCGATTCAAAGTTTTCCGCCCCTTCGACGAAGTCTAGCGCGATACCATCGAAGGGCAATGCCATTATTTCATGCCAGCAGTCGCGAATATCGCCGAACGAGGTATGGAGTCTGACGGAAACGTCCCTTTTCTCGGAGAGAATGTCGCGATAGAGCTCCGTGAAGAGCGCAATATCATCGGTCGAGAGATCAGTGACAAGTGCGTTCTCGCCGAGTTCAACCGAAGGGATGCCCTCGTTCGCGCATTTGGAGAGGATATCCCGATAGACAGCGGTTATCTCGGCGGTAAAGTCTTTCGCCCTTTTCTGCCCTGTATATGCTGCGAGTTTTAGAAACGTAAATGGGCCGATGATGAACGGTCTCGTCGTAATTCCTGTTTCAAGGGCCTCTCGATATTCCGCGAACGGCTTGTCGCCAGATAGTGATAACAGCGTATCGTCGCCCAGCTCGGGTACGATGTAATGATAATTCGTGTTGAACCATTTCCGCATCGGGAGAGCCTTGAGATCCGTCCTGATATCGCCGCGGGCCATCGCGAAATAGCGCTGCGTTGCCGTAAGATCCGCCTTGGCGTAACGCTCGGGAACGGCCCCGATCAGGCAGGCCACGTCGAGCATGTTGTCGTAAAATGAAAAATCATTTGACGGAATTGAATCAATCCCCGCATTCTTGAGCGTCGTCCAGTTTTCTCGTCTGATGGTTTTACCGGTTTCGTTCAGTTCCGCTTCATTGATTTCCCCGCGAAAAAAAGCTTCCGTGCGGAATTTGAGCTCCCGATGCGCCCCAATTCGGGGATAGCCCGCGATGGCCGTTTTCATGCATTGTCCTCCGTATCCGGCATACCGGAACGGATTAATCCTTGCATTTAAAACAGATATAGTCCAAAACAATGTTTTTATCACAGGTTATAGTAATAGACTATACACCTTTCCCGGCGAACGATTTCAGTTTATCCAGATACAGCGATCCTGCGCGGGAAAGGCCTATCGACGAATGCACGATATACCCGACGGTGATGCGTTCCTCGAGGTCGAGTCGGATTGACACGATATCCTTTCCGTTCAGATCCGGCGTAATGATCCCGGTCGAGATGGTATACCCGTCGAGGCCGATAAGCAGGTTGAACAATGTCGCGCGGTCACTGACCTTAATGCTCTTCCGGTGGATGAGCGTGCTCTGGATTTCTTCCGAAAAGTGGAACGAGTTATACTCGCCCTGATCGAACGAAAGGCAGGGGAATTCCGCGAGGTCGTCGAGCGATACCTTCCGTTTTCTCGCGAGCGGATGTTTGGCGCTCACGAAGACATGAGGCTTTGACGTAAAAAGGGCCGTAAATGTGAGCGAGTTATCGGCGAAAAGCTTATCGAGGACTCGCTTATTGAAATCATTCTCGTACAGAATGCCGATCTCGCTTCTGAGGTTTCTCACGTCGTCGATTATCTCGTGCGTTCTGGTCTCGCGCAGCGTGCATTCATATTCTGCCGCTCCGATGTCCCGTATGAGTTCCACGAAGGCGTTCACCGCGAAAGCGTAATGCTGCGTCGATACGGAAAAAAGCCTCTTTTGCGGTTTGACGTTTCGATACCGCGATTCGATAAGCTCGGTCTGTTCCATGACCTGTCGCGCATAACCGAGAAACTCGGCTCCTTCCTGGGTTACGCTGACACCCCTGCTCGTGCGCGCGAAGATCTCGATGCCGATTTCACGTTCCAGATCGCGAATGGCTATCGACAGGCTTGGCTGAGAGATATAGAGACGCGTCGCGGCTTCGTTAAAGGAGGACGCTCTCGCGACACCTATCGCGTAGCGCAATTGTTGAAGTGTCATTACATCCTTATACAGTCCTGGAGGATCGGCGGTCAAGTGAAATTTGAAGTTCGACGGCACATGTCTTAGAATTTCGGTTATACCGATTACCGATAAGGAGCGTCCCATGGCAGAATGCGAGTGTCTTCCTAAATGTCCCTTTTTCAACGATCGAATGGCGAGTAAGCCCGCGACCGCCCAGATGATGAAGAATCAGTATTGTCTGGGCGACAGTACCGACTGCGCTCGGCATCAGGTAAAGGTCGCAGCCGGATCCGAAAACGTTCCGGCCGACCTATTCCCGTCCCAAACGGACAAAGTTCAAAGTATACTGGCAACATTGAAACGGTAACGATTTACTTCGGTTGGCATTCAGTCCTTTTCCCGATTTCCAGATCGAGGAAGGTTGGATGTACCGACCAGTCGCGTATTTCCCGTTCGGCCAGTATCGCGCGAATCTCCGCGGGCGTCCAACTCGCGCCGATGGACTCTGTCCAACCTTTCGACATATCCTTCCCGATGCGTTTACACACGGCGCGGACAACGAGCCGTTCAGCGAGGCCGAGGTTCCGCTTGCTATCCGTCACGTACACGCCACCCGTGTCATTAAGCACACGCTTGATTTCGGCGAACGCCCTCGACGGGTCGGTCCAGTGATGGAGGGAATCGCGAGAGATCACCGCGTCGAAGGAACCGCTTTCTATCCCTGACAAGTCCTCGACGACGCCGAGTTTGTACTCAGTCCTGTCCGCGACTCCTTCGCTTTCGGCGTTCTTTTTTGACGCGCGGATCATATCGCTTGACGCCTCGACGGCGACGAGCGTGATGTCGCCCCTGAGCTTGCAGAGTTCTATTCCAGCCCACCCAGGCCCTGGGCCGATCTCGAGCACGCGAGCACACTTCGGCAGATGCAGGATCTTATCCGCGTTCCTTGCGAATCGCCTGTATTCCGCGCCGAGGTGAGATCGCATTCGCTCGCTGTATTCCTCCGCCGTGAACTTCTCGCCGTCACGAATTGCGCCACCCTCAATTACCCGTTTGGGCGTTTTCAAACGCCAAATTGCGATTTTTCCCGAGGGACTCTGAATAGTTGAGTGTTTCATCTTTCCTTCTCCTTATATACAAGCAGTTAATATACAAGGTTGTATATTAAGTCAAAAAAAAATTACAAAGAACCAAGAACCTCCCGTGCCCAGGAAATCTCGGCTTCCATCCGAAATCGGGCATGCGAGAAGATAAATCTGCTTTCGGATGGAACCTCGGGCTGTGCCATAGTTTCGGCTTCATGGGCGCGCAAGTACTTGAGACCCTTTTCCATGCCGACGACTCGTGCGGCGAGATACCCTTTAACCTCGTCCCGTGGGAGGTCATGCAGAAAGGCGATGCCGATATCGAGGGGAGAATGTTCTCGCGCGTCTGATTGCCAGATTTCACGCAGGAGCCTGAGATATTCTGCGCGACCGGATTCTGTGATCGTATACACGATGCGCGATGGCCGCCGCTCGGCAGATTCCATCGTCTCACCCGTGACGAATCCGTCCTTCGCGAGTCCGTCCAGCGCGAAGTAGATCGAGCCGAACGCTATGTCGGTCCAGTCGCCCATCTCCTGGCCGATAATCCGCTTAAGATCGTAGCCATGGAGCGGACCGCGTTGCAGGATACCAAGTATGACTGTCTTTACCGACATATTATCCTCTTATACAAGCTTGTATATTATTCATCAGTATTTGTCAACCGATAAAATCGCTTGAATGTGGTATATATGTTAGCAAGAGGTAACAATGAAAGAGATTGAGAGAAAAATCCCGTTACGAGCCATGTCCATCGCGGCTGCAGCGGCGGCTTTCGGCGTTATGGTCGCCGACTACCTTTTGGAGTATATGTCGATGCCGTCGATTCCCGTCGGTTCGTTCGGGATTCTGGAAACTGGTATGCTTGGCATCAGTTTCGTACGACTTTCCGCAAGCGTAAATATCTGCGGCTTCGCTATCCCGTTTTATCTCCTTGGTTTTTACGCGATTTATCGCGAACTGTCTCTGACGAAGCCGGGATTCGCCAAGGCGTATCTCGCCATGACGGGTTTCGGGATCATGACCGCCTCGCTCATTCATGGCGTAATCGTCTACATCGCCTTAGCCTATAATCGGCTCATGGACGCTGGGCAGTCTGATCTCGCGGTATCCGTCGCGGAAAGCCTGTACGCGTCGTCACTCCCGATTTTCTGGGCACATTACTTTTTGACCTGGATCATCCCGCAGATCATGCTTATCGTCCTCATCCTTCGGAAGAAGACCGTCTATGGCCGCGCCGCAGCGCTCTTCAATCCCTTCACGTTCCTTATCATCGGTTCGGCCATGAAGCTCGCATTTCCCGAACTTTTGCAGCCCCTGTACGTCGGGTCGATCAATCGGGGAAATGTCGCGCTTTTTCTGATGGCTGCTTGGTATGCCAGACACAAAGAAACATACTCGCAGTAAGCTGCACAAATCGGGGATGCGGTAACTCGTTCGTTCAAATCAACGTCATCGCGTCCCAATCCACCGTCCCGTCCCCTTTGACGATTTCCTCGTCCGCGTGGACGCACTCGATCTTACCGATGAACAATTCATGCGACCCGGTGCGGATCGAGTCTACGACCGTACACTCGATATTTACCGGGCAGTCACAGAGGACCGGCGCGTTGACCTTCGTTCCGTTTTCGGTTTTCGCGCCGCAGGCGGCCAGTTTGTCGCAGTTTCTGCCGGAATGCGAGCCAAGATACTCGAAGAGTTTCTTTTGCGCGGGAGTAACCAGGTTGACGACGAAACATCCGGATTCCTTCACAAGATCGTACGAGTGCCTCGTCGGAACGATGCCGACCATGACCATGGGCGGGTCGTAACTGCAGTTGCCGGCATACACGACCACGAGGGCGTTGTCCTGTCCGTCCTTGCCCCTGCAGGAAACAAGTAGCTGTGGGCGCGGCTGTATGATCGACCGTGCGGCGGCTAGCTTTTTTTCTCCTGAACGGATTATCGCGTGGTTTCGCTTTTTCCAGTCGCCTATCGCGGCCTTCAGCGCATTCGCGGCAAGGAGGGCGCAGTGCGACTCATCTCCGGGTATGTTTCCCGCGACAGCGAGAACATCGGCTTGGGTGAACTGCGTGGCAACGTCGGTAAAGGCCCCTTCAGCCATTGCGGCCGCGGTCATGCCGCACCTGATGGAGTTAATGCAACCGTCCGTAGTGAACGTCGACTCGAGAATAACGCCGTCCTCGATATGAACCCAGAATTCCATCGTGTCGCCGCAAGGGCCCTGGATACGGGCATTGCCGTTAGCGCCCTTGAGCGGACCATAGTTTCCGGGCAGCGTCCGCGTGCCAATTTGTATAAAGTCTGACATGATGCTTTCCTTTTTATTTCAACGAATTCGTGCTGATAATCGGTGGGATGCCGAACGAACTGCCGAAGAATGCAAGCGAAACTTTTTTATCGGTGTAGTCGTCGACGAGCCACTCGTCGACAAGCCGATCGGTATAGAGTACACCGTCGAAATGATCGAGCTCGTGCTGGTAACAGCGAGCGAGATCTCGCCTCGTTTTCGTCTCGACGACGCGTTCGTTGCCATCCCGATCCAGGTAACGAATGGTAATTTTTTCCGCTCGCGCGACGCGGCCCGAATAGCCGGGAAGCGAGAGACATCCCTCATAGTCGACCCATCGTCCGGTGCTTTCGACGATTACGGGATTGATGAGCTCTTCGTAGCCGTTTCCGTACTCGATGACGGTAAGCCTGATATTCTTTCCGATCTGCGGGGCGGCGATCGCGGCTCTGCCGGGCTTCGCGTGCAGGGTGAATTTGAGGCGGTCGAGCAAGTTGATGATAGACTGATCTATGTTCGCGATCTCCTTGCTCGGTTGCCGTAAATTAGGCGTCCCGAAACGGAGTATTTCAAATTCCTTCATTCATGTTGTCCGTACAGCGTAATAAAGCCCGGGCTTTGGGGGAAGCCCGGGCAAGCGTAATCCTACGCCACGAAAGCACGTAGGACTAATGGCTCAAATGATTATGATTCCTTGGTCGCGTTGAGCTCGGCGAGGCGATTGTTCGCGTCCTCGAGTTCGCGCGCGAGAATCTCAACGCGATTCTGCAGGAAAGCCATTTCGCTTTCTGCCGTCATTTCGGTCGGCATCGAGCCGCGCATGCGCTGCTGGAAGCCAAAGCGAAAACCTCGGCCGCCGAAACCCTGACCCCTGCCGTTACCACGGCGGTATCCGGCTCCGAACCTTCCTCCGAATCCGCTTACCGCGTCATTGGCGTATCCCGGAACAGCGTACCCGGCGCAGAAACCCGCGCCTCGACCGGTCATCGGTCCCTGGCCCATTGGGCCCATTCCGTTTCCTCTTGGCATATCGTACCTCCTTGCGTAAGAGCTACTACATACCAAGCAAGAACCGTGCCAACCGTTTTTTTTACGCGCCGAGGGCGAGGCTCAACGCCATGACGCCCATGCCTCCGGCAAGCCCTGCCATCGCGAGATGGCTTTCGCCGAACTCTCGCGCGGAAGGGAGGAGCTCGTCGAGCGATATGTAGATCATGATGCCCGCGACGGCGGCGAGGACGAAGCCGAAGGTAGGTCCCCCGAGAAGCGGTTGCAGAATCAAAAAGCCGATAATCGCGCCGAAGGGTTCCGAGAGCCCGGAGGCGAAGGAATACCAGAACGCCTTTCGCCGGGAGCCGGTCGCGTAATAGATGGGTACGGAGACGGCGATGCCTTCGGGGATGTTGTGAATGGCGATCGCGAAGGCAATCGTCACGCCCAGCGATATATCTTGCATCGACGCGAAGAAGGTCGCGATTCCCTCGGGAAGGTTGTGGAGGCAGATGACGATTGCCGTTAAAACGCCCGTCCGCATGAGCCGGGAACGATGGTCCCTCCGGCGCGGGACAGGACAGGCAAGCGTGTTGGTGGCCTCGAAGGCCGCTGCCTCTTCCGAGCGCGCCTCGTGCGGGTTTACCTCGGTCGGCACGAAATGGTCGATGACCGCGATGAGGACCATGCCACCGAAAAAACCGGCGCTCGCCGCGAGATATCCCCACTGGTTTCCCCAGATCAGCGCGAGCTGTTCGCGGGCGTCGTTAAAGAGCTCGACGAGGGAGACGAAGATCATGACGCCGGCGGAAAAACCGAGCGAAACCGAAAGGAAGCGCGGCGTCGACTTTTTCGATATGAGCGCGATGCAGCTTCCCGCGCCGGTCGCGAGTCCCGCGAACAGCGTGAGGAGAAAGGCGCGAAGGAAGGGGGAAAGCTCAGTCATTTCCCGTTTCGCCGCGCCGCTATCTCGGCCGCCGCCTCGACGAAGTGGGCGCAGGGACGCTTGGCGTAATAATCGGCGTTTCGCACCAAGGGATCGGGCTTCGGAAGGCATCCCGCCTTGAGCAATAACTCGCGGCAGTTGGTCGTACCGAACTTCTCGGTGAACTCGTGGATCGCCTCTCGGACGTTTTTATAGAGCTCGGTCTTCGCCGCGTTGTCGTGTGGTTCGTAGGCGCCGCCCTTGAGACCGAGGGCCCACACCATGCCGGAAACCGCGCCGCACATTTCGCGCGTTCCGCCAATGCCTCCGCCGAAACCGGCCATCATCGTCGTGACAGCCTTCTCGCTCAATCCTGCTTCGTCGGCAAAAGCCGCCGCGGTGGACTGCGAGCAGTTATATCCATTGCAAAAAAACTCGACGGCTTTTTCTCCGTGACTCATTGATTTGTACCTCGTTAACAAAGTGTATACCCGATTATGAGCACAAGAACAAGATTTCATTCTGGCTAAAAAGGTTGCGATATTGCAATAACGTGTGCAATGCATTGCACTATTGCATTGCGCACAGAGTAAAAATCTCAGGTTTGCCCTGTAAAAAAAGATGGCACGGAACTTGCTTAATACTAAACATGAAACTTGCGCTGTCGGTCTGGAATGGAAGAATCGCCCCCGTATTCGACGTGTCGGAACGATGTCTCATCGTCGATGCCGACGCGCCCGCGCTTGACGGCGACTGTGTCGAGTTTCCGAGATGGAGCGGCGACGAGAAAGCCCGGTTCCTCGCGGAAAAGGGCGTGGCGACGATTGTTTGCGGGGCGGTGTCCCATGAATACGAGGCGCTTTTTCTCGCGCATGGAATCGAGACGATCTCGTTTATCGCGGGCCCCGTAGAGCAAGTTCTTGAGGCATGGAAAGCCGGCACATTGATGCGCGACGCGTTTTCCATGCCCGGATGCGGATGCCCGCGCCGTCGCCGTTGCAGGAGGCGGATGCGCGGAGGATCTCTTGATCTGTCAAATTAAGGAGAATAAATCACTATGAAAATCGCAATCAGTTCGTCGGGACCCACCCTGGAAGACACGATCGACCTTCGATTCGGGCGCGCCGCCATGTTTATCGTCTATGATCTCGACCACGAGACCTTTACGGCCGTCGATAACGAGCAGAATTTGAACGCAGCTCAAGGAGCCGGGATTCAGGCCGCCCAGCATGTCGTGAACTCGGGCGCGCTCGCAATCATTACCGGGCACACCGGGCCAAAGGCCTTCAAGGTGCTTGAGGCCGCGAAGATTCCCGTGTATCTCGCAGAGGGCGGCTCCGTCCGCGAAGCGATCGCGGCGTTCAGGAACGGAAGCCTGAAAGCCATCAGTGAGGCAGACGTCGAGGGCCACTGGGTATGAGGATAGCGGTCGCGTCCGGAAAGGGTGGAACGGGAAAGACGACCATCGCGGTCTCGCTCGCGCTTTCCGCCCCGGGGAACGTTCAGCTTCTTGACTGCGACGTGGAAGAACCGAACGCGGGGATCTTTCTCGCTCAGCGGGATATCGAGGAATGCCCGATTACCGTCCCCGTGCCGGTCATCGACGAGGCGAAGTGCGTCGCGTGCGGATCGTGCGCCTTGTTCTGCGAGTTCAACGCGATCGTGCATATCGGCACGACCGTGATGGTGTTCCCCGAGCTCTGCCATTCCTGCGGCGGCTGCGCGCTCGTGTGCCCGCAGAAGGCGATCCATGAGGAGCCATCGGCGATCGGCACGCTCACGACGAGCGAAGTCCTTCGCGACGGGCTTTCCCCGCTCGATTTTTATCAGGGTTTGCTCACGATCGGGAAGGCTATGTCTCCGCCGGTGATCCGGGCGGTCAAGGAGCGTGCGATCAAAGATCGCACGGCAAAGGACCGAGCCGAAAGCTTTACCATCATCGACGCGCCGCCCGGAACGTCGTGTCCGATGGGTACGGCGGTGACCGGCGCGGACTACGTGATCCTCGTGACCGAGCCGACGCCGTTCGGCCTTCACGATCTTGATCTCGCGGTGAAGACCGTCCGGAAGATGGGTATTCCCTTCGGCGTGATAATCAACCGGAGTGATTCGGGCGACAACCGCGTGGTCGACTATTGCGAGGGGGAGTCGATCAGGATTCTCATGCAGATTCCCGAGGACCGGCGCATCGCGCGGGGCTATTCGGAAGGGAAGCCGCTTGTCGTCTCGGCTCCGGAATATCGAAAGAAATTCACGGCGCTGGCGGAACTTCTTGTCGGGGAGCATCAATGAAAGAAATCGTGATAATCAGCGGAAAGGGCGGGACAGGAAAGACGAGCCTCACGGCAGCCTTCGCGACCCTCGCGGCGAAACGGGGCACGGCGGTGTTCGCCGACTGCGACGTCGACGCTGCGGACCTTCATCTCGTGTTCGCCCCCGAAATTAGCGAATGCCATGAGTTTATCTCCGGGCACATCGCGCGCGTCGATCCGAAGAAGTGCCTTTCATCCGGCGAAGACGGAAGCTGCTCGAAGTGCATTGAGCTGTGCCGTTTCGGCGCGATCAGTCATTCATATAAAACGGGATGCGCGGTCGATGAGGGCTCATGCGAGGGGTGCGGGGTATGCGTACGGTTTTGCCCGTCGAAAGCCATCGAGTTCGTCGATAGAAGATGCGGCGAATGGTATGTCTCGGACACGAGGTTCGGCACCCTCGTGCACGCGGCGCTCGATACCCGCGCTGAAAACTCCGGCAAGCTCGTGACGACAGTGCGGAAAGAGGCCAAGCGTGTCGCGGAAGGACAAGGGGCCGACTGGATCATCGTCGACGGGTCGCCCGGAACGGGCTGTCCCGTCATCGCGTCTATTACCGGCGCGGACGCCGTGGTGATCGTGACGGAGCCGACGATGTCCGGTCAACACGACCTCGAGCGCGTGGCCAGTCTTTCCCGGCACTTCGCGATTCCTTTCTCGGTCATCGTAAACAAGGCCGATATCAACCAGCCGATGGCGGACGCGACCGAGTCCTGGTGCGCGAGGAACGGCGTGCCGTTCCTCGGGATGATCCCCTATGACCGCGACGTGACGAAGGCGCAGATCGAGGGAAAGAGCGTGATCGAATACTGCGAATCGGAACAAAGCGAGCACAACATCCCGGGCGTACTTGCCGGGATATGGGAGAGGATATGTCAATTGAATCGGTAAAGATGGATGGCGTGGCGAAGAAATACATCGTCATGTCGGGAAAGGGCGGCGTCGGAAAGAGCACCGTCGCGGTGAATCTCGCCGCGAGCCTTGCCCTCCAGGGCAAGAAGGTCGGGCTCCTCGACGTGGACATTCACGGTCCGAGCGTGCCGACGATGCTCGGCCTTGAAGGACACAGGCTCGAGGGTATTGGGGAGAAGTTGCTTCCCGCGGAACTGCCCGAGCTGGGAGATTTCAAGGTTATGTCCATCGGTTTCATGCTCGAAGCGCGGGATGCGCCGGTTATCTGGCGCGGGCCGATGAAGAACGGTGTGATCAAGCAATTCCTTGAGGACGTCGAATGGGGCGAGCTTGATGCCCTCATCGTCGACTGTCCGCCCGGAACGGGAGACGAGCCCCTCTCGGTCATTCAGCTCATCGGTAACGCCGACGGGGCGATCGTCGTCACGACGCCGCAGGAAGTTTCCGCGATCGACGTGAGCAAGTCGATCAATTTCTGCAGGCAGCTTAACCTGCCCGTGACCGGCGTTATCGAGAATATGTCGGGCTTCGTGTGCCCCGAATGCAAGAAGGTAACGTATATCTTCAAGCAGGGCGGCGGCAAGCGGCTAGCCGAGGAATACGGCGTGCCGTTCCTTGGCTCATTGCCGCTCGATCCCGCGATCGGGGAAGCCGGCGATTCCGGCAAGCCGTATGTATCGCAATTCAAATCCTCGCCCGTGAGCGAGGCGTATGCGCAGATAACAAGGAGTCTCGTATGATGAAGATCGTAGTTCCCGTCGCGGAAGGAAGGCTGACCCAGCATTTCGGGCATTGTTCCGGTTTCGATTCGTTCGATATCGCCGACGACGGCAAGACTGTGGCGAAAAAAGACTATATCGTCGCGCCGCCGCACGAGCCTGGGCTCTTGCCGAAATTTCTCGGAGAAAAGGGCGTAACGCACATCGTCGCGGGCGGCATGGGAAGCCGTGCGCGCGACCTTTTCGCCGAGCGAGGTATTACCGTGTGCGTCGGCGCTCCGGCCGATAAGACCGATAAGATCGTCGCCGACTATCTTGCCGGTACCTTGATCACCGGCGTCAACGGATGCGATCATTGAGAGTATGAAAGAAGCGGCAAACGTTAAAATCACGATCCTCGCCGACAACGCCGCGACTCCGCCTTACCGGGCGGAGCACGGTTTTTCGGCGCTGGTAGAAACGCAACGGGATGATGGCGGATCGGATGCCGTCCTCTTCGACGTGGGCATGGGCGCGCTGTTCGGTAACGCGGCGTTGGCCGGAGTCGATCTATCGCGCGTGTCCGAAGTGGTCTTGAGCCACGGACATTACGACCACACCGACGCGCTTGGCGCGTTTCTTGAAAAGTATCCCGCCGCGCGAGTTCATGCTTCCACCGAAGTGTTCAGGGATCATTACAGCCTCAGGACGGGGATGTGCCGGAAGATCGCGCTTTCCGACGGGAACCGCGTCATGCTTTCAGCGCTACCCGAAGAACGGTTTCTGACTTTCGGGAAAGCCGCTTCGATCTTCGACGGGCGCATCCATCTCGCCGGGCGGATCCCGCGCGTCAGTCCTCTCGAATCGCCAAGTCCGCTTCTTTTCGAAAATTCCGGGTGTACGATTCCCGACGAGGTTAACGACGAGATCGTCCTCTGGACGAACACCGGTTATGGACTCGTGATCCTGACGGGTTGCTGCCATGCGGGATTCATCAATACCTGCGAGTATGTCCGCGCTGTATCAGGTATCGATGACATTCATGCCGTGATCGGCGGCTTCCATCTCGCGAACGTCGGCGAAGAACGCCTCTGTGCGACGGCAGAATATATCGAGAGCAGAGAAATACCTTGCGTTATACCCTGCCATTGTACCGGCGATGCCGAGATAGAATGGCTTCGCGCGCGGCTCGGGTCAGATATCGTGACGAAGGGCGAATGCGGGTGTAGTTTTACGTTTAGTGTGACACAAAAAGGTGACACATAGGCGAACGATTCGCGCGCCATCAGTGATATACCCTGATATCAATTGATACACGCTGAAAGCACTGTCCTATATTAATATTCTTTAGTGACTCTTGTGACACAAGAAATATATAAA
>DAOPYF010000035.1:0-21520 GCA_035352735.1 Treponemataceae bacterium | reverse complement strand
CGTGCGTCGATATGTATTTTTTTTACGATATGCCCTACGCGGATATCAGCGAGGTCACCGGGCTCCTGGTGAACACGATAAAGTCGCACGTGTTCAGGGCAAAGAAATTGCTTCGCGCGCGTCTCGACGAAGGAGAGAATGAATGACGTGTGACAAGGCCTTCACCCGCTATCTCGAGCTGGATAAGAACGAGCGCGTACCGTTTCAAGTTACCCTACACCTCATCGGGTGCCCTGCGTGCCGGACCGGCGTGAGGCGCCTCACGCGCGCCGAGCATTCGCTTGCCCGGCCACTCTCCGCCCGCACAGGCGCCATGCCTGCCGCTCCCGCCGCGGAAGACGCGGCCGTCCGTGCGGCGATGGAGCGAATCGCCGCCTCGGGGCTTTCGTATCCCGACGTCCGGGATTCCCGCGGTCGCGTGTCCATGACCCGCTGGGTCGTCGCGGGCTGCGCCTTGGTCGCGGGCTTCGCCATCATGCCGGCGAGCTCCATGGGCGAATGGTCGCGCCTCGTGTTCGGCGACGCGTATTACCTTCCCTTTTCGATTCTCTGCGGCGTCGCCGTCACGGTCTTCGGCGGGCTTTTCATCGGCTCGAACATCGATTTCTTCGTGAAGAAGTTTGGGTTTCATCCCTCGATTTGAGGATTCTCGACCCCGCGCGGCGGTTGCGGCGCGGGCGTATCTCGGATGACATGCCAAGAGGGATAAAAAAACGCCGCGATGCATTCGCGGCGTTTTTCGTCATATCGATCTATCGATCGCTTAATTCCACAGGGTCGCGGGATTCAGCGTCGAGCGGTACTTATAGACGGTAAAGTGGAGATGCGGTCCCGTGCTCTGCCCGGTGTTCCCGACGAGCCCGATCTTCGTGCCGGTCGTCACGTGTTTTCCCGGCGAGGTGAGGATCGTGTTGAGGTGGCCGTACATCGTCTGGTATCCGGAATGGTGGGAGATGATGACGTAGTTTCCGTAGGTGACGTCATACCCGGTCGAGGCGACCGTCCCGTCGAGCGCGGCGTATACGGAGCTTCCGCGCGCGGTCGCCATGTCGATGCCGTTATGGAAGGTTCTCGCGTTGCTGAAGGGATTGTCGCGCCAGCCATAGCGGGACGAGATGTAGTAGCCGCCGTGAAGGGGCTTGTGGAAAAGGTCGCCGTTAATCTCCTGGAGGGTCACCCAATCAAGTTTCGCGTCCGGGAGGAAGAGGACGGAACCGGCAGGCACCACGTTGTCCGTGATGTTATTGACGAGCGCGACCTTTTCGAGCGAGATCTTGTATTTGTCCGCGATGGATTCGGGGGTTTCGCCTTTTTTAACCGTATAGATGATGCCGTTTATCGAGGGGAGTTTGAGGATTTGCCCGATCTGGAGGGAGCGGGTGCTCCTGAGTTTGTTCAAGCTGATGATCGCGTCTTGGGAAAGCCCATGTTCCGAGGCGATTTTACTGACGATGTCGCCCTTCTTTACCGTGTACGCGATGTAGTAGAGGTCGAGATCCGGTCCCGCTTCGTCCTTAAGCGCGCCCGGGCGTTCGGACGGAAGCCCATTGTCGGCGCCGCCCTTACCGGTGAATTCCCCGGTAGGATCTTGGCTGTCGGCAGCGACGTCCTGTCGCGCGGAATCGGCCTTACCGGTGGCTTTCTCTCCCGGACCGCATGAGGCGAGGAGTAACAAGGTGATGACGATGACGGTGCAGGGCAAGAGGGTTTTGGGCGAAACTTTCATGGTTACTCCAGTATAGCATCTCTTGATAAGACGCTGTCAAATTTTCGGCATTTTTCTTGCTTTTTTTAGCGATTTGGCGCGCGAGCCCGTGTGATTTTGGCCTTGTCATCACCCCTGTTTTACGTCGAATTCCGCCCCAAAAAGCGGTTATTTCTTGCAAAGTCCGATGAGATAGGTCTCGAAACTCTCGTTTCGGCATGCCTCGGGCTTGAATCCGCGCGCCGAGGCGAAGATCGTCCGCATCTTTTTGAGGAGTTCCTGCTCGCCGCCGCCCTGGAAAACCTTGACGACGAAGTTGCCGCCGCTGAGGAGCATCTGCTCGGCGTAGAAGATCGCGAGCTCGACGAGCCCGCTCGAGCGCGCGGTGTCGACCGTCCGATTGCCCGTCGTGGCTGGCGCGGCGTCGCAGATGACGAGGTCGTAGGGACCGAGCTTTTTCGCTTCCTCGCGGATGGCGGGGGCGTAGAGGTCTCCCTGAAAGAAGGAAAGGTTATCTCCCTTTACGTCCTTCGCGAGCGGTGAGAGGTCGATCGCGGTCACGTGCCCGTTTCCGTCAAGCGCGCGGAGCACGTAGGTGGTCCAGCTTCCCGGCGCGGCGCCGAGGTCGAGCACCCGGGTGTTTTTCTTGATGAGGCCGAATTTCTCGTCCATCTCCTTCAGCTTATATACCGAACGGGCGGGGTATCCTTCGGAGAAGGCCTTCTTGCTCCAAAAATCCGGTTTCTCATAGCTGTTCGACGGCATGATCTCCCCTTGAAAGAAAAAGTGGATCGGGTACAATGACCGCTATGAATATAGAGTATACGCGCCGTCTTGAAAAGATCGAGGCCGCGCTCGAAACCCTCCTGCCCGCGCGCGCGAGTCCCGAGTGGTCCTCCCTCGCGTTTTCCTCCCTCCCCGAGGCCGTGCGCCCGGCGCACGAAGAGACCCTCATCGAGCCCTGCCGCGACCTTTTGCTCCGCGGGGGCAAGCGCTGGCGGCCCCTCCTCATGGTGCTCGCCTGCGAGCTTTCCGGCGGCGAGGACCGCGCGTACGCCCTTACCCCGATCGTCGAGTTCTCTCATACGGCGAGCCTCATCCACGACGACATCGAGGACGCGGCCGACGAGCGCCGGGGAAAGCCCGCGATTCACCTCATTTGGGGCGAGGACACCGCGATCAACTGCGCGTCATGGCTCTATTTTCAGGCGCAGGCGGTAATCGACGCGTACCCGTGCGCGGACGCGCTCAAGCTCAGGCTCTATCAGACCGCCTCACGTGAGCTCAGGCGGCTCCACCTCGGGCAGGCCATGGACATCAGTTGGCATCGGAACCCGTCGCTCGTGCCCTCCCGCGCGGAATACGAGGCGATGGTCACCCTCAAAACGGGAACCCTCTCGCGCCTGGCGGGCGAGCTCGGCATCCTCGCCGCGGGAAGGCCCGAGATCGAGGCAGTCGCGTTTGGCGACCTTTCGGCCCAGGCCGGTGTCGGGTTCCAGGTTATCGACGACGTGCGGAACCTGACGACCGGGAACCCCGGGAAGAAGCGGGGCGACGACGTGGTCGAGGGAAAGAAAAGCCTTCCCGTCATCCTCCATCTCGAGAAGAATCCCCAGGATCTTCCCGCCCTTTCCGCCGCCTTCGCGCGCGCGCGGGCCGAGGGAATCGATTCCCCCGCGGTCGAAGAGGTCATTTCCCGCCTTGCGGGCTCAGGCTCGATCGAGCGGGCCCGGGAATACGGCGCGCGCCTTATCGAGCGTTCCGCCCGGGGCATCCGGGATCGCACGCCCGGCGCCCCCGAAGCCGAGCTCATCGCCGCCCTCTTCGAGACGATGCTCGAGGGGCTCTAGCGCGGATTGTTGCGACGGGGCGCGAGTTTTCCCGCAACGCGCGGATCGTTACCGTGCCGCGCGCTTTTTTTTACCTTTTTTTCTCCTTCCCTTTTCTTGTTTCCGCGTTGTGCGTGTAGTATGCTTGAGGCATATGAAGACGGCGCGTTTCTTGCCAGCGCAAATTTGGACTATCTCGCAAGCCGACGAGGGAAACACGGTATATATCCGTCCCGAGGGATCGAACCTCGTGGTTCCCGTCTACGTCTCCGAATCCGACATACAGGCGCTGCTTGTCGAGCTTACCCATATCCTCGCGCCGAGGCCCATGGTGCACGAGCTCCTGCTTTCCGCCATCAATTCCCTCGACGGCAAACTCGATCGCGTCGAGATTTACGGGATCAGAAACGGGTCTTACTTATGCCGCGTGGTGCTCTTGCGCTCCGGTAAGGAAATCTTCCTTGAGTCGCGTCCCGCCGATATCCTGTGCCTTTCCGCCCGCATCGAGTGCCCGGTTCAGATCGACGATGACGTCGTCGCGAGAAACGGCATACCGCTCGAAAAGGCGAGTGGCTCCCCTGAGTCGCCGCGTCCGCGGCCGGAAGCCCTCCCCGTGGCGGGGTATCTCCATCGCGAGCTGAAAACCGCCCTCGATTGCGAGGATTACGAGCGCGCCGCGGTTCTCCGCGACCGCATCGCGGCGATTGATCGCGGTGTCGTGCCGTTCCAAGCTACGGGCCCATCCTTGACGGCCGGAGCGGGCGAGGCTGATTCGGGCCGCGCCGCGGAGTCGGGTTTTCCCTCTTCGAGCGAGCCGTAACGCTTTAATATGGAAGAAAGCGCCGAATACTATAACGACACGGCCGTCGTCCTTGCCGCGAAGGGCCAACACGCCGAGGCGATCGCGTGCCTGCGCAAGGGCCTTTCCCTCGACCCGAAAAATCCCATCCTTTATTTCAATCTTGCCCTTTCAAGCCGCGCGGTAGGGAAACTCGAGGACGCGAAGAACGCCTTGCTTCAAGCCGCGAAGTCGAACCCGCTCGACGTCGACGTGCTCGATACCCTGGGCGTGGTGCTCCATGAGTCGGGGGACGATCTCGACGCCGAGGAATCCTATCGCCACGCCCTCGAGCTCGAACCGGGTAACGGCAGGGTTTGGAATAATTACGGGGTGCTCCTCTTTGGGCAGTCCCGCTTCGACGAGGCGTGCAAGGCCTTCGAAAAGGCGGTTACCCTGGTTCCCGATTTCGACGATGCCCTGTATAATCTCCGCGATACCTATGAGGAACTGGGCCGGACCGACGACATGAGAAAATGCGCCGCGATCCTCAAGCGCCGGGGCGTTCTCTAGCTCGGTATCTCGGGAGGAAACTCGGTTGGGCGTCAAAATTCTGTACATCAGCGAGATCGTGGGAAAGGCCGGCATCTGGTGCGTAAAGAGCGTGCTCCCTACGCTCCGGACCAGCGAAAAGCCCGATCTCGTGATCGCGAACGGGGACGGCGCAACCGGCTCCTACGGCCTTGGCCGCCAGCACGCGGGATATCTCCGCAAGCTCGGGATCGACGTCATTACCGGCGGCGAATGCATCTACTATAAAAAAGACCTCGTCGAGGGCATCGATACCCTTCCGTACGTGATCCGCCCCGCGAACTATCCCGCCGAAAGCCCGGGCCGCGGGTTTCGCCTCGCCACTGCGGGGAAGGAGCGCGTCGCCGTCGTGTCACTCCTCGGTCGCGTCGGCTTTTCGCGCGTGCATAGCGAGAACCCCTTTACGCTCCTTCCTGCCCTCGCCGAACGGCTCCATCGCGAAACCCCGTACGTCATCGTCGACTTTCACGCGTGCGCGACCGCCGAAAAGCAGGCGCTTTTCTTTCACGCGGACGGCAAGGTGTCCGCGGTCATCGGCTCGCACGGCCGCGTCGCGACCTCGGACGAAACCATCCTGCCCAGTGGGACGGCGTGCCTCACCGACGCGGGCCGTACCGGCAGCATCGATTCGGTCGGCGGTTCCGACCCCGCGCCGAAGATTCGGGAATACCTCGCGCGCGTTCCGGACTGGTCGCGCGACGCGTGGGAACGCCCCGCGCTCCAGGGCGTGATCCTCGAGCTCGACGGGTCGGGGAAGGCCGTCTCCATTAAAAGGATTTCGATGGCCGCTCCGGAGCCGCCGCGCGCCGAAGGGGGAGAGGCGAATGCAGGAAAGGGCGAAGATAGTCAAGGTTGAGGGCTCGGTCGTCACGGTCGTGCCCGTCGACATAGAGGCGTGCGCTGGCTGCGCGAACGCCGAGTGCAAGAAGAACGGAAACCTTTTCGAGGCCGTTAACCGGGAGGGCTTTGCGCTGAGCCCCGGGATGGAGGTGCGCGTCGCCGCCCCGGCGCGAAAGCAGCTCGCGCAAGCCCTGCTCGCCGTCGGCGTCCCGGCCGTCGCGGCCTGGCTTTGCTGGAAGGCGCTCGACGCCCTCGCGCCTCGATTGGGCGAGGCCGCGCGCGCGGGGATATCCCTCGCGGCGTTTCT
Organism: Treponemataceae bacterium; assembly: GCA_035352735.1. Classification (GTDB taxonomy): domain Bacteria; phylum Spirochaetota; class Spirochaetia; order Treponematales; family Treponemataceae; genus Teretinema. The sequence continues at coordinate 15,470 of DAOPYF010000035.1, read as the reverse complement.
CGCGGGAGCCGTTCTCGTGTACGCGCTTTCCCGCGCCGCGCCGAAGGACCTTCCCGAGATCGTTGAGATTCTCTAAAAAAAACCGATTGTTTCCCTGGTGGGGCTTGAGTCGCTCTCGGCGGCTCGCCCGATTCGGCGGGTCGCGCCGGGAATTTATCCGCGCCAGTGCGTTTATCCGCGCGCGAATTCCTTTCCGTATTTATTGATGGCCTGCGCCATGTTCGCGAGCGAGACCTGCTCCATGACGCCGCCGAGCTCCCACGCGACGCGGGGCATGCCGTACACGATGCTCGACTCCTCGTCCTGCCCGATGGTCCGTGATCCCTCGCGATAAAGCTCGGCGAGCTGTGCCGCCCCGTCCTTTCCCATGCCCGTCATGATGATGCCGAGCGCGCGGTTTTGGTATTCCTTTTTGACCGACGCGAAAAGGACGTCCGCCGAGGGCCGGTGCCCGTTCTGCGGCTCTGCGTCCGTAAGGTGCGCGATCGTCCCGAGGGAACGGCGCTCGACCTCGAGGTGCTTGTCCCCGGGGGCGATGAGTATGCGTCCGGGCTTGACGATATCGCCCTCGTGCGCCTCGCGCACCTCGAGCGGGCAAATCTTATTGAGGCTATTCGCGAATTCCTCGGTGAACCCCGGCGGCATGTGCTGCACGACGACGATCGGCTGCGGAAGCTCGGGATCGAGCCGCGCGAACACCTCGCGGAGGGCGTTCGGCCCACCCGTCGAGATGCCGATGGCGATGATCTCGAGCGGTCCGGGCTTTCGCGTCGGTATCGGCTTTTGCGGGGTGACCTGCGGCTGCCCGACGCGTCGTTCGCGCGCGAGCTCCGCGAGGGTCGACTGCGGAATGGCGGCCGCGGTCTCATGCCTCGCCTCGCCGGGGGTAAATGCTTCCCTCTCGACGTCGGCGACGCGGGACTCGTAGGTCTTGAGGATTTCCTCGGGTATCCGCTTCGCGGTGCCGGCGATCTTCTTGAGCTGGTATTTCCCGCCGTAGCCCGCCAAGAGCTCGACGAGCTGGCTCGCGACCGTGTGGAGGTTCGCCGACTCCGAGCCCGAGGGCTTCGTGACGAAGTCGCTCGCGCCGAGGTCGAGGCACTCCATCGTCACGTGCGCGCCTTCCTTCGCGATGCTCGAGAGGATAATCACCGGGATGTCGATGCCGAGTTTTTTTCGCTCGCGGAGGAATTCGACGCCGTTCATCTCGGGCATCTCGATGTCGAGCACGATGACGTCGGGGCGGCTCCGCGCGATCTTTTGGAGCGCGAAGCGGCCGTTCATCGCCTTGTCTGCGATGCGGAGGCCGGGCGTGGCCTCGACGATCTTGCCGATGAGGTTTCGCATCAGCGCGGAGTCGTCAACGATCAGTACGGATACAGCTTCCATCTTACTTTCCTAATATCACGCGTTTTTTTGGTAGAGGCAGGCCCAGTCCGTCTTGAGGAACTCGAACTTCGTCTTCATGCCGAAAAGCGATTCGGAATGCCCGATGAAGAGGAAGGACTTCGCGGCCATGGCGTCCCAGAATCGGTCGATGACCGCCTTCTGCGCCGCCTCGTCGAAATAGATAAGCACGTTTCGGCAAAACAGGATGTCGAGGCCCCTTTGCCCGGAGTCGTTCTTCAGGTTGTGGTAGTCGAAGCGGATCATCTTCATGATCTCGTCCTTCGCCTGGTAGCCGTTGTTCTTATGCTCGAAGAAGCGGTTGAGGTACGCGTCCGGTATCCCGACGATCCTGCTTTCGGGGTAGAAGCCGGACTTCCCGACCATGAGCGACTTGAGGGATATGTCCGACGCGAGGATCTCGGCGGAGTAGGGCGCCGGAAGCTTGTCCTTAAAGAGCATGGCGAGGGTATAGGGCTCCTCGCCCGTCGAGCAGCCGGCGCTCCACACGCGGATCTTCGTGTCGCCCTTTTCCTTCTTGATCTTGAGCACTTCGGGGATGATGTAGTTCACGAGCGCGTCGAAATGGGGCTGATTGCGGAAAAAGCGCGTGAGGTTCGTCGTCACCGAATCGAGCATCAGCTTGAGCTCTTCCTTGTCCTTGAGGAGGAGGGCGTAATACTCGCTGACGTGGGTGATCTGCTTCTCTCGGAGACGCTCGCGAAGCCTGCTTTCGAGTATCGCCCGGTTCGTAGAGGAGAATGTGATGCCGCTTTCGTCGTAGATCAGCTTGCGGTACTGGTCAAAGTCGGCATCGCTGAGAAAATCTGCCATAAAAACTCCTCTGAGACGGCGGGTAACACCCTTTTGAAGTCTAAAACCTCTTGTAGGCAATGTCAATTGAAGGTTTTGGGTTTTGACCAAATTGGCGATAGCGGATATAGTGGACGTATGTCGTTTCGCACGCTCCGCGGCGCCGCGCTCATTATCGCCTCACTCCCCCTCCTTTCGTGTTCCTTCAATTACGCTGACGGGCTCGATAGCACAAAGGCGTATCCCGACATGGAGATGTCTGGCGTATCGCTTTCGCGGTATGAGGACACGCGGGTTTCCATGGTACTGTCCGCCGGCCTCCTCGAGCTCTACGATTCCGACAAGGTCTGGGCGGGAACCGACGTCGCGTTTACCCAGTACTCAAAAAGCGAAGACGGAAAGGTCGAAAGCGAGGCCCAGGCGGGACTCGTGCTGATCGACGATGGCGAGTCGCTCTATTCCCTGGGCGATGACGTGCGCTTTCACGTCGTGAAGGACAATATCTCGGTCGAGGCCCCCGACCTTCAATGGGCGAAGAATACGAACCGCCTGGCGGGAAGCGATTCGGGCGAGGTCGAGATTCGCGAGGGCGACGGCACCGTCCTCAAGGGCGTCGGTTTTTTCGCCGACACCCTGAGCCGCGAATACTGGTTTAGCCGCACGGTCTCGGGCGATATGGTCAAAAAGGACGATGACGAGGATTCGCCAAAATCCGCCTCACCGCGCGCAGACGCGGCGCATGACGCCCCGCAGGGCTCCGAGGCAAAGCCCGCCGCGACCCAGGCAAAGCCCGCCGCGGCCTCGCCCGATACCGCGTCCTCAGGAGACGGACAATGAACGCTCGCATCGCACGGGTCGCGGCATTCGCCGCCTTCATCATCACGATAGGTTCGGTCGCCTTTGCCGGCGACAAGAAGATATCCTTCACCGCCGAGCGGATGAGCGGCACCTCATCGAAGAAGAACGGCAAGACTACCCTTGAGGGGAAGGCGTCCGTCACCGTCGGGACCCTGACGATCTCGGGCGACCGCATCGAGCTTTCCGGCAAGGATTTCCGCTACATCGCCGCTTCGGGTTCCGTCTCGGGAAACGACAGCGATAAGGGCTACTCCTTTACCGCCGACCAATTAACCTACGACCGCGACGTCGAGGTCGCCTCGTTCCGGGGCAACGCCGTGCTTAGCGACACGAAGAACGAGGTCGAGTCCTCCGCGGCCATCATCACCTATAACCAAAAAACCGAGGTCGCGTTCTTCCAGATCAACGTCAAGCTCAAGCGGCGGGCGATAGATTGCTCCTCGGGATTCGCCCTGTACCGAAGGAGCCTTTCGACCCTCGAGCTCACCGGGGCGCCGAGCGTCATCCGCGACGGCGACGAGTTCAGCGCGGACCGCATCTCGGTCGACCTCAACACCGAGCGGATCACCCTCGACGGCGCCGTTACCGGTAAGCTCAAGGACAACGCGAAGTCGGATAAGGACGCGGACTCAAGCGCGAGTTCCGATGCCGACGCCGCCACGTCCACCGATGGCGCCAAGAGCGGTGACGCGGCCGCGTCAACGGACAAAACCTCTAGCGATAAGAAAGCAACGGCGGGCGACGACATGAAAAAGACCGCGTCGGCATCCGCGACATCCACGAAGGACTCCGCGACCGGAACAGGGACTGCGACGACCGCAACGGCAACGACCGGCGACGATTCGTCGGGCGCCTCAACGCAAACCGACGCCGCGGCAAGCGATACGAAAAAGAAAAAAGGAAAAAAATAGTCATGCCCGATATACTCCGCGTCGAGGGACTCAATAAATACTTCCGGAAAAAGCACGCCGTGCGCGACGTGTCGTTCTCGATGGAATCGGGCGAGACCCTCGGCCTCCTCGGCCCGAACGGCGCCGGCAAGACCACGACCTTCTACATGGTCGTCGGCTTCTACAAGCCCTTCTCGGGGAACATCTGGCTCAACGACCTTTGCATCACGAAGCTCCCGATGTACCAGCGTGCGCGCGCCGGGCTCTCGTACCTCCCGCAGGAAGCCTCCGTGTTCCGCAAGCTCACCGTCGAGCAGAACATCTGGTCGATCCTCGAGACGCGCAAGGACCTCACGAGGGGCGAGATGCAAAAGCGCCTCGACTACCTCATCGCGGAATTCGGCGTCGAGGCGAACCGCAAGCAGCAGGCCTACACCCTCTCCGGCGGCGAGCGCCGCCGCACCGAGATCGCGCGTTCCCTCGCCATCGAGCCGAAGTTCCTCCTTCTCGACGAACCCTTCGCGGGCATCGACCCGATCGCCGTGCACGACATCAAGGAGATCATCCGCCTCCTCGCGAAGCAGGGCATCGGCATCCTCATCACCGACCATAACGTCCGCGACACCCTCGAGATCACCGATCGCGCCTGCATCATCAACAAGGGCCAGATCGTCGAGGAAGGCTCGAAGGACGTGATCCTCGAGTCCGAGATCGCGCGTCAGGTGTACCTTGGGGAGCAATTTCGGATGTGAGATCAGGGGAGGGAAACCTTTTGTTCGAGCAAAAGGTTTCCCTCCCCTGGCCCCGCCTTTCCAAAACGCGAGGAAAGGGTGGAAGCTTCGCGGTTTGCGCGAAAGCTGAAGAAAGGGCGAAGGCGTGCGGGAAGAACTCAGGCGAAGGCGTTACGGCTCGCGCGCGGGCGATAAGATGGGCGTGAAGACCGACGGCGCAGAGGCGCGTCGGGGAAAGAAAGAAGGAAGACCGACGGCGCGGGGCGCGTCGGGGAAAGAAGGGAAAAACCGACTGCGCCTGACGACGCGTCGGGGAATGTGGTTGTTAGTTTCCGGGAGTGGTGACGAGGATGTAGGTCGTGTCGACGGTCTTTTCTTCGTCGGTGTCTTTTCCCGTGGTCGTCGTGACGACGGTTTTCTTGATCGAGTAGGAGCCGTCGGCGGCGCCTTTGACGGCGAGCGACCACAGGTGATAATAGGAAAAATCGACGGCAAGGTTTCGGTCGCCCGAGGGGATCGCGTATTCTGCGGTGTCGCTTTCCTTCGCGTTGACGAGGGTCACGGCGGAGCCGAGGTCGTTCGTCACGTAAAGCGTGAGCTTCGTCGCGGCGAGCGGGACGATCGCGTAGTCGTCGCCTGATTCCGTCACGGTGGCGCGCGGGGTTTCGTCGGGTAGGTATACCGATTCATAGTGGTCGTAGTCTCGGGTGACGGTTTCGCCGGGGGCGAGGGTTATCGTCTCGGTTTCGTAGTTTTCCGAGAGCGCGACGCGTACCTGCTCGGAAAGCGCGTTCGTGATCGTCACGGTTCCGCTGTCGACCTTTCGGCACGAGACGGCGAGCAGCGCGAACGCCGTTAGGGTAAGCGCGATAGTCCTTTTCATGGCAACAACCTCCGGGGAGTCCCGAGCCACTATAGCATAAAGGCTTGGGGCTTGGTATCGCCTTCGGTGCTTTTTCTTCGGCATCCTCGCGGCAAGGCTAGGTCAACGCGACGATCCCCAAAAAAACGCGCGCAACTGAGGCGGAATATGATATAGTCGTGCGCGTAAACGCCGTACGGCGTCTTATGGGGAATTATATGGAAAAAAAGATAATCCTTGTCGCGCTTGCGCTCTGCGTGGGGATCGCGTCGTTTGCGCAACAAGCCCTTTCCGTTTCGCTTCCGTCGCGCGGAGTGGCGGGAAGCGTCACGATATATGACCTGAAAACCGGCAAATGGTCGTTTAGCGACGCCGCGGACGCAGAGCGTGGGACGATACCCGCCTCGACGTTTAAGGTATGCAATGCGCTCATCGCTTTGGAGGAAGGCGCCGTCGCGCCGGGCGAGGTCATTCGATGGGACGGCGTCGACAAACTGTTTAAGGGAAGGCCCGTGAAGGCATGGAATGCCGACGCGAACCTCGAGTCCGCGTTCAAGAACTCGACTATCTGGTTTTTCGCCGAGCTCTCGAGGCGCGTGCCCCGCTCGACCTACCGGAAATACCTTGATGAAATCGGGTACGGCAATCGCGACCTCAGCGAGAAAGGGGACGATTTCTGGAACTACGGGGCGATGCGCATGACCCCGCGGGAGCAGGCGGCGTTCATCGCCCGCTTGTATGCGGAAGACCTGCCGTTTAAAAAAGAAAACATGCGCTTGATAAAATCGTATATGGCGATGGCAAAAACCGCCGAGTACGCCCTGAGCGGAAAGAGCGGTTGGGGCATGCAGGGCGGGAAGGATATCGGATGGCTCGTGGGGTATCTCGAGACGGGCGATCGCGCGTATGCCTTCGCCACGAGAATCATCGCGAATTCGGACGCCGTTCCCGCCGACTTCGGCGCGCTCCGAACCGCCGTCACCCTTGAGGCTTTCCGAAACGCGGGGATAATCCCTTAATGGGCGGAAGGGCCCGAAGGCCGAACGAGCTCGGACGGGTCGTGGGTTAACCCATCATCACCGAGACCATAGCGAGCGAAACGGTTTCCGCGCTTCGGGTTTCGCGGTCGCTTTCTTCGGGGTTGCCTTCTTTTTCGCGACGGCCTTTTTCGCGGGCGCCTTCGCGGCGCTTGCCTTTTTGGCCGGTTTTTTCGCCGCGAGCGGTTTTTTCTTCGCAACGGTCTTTTTCACGCTCGACTTTTTGGTGGGAGCCTTTGTCGCGGTAGTTTTTTTGACGGGTTTTTTCGGCGTGGTTGCCTTTTTTGCCGCGCTTGCCTTCTTTACGGGAGGTTTCTTCGTTACTGTTTTTTTCGATGATGCTTTCTTCGCCGCACCCGGGGCCTTATTCGCGAGATCGACCTTTTTGATCGCCTTGATCTTCTTGGTTGCCGTTTTCGCCTTTTTCGCGGCCTTTTTATCGGGGAGGGCCGGCGCCTTGTAGAATGAGGTGTGAAGGTTTCGGTTTTTCAGGGAAACGAGGGTTCGCGAGACGAGGTCGTCAAGATCGATCTGATGGTACTGGGATTCGATGAAGTCGTAGGTCAGATGGGCGAGCCCCGAGCGAAGGTAGGCGGTGAGCTTTTCCTGCGAGGCTCCTTGCTTATGCAAAAGGTTGAGCCATTTTCTGAGTGCCTCGTTTCCCGTCTCGAAGATCGCGTCCGTGAGGATCGCCCCTGTTTTTTTGAGGATCGCGTTCATCTTGCGATGGACGAGCGGCAGGTCTCCCGCAAGCGACTTGGGTATGATATTGGCCCCAATGAGCTTCTCGTCAAGTTTACTGATTCCCCTTTGATCCGCCATCGCCGATTCTCCTTATTAAAAGCGTTTCTTTGAGCGTAGCACGGATGCGGCGCGATATCAGGTTTGCTCGCGTTCCCTGCGGGGCTGCGGCCGATATACTGACAAGGGGGTGGCGGAAAAGCCCGGAGGCGCTTTTTCTTGCGAGTATACCTACCGGTAGGTATACTGAGCCAACCGCCCGCGCTAATGCAGTATGCCGAGTTCTCTCTCTAAAGCGGCCGAGGACTTTGGAGCCAGGGGGACCCGCGTATTGCTTCCTTTATTAGGGGGAGAGAAGCCGACCCGTGACCGAGGTCGGAGTGGCAGGGGACAATTTGCCGATCAATGTGTGAAATTCATGCATTTTCGGTTCCATGCGGCAATTCTTGGTCTCTGACGCCCGGCCTCAGGCACGTGTATGCCTCTGGTCCCCCTTCGTTTTTTTCTTGACATCCCCTGCCATCCCCTATACTATGACTATGACAGCATCTAAACTGGAAGGAGCATACGTATGAGCATACTGTATGTGGCACTCCCGGCTGTTGGTTTGATTCTTGGATGGACTATTCGCTGGCTGTACGCCAGATTTCAACTATCTGCGTCTGAGCAAAGAGCGGAACGTGTAAAACAGGATGCTATAAAAGAAGCAGAAGCCCAAAAGAAGGAAATTCTTCTAGAAGCAAAAGAACAGCTTATTCGGGAAAGAAACCAACAGGAACGGGAAAATCGAGAGCGCAGAAGCGAGCTTCAGCGCTATGAACGGCGGTTGACGCTGAAAGAGGAAGCCCTCGACAAGCGCAACGAACAGCAGGATAAACAGGAAGAGCAGTTCGTTGAGCGCGAGAAGTCGCTTTCCGAACGCGATAAATTCCTTGAAGGCGAGGAAGAGCGCTATCGGGTTGAGCTCGAGCGCATTTCCGGCCTTACCGCCGACGAGGCGAAAAGCCTGATCATTAAGGACCTCGAGAACGAGGCCCGCCATGACGCGCAGGCGCTTCTCAACAAGGTTGAGCAGGAAGCGCAGCTTTCCTCCGAGAAGAAGGCGCGCGACATTCTCGTCACGACGATCCAGCGGATCGCGACGGAGACCACGAGCGACATTACTGTCGCTACGGTAAGCCTTCCGAGCGACGAGATGAAGGGCCGCATCATCGGCCGCGAGGGACGGAATATCCGCACCCTCGAGACCCTGACCGGCGTCGACGTCATCATCGACGATACGCCCGAGGCGGTCGTTATCTCCTGCTTCGATCCCGTGCGCAAGGAGATCGCGAAGGTGTCCCTCGAGCGGCTTATCCTCGACGGGCGCATCCATCCCGCGCGCATCGAGGAGATCGTCCAGAAGGTCACGCGCGAGATTTCGCAGAAGATCTACGAGGAAGGCGAGAAGGTTCTCTTCGACCTCGGCATCCACAATATGAGCCAGGAAGGCGTTCGCGCCCTCGGTCGGCTCTACTTCCGCACGAGTTATGGGCAAAACGTCCTGTATCACTCGAAGGAAGTCGCGATGGTCGCGGGCATGCTCGCGAGCGAGATCGGCGCGAACCGGGAGCTCGCCAAGCGGGCGGCGCTCCTCCACGATATCGGCAAGGGCGCGGAGAACGACTCCGACCAGAACCACGCCGAGGTCGGCATGGAGATGGCGCGCAAGATGAACGAGGATCCCCGCGTCATCAACGCGATCGGCGCGCACCACAACGACGTCGAGGCGCAGAGCCTCGAGGCCGTGCTCGTGCAGATCGCGGACGCGATTTCCGCCGCGCGCCCCGGCGCACGGCGCGAGACGATCGACAACTACGTGAAGCGCCTCGAGAACCTCGAGGCGATCGCGGAGAGCTTCAACGGCGTCGAGAAGGCCTACGCCATCCAGGCCGGCCGCGAGCTCCGGGTTCTCGTCAACAACGAGAAGATCCCGGACGCGGACGTCAAGGAACTCGGACGGGAGATCGCGAAGAAGATCGAGAACGACCTCCGGTATCCGGGCCGCATCCGCGTCACCCTGATCCGCGAGACGAGGATTGTCGAGTACGCGCGATAGGGCGCATGCTCGATAGCGCGTTACAGCGCGAATGAAGAATGAATGGACGCCGGGCTTTGTAGCCCGGCGTTTTTTTTTGCGCACCGCGGCGTTTCTTGCGTCTTTCCGTTTCGGCGCACAGGCGAAGATATAACAATTTTTTATATCATTATCATGCGGTGTGTATGTCATTGGATGCCGCGTCCTGATATCCTCCAACCCATACCTACTCAGCCGCGAAGGCGGTTACCCAAAGGCGGGCAACATGAAAGATAAACCCCAAGGAGCGCGGCACGCGCTCGCACGGAACCTCAGGCTGCGGTCGCGGAAGAAAGCGCGTCCCTCCCGGTACGTGAAGCTCTGCGTCCTCGGCGCGCCGGGAGTCGGAAAATCGACGCTCTTGGACGAGTACCTCAAGGGCCGCGCGGACGGCCGCCGCGCCATCTACACGCCCGACTCGATAAAGCGAAGCGTGGTCGCGCTTATGGCGAAGACTCACGGAAGCGTCTGGCAGCGCTTCCTTTGTTGGGCGATGATCAACGTGCCGGCGCGCCGCATGGCGGACTTATCCATCGCGTACGGGTTCCGGCAATGCGCAAAGCGTGAATACCGCCGGGGGCTTCGCGGCTACGGCGAGATGCTCGACTTGGCATGGCGGGGATTCGAGCTGAAGATCCGTCCCACGGCGAATAGGATCGCGGTGACGTCTTTCCTCCATCGAATCGCGCAGGAGGAGATCCTCATCGACTCCGCGAGGCTGCCGGAGACCGTGATCTTCGACGACTCCCTTTGGCAATGCATATACGGCGCGCGCGAGACGATCGGGCCGATGGCCGATCGCGCCGCGTTCGTCGCCCGGCTTCCGAGGCCGGACGGCGTAATCTATTGCGCGCACGATCTCGAGACGGTATGCGAGCGGATCTTCGAGCGCGCGCAGAATGGGCGGCTCAATACGGTCCACCAGGGCCTCTCGCGCGAAGAGATTCGACAGATGGCGAAGGACGATCTCGATAACGCGCGGTTCAAGGCCGACATTCTTCGTGAATCGGGCGTGCCGGTCTGCGAGCTAGATTTGTCCGAGCCGCGCGCGGCGCTTCTCGCCCGCCTGGACGAATTCGTGCGCACTTTCGAGTAAGCCCCTACGCGAAGGCGCCCCGGTTTCCGTAGCGCTTCCAAAGCAAATCGGCGATCGCCGATGCCTCGCGCGTCGACGAGGCGCCCGCGCGGCATACGCCGTCTCGATACCGAAGGATGTTTTCGATATCGCGCGCGAGATACGCCTTCGCGTTCCGGTTAAACCGCGCGTCGATCGCCTGCGGGAAATCGATTATGACGGGCTTTCCCTCGCGCATGAGCACGTTGTAGGGGGAAAGGTCCCCGTGGACGACGTCGAGTTCGAGCATGAGTCCTATCGCGTGGAGGATCTCGTCGGTGACCGCGCGGGCTTCCTTTTCAGTGAGCTCGCTTTCCTGGAGCCGAGGCGCGGGCTCTTTGCCCCCGACGCATTCCATGGCGATGGCCGCGCCCCACCGCGCGTACGGCCTCGGCACGGGAAGCCCCCGCTCGCTGAGCCGCATAAGCGTCGCGTATTCCGATTCCACCCAGAAGGACAGTATCGATTCGGGCGACGACAAAAGGTGCATGAGGTCTCGGCGATTCATCCCCGACTCGGCGAGCCTTCCTTGGAGGTATTGCGCGAGCGCCTTGAAGCTGCGGCGCTCGACGTCCTTGTAGCGCTTGACGGCGACGTATTCGGGATAGCGCGGCGCGATTCCGGGGCAGCGATAAACGGAAGCTTCCTTTCCCGGCTTGATGAGCGTTCCCTCGCGAGCGATGATTCCCTCGGTTTTGAAAAACGAAAAGCAGTCGGCGTTCTCGCCGGATTCATCTTCGCCTCGATGGGACATGACGCGGCGGCGATTCTCTGTGCGCGCGTTGTGGCTCGCGGTGCGGAGGATATCCTCCGTATCTTCATACGATTCAATATCGATCGTGGACATAGTTTCCCCTTGCGTGTTTTGGTAAGGCGCGAGCCGCGCGCCCTCGCGGGCAATGGGTGATCGATGTCCTGATTAGTGTTGGATTGCGTTGCCTAACGGCCGAATGCGGAGGACAGCGTCACCGTGTGTGATTGAATGTTCTTGTTCATGCTGACCTCCATTAAAAAGAATTTATATGATTAGTATCCTATCATCGTCCGCGTTCGTTTGCAAGCGCGTCCTCGATTTTTGCTTATGCGCAAGGCGGCGGCTCAGGGGTATCGGTAATTCTCGAGGAAGTCCGCGCTGAGCACGTCCGAAACGGTGTCGCGGGTCGCAAGGGTTTCGCGGGCGCACGCGAGCCCGAACCCGATGCACTTTTTTTCTGGCTTCCCGGAAAGAAAGCCGTAGAGGAATCCCGAGGCGAACGCGTCGCCCGCGCCGATGGTGTCGACGACGGCCGTGGGCTTATACGGCTTTTCCGTCCAGGTCTGGTCCCCGATCGCGACGAGGACTCCCTCGCTTCCGAAGGTGATGATGAAATTGCGGAAGCCCAGCGCGCGGAACCGTGCGGCGGTCTCCGCGTCCGGGGAGGGGCGGCTGCCGAGAATGGCCGCTGCCTCAAACTCGTTCGCGCCGAAAAGGTCGATGAGCGGCGCCCAATGAAGGGATTTTCTCGCGATGTCGGGCGAGGTCGCGTTCTGAAAGATGAATGGAGGGTCAACCGCGCGTGCGCCCTTTCCCGCCGCGAGCGCGGTCTCCTTGATTCGGTAGATGTCCCCGAGCGTTTCAATCGGGATGTTCGAGTCGAGCACGAACGCGTCGATCCCCTCTTGCCTGATGAAATCGGCGAGCGCGCAGTCGAATGAGATCTCGCGAAGGACTTCGTTTGAGTAGACGCAGGAGGAAGAACTTCCCTGGGCGCCCATGACCGAGAAGAGGGCGGTCTTGCGGGTATCGCTCGTGCGGAGGAGCGCTATGTTGACGCCCGCCTCGCGAAGCCCGCTGCGGATGTATTCGCCGAAGATGTCGCGCCCGACGACGGAGTAGAGGGCGGTGGGGAATCCGAGTCGCTTGAGGTTGATCGCCATGCAGCGCGCGACGCCGCCGGGCACGAGATCGATGGTTCCCTCGCGATACGCGTTTTGCACGTCTTCCTCTTGGCTGAAGGCCTTTATGTCGACCGAGGCGGACCCGATGCAGAGAATCTTTCGCATTGCCTGTTTTCCTTTTCGTTCGATGGGAGTATAAACTTTTTTTTGGCAACTTGCAATTTTTACCCTGCTTCGCTACTATTTCACGTGACCAGGGGTGGTTCGGCCTTTCGCGCGCGAAGGGAAGCAGAGCCTGAGAGTATACCCTTAGAAGGACACCGGGACCCATGCGCGAAAGCGCCTGAGCGAGAGACGCTCGCGGCCTCGGGGAAACTTCGGGGCGCCCCTATGGGCGCTCAAACCTGCATCCGGGTAATGCCGGCGGAGGGAGCGGTGAAACCAAATCCACTTTCATTCTTGTTGTTCATGTTGTTGTGCGCCATTGCCGTGCCGTGCGTCGCGGCGGGTAAGGATTCCGGTAAGAGCGGTCAGGCGAGCGCGCCGCGCGAACTCGTCGTGTACGCGTACGATTCCTTCGTCGCCGATTGGGGCCCTGGCCCCGAGCTCGCGAGGCGATTCGAGGCGAAGACCGGCTATCGCGTGACGTTTATCTCCTGCGGCGACGCCGCGCAGGTCTTGAGCCGCGCGGCGCTCGAGAAGGCGTCCCCTTCCGCGGACGTCCTCGTCGGGATCGACAATAACCTTATCGACATGGCACGTACCGCGGGCGTGCTCGAGCCCTACAAGAGCCCGCGCGCCGACTCGGTCGTCTCGGGCGACCTTAAGCTCGCCGACGATTGGCTTTTAACGCCGTATGACTACGGCTACTTCGCGATCATCTTCGATACCGCCTCGCGTATCAAGCCGCCCGCGAGCCTCGAGGATCTCGCGAGACCCGAGTACGCGAAAAAGCTCATCCTGATGGATCCGCGGACGAGCACCCCAGGGACGGGTTTCCTCGCCTGGACGATCGCCGTGTACGGAAACAAGTATCTCGACTATTGGGCGCGGATTAAGGGAAATATCCTGACGCTCGCGCCGAGTTGGGATTCGGGATACGGGCTCTTTACCTCGGGCGAGGCGCCGCTCGTCATCAGCTATACGACGAGTCCCGCGTATCACCTCGAGACCGAGAAGTCGACGCGGTACCGCGCGCTTATTTTCGCGGAGGGTCATCCCGCGCAGATCGAGGGGCTTGGCCTCGTGAAGGGCGCGCGGAATCCCGTCGCGGCGAAGGCGTTTATCGACTTCATGCTGACCGACGAGGCGCAGTCGGTGCTCCCGCTCACGCAGTGGATGTATCCCGTCGCGAAGACGGTCAAGCTTCCCGAATCGTTCCGCGCCGCGCCTGCCGTGGCAAAGACCCTCAAGGTAAAGCCGTCTGCGGTCGCGGCGGCGATCGATCCCGCGATCGCCGCCCTTTCGCGATAGGCGCGGCCCTTTGACTTCAATTTTCCCTTCGGCGGTTTATAATCCCGTGAGGCTTCGCGCGCGCCGTGCCGCGAAGCTCGCCATGGCCCTCATTGGGGGGCTTTCGATAACGGTCGTCGCGCTCGCGTTTCTCGTTCCCGCGGTCGCGGCCGTCATCCCCGCACTCGCGCGGGCACCGGCCGAAGGCGGCGCGCTTCAGGCGCAAGTCGGCGTCGCCGAAGGGCTCACGCGAGGGCGAATCCTCGCGGCGCTCCGCTTCACGGTGACCGAGGCCTTTCTTTCCGCGGTAGTCGCGATCCTTATCGGCGTGCCCGCTGCCGCGCTCGCGGCGCGAAGGGATTTTCCCGGCAGACGTTTTCTCCTCTCTCTTTCGGGCGTGCCTCTATGCGTGCCGCCGGTGATCATCGCGCTTGCCTTCGTCCTTTTTTACGGGCGGCAAGGATACCTCAACGCCTTTTTGATGCGCGCGTTCGGCCTCGCCGACCCGCCGGTAACCTTCCTTTATTCCCTCGCGGGTGTCGTCATCGCCCACGGATTTTACAATTTCCCCGTCGTGCTCCGCACCGTCACCACGGCATGGGAGCGGCTCGACGGCTCCGAGCTCGAGGCCGCCGCGCTCCTCGGGGCAAGCCCCGCGCGCGCATTTCGGACGATAACCCTCCCGCGGCTCTGGGGCGCCATACTCTCCTCGGCGGCGCTCGTGTTTCTCTATTGCTTTTTCAGTTTCGTCATCGTGCTCCTGTTCGGGGGCGTCGGCGGGACGACGCTCGAGGTCGAGCTCTATCGGGCCGCGCGCGCCTCGCTCGATTTCCGCTCCGCGGGGATGATCGCGCTCGTTGAGACCGCGGTTGCCTCGGCCGTCGTGGCCGCGTACTCCTGGGCGAGCCGCGCGGCCGCGCGCGCTCCCGGAGGCTCGGGCGTCGCGCGGCCGCGGAATCCCCTATCGGGCGCGCTCGAGCGTTCCCTCGCGGCGGCGTATCTCGCGTTCATCGCGATCTTCTTCCTCGGCCCACTCGCGTCGATTCTCGTCCGCTCGCTTCTCGCTCCCGTCTCGTCGCCGTTTTCGAGCGCGCTTTCCCTCTCGCCCGCCGCGTGGGTTACCTTCCTCTCGCGGAGAAACTTCCTTCCGGCGCTCGGCAATACCGTCGCCGTGGCGCTCGCGGCGTCAGTCCTCGCGACTGTCGCGGCCCTTTTCTTCGCGCTCGCGCTCGACCGCGCGCGGGGGCCGCTCGCGCGCGGCGCGGCGAACGCGGCGCCGCTTTCGCCGCTCGTCGTGTCCTCGGTGATGCTCGCCTTTGGATGGTCGCTCGTCATGCCGCGCGGCTCCCGCGCCACGCTCGTCCTCGCCGAGGCGGCTATCGCGTGGCCTTTCGCGTGGACACAGGTACGTGCGGCGCTCGATCGCGTTCCCGCATCGGTGCGCGAGGCGTCCGCGCTCCTTTCGCCGTCGAGGCTTGACCTTCACTTCCGCGTGCTCGTTCCCCTCGTCTGGAAGGGAATCCTTTCGGGCGCGGGATTCGTCTTCGCGATCAGCGCGGGCGACGCGACGCTGCCGCTCGTGCTTTCGATCA
>DAOPYF010000034.1:0-21667 GCA_035352735.1 Treponemataceae bacterium | reverse complement strand
AGGCGCTCCGTTACCTCGAGGATCGGGTCCTTTGACTGGCAGATCTTCACGATCGAGAGCATCTCTTCCTCGTTGAACATCTTCCACTTTCCGCCCGAGATGATGTGATAGCTCGAGCCGGAACCCGACCGCTCGACGCGGAAGTCTCCCATGCCCGGCGATCCGGATTTGCTCGCGGCCGTTCCCGCCTTGCCCTTCGCGCCGCCGGATGAGCGCGAGCCCTTCTTCCCGAGCGCGCGGGCGGTCTCGCTCGCCGCCTCGACGGCCTCGGCCTTTTCCTGGAGCCGCTCCACCTCCATGTTATAGAGATGGACGCGCGCCTGCTCGACAAGAAAGGCGAGTCCCTCCTCGTCAAGGCTCGGTATGAGCGCGATGAGTTCCTCGCCGAGCCGCTTATGAACCGCCGATTCCTTTTTCTTTGCCATCGTTTCCCCCAATCGCGCGCCGCGGGCCGCGTACCAGGTGCCGCGCGCTAAACGCCGTATGCGGTGCCATGCGCCATGCGACGACGCAAAGCCCCGCGTGTTTTTTCAAAACCCGACTATCCCGTGAGCCTTCTCAGGTCGCGGGAAAAATCGATCGCGCGATCAGGAGGGACGAACGCGACCTGATACGCGTCGGGATCGTGAATCTGGACGACCTTACCGTTCGCGCGGAGGGCATAGCCGCCTGACACGCAGCGGTGCCCGACGAAATACCGCGCGCCTTGAACGTCGGGGAGGCATTCGTCGAGAATCGCCTGCGCGCTCCCATCGGCGGCCTCGCCGTTATCCGTCCAGGTAAGGCCCTCCACGACCTCGGGGTTCTCTCGGGCGTTGACGATCGCGCCGAGGGCGTAGCCGCGCGCGGGCTCCGCGTGCGAGGCGACGAACCGGTCTCCCGCGAGGCACACGGGCAGCGAGCGCTCCATGCGCGCGTACCGCTCGAGCGCCTCGATCCCGTAGCGCGCGGCGAGCCACTCGCGCGTCATCCGGCCTTCCTCCGCGAATTTCCCGAAGGGATGGTTTCCCCCGCCTTCCTCGTTGCGCGCGTTCTCGTGGTTTCCCTTGAGGAAATGCACGGCGCGGGGAAACGCGGCTTTCAGCTCAAGGACGAGCGAGACCGCCGCAAGGCCGTCGCGCATCTCCTCTCCCATCGGCGCCGAAAGGACGCGCCCAAGGCGGAATTCGCCGTACGCGGCGAGCCACCGATCGAGGGCGCCCCGCTCCGCGTGAAACGCGTCGCCCAGGAACACGAGAGCGAGGTCGCCTCCCGCGATCGCGTCGAGCGTCGTGACCGCGCGCCTGCGCGATCTGCCGCGCGCGCCCGAGGAAGAAAGCTCCATGGCGAGCGCGGCTGAGACAAAGCCCGGCCGCGCATGAAGGTCGGGAACGAGAATGGCCGGAAGGCCGCGCTCGAGGCGCACGAAACCGCCGGGTAGACCAGAGGCATCCCGAGGCCTGATGGCGGGATCTTCCGAGGATAGCGCCTCTGCAGCGCGATCGACGAGCTCGAGAAGTTCGTCGCGCCCGGGAACGCTCGATCGATTCCTGATTTCGGCGAGCCTTTCGCGGACGGTCCTCATCGGGCACGGTTACCGTCCGCCGTTCGCCACGCGCATGAGCTTGCCGATACGGCCAGTCGATACGTCCGCATGACACTGAGTATAGCCCCATTTTCCGGTAACCTCAACGGGAAAGGAGGGTTAGATATTTCCCACATGGACGTTCTTAAGACGCCCGCGCGCGATGGCCGAAAGCGCGAAAAGATCGTCCCGCGCGATAGGCTCAGGAGATAGCATCTTCCAGTCCGGATGGTGCCGGTTGAGATGAAGCGGGATATCGGGGGATATCGCCGCGATCCACGTGGCGAGCGCGTCGATTTCCTCGGGCGACGAGTTGAGCCCCGGAATCACGAGGGTCGCGATCTCGACGTGCGTCCTCCCCGCGGCGATCCTGATGGCGTCGAGCACGGGCTCGAGCGAGCCGCCGCAAACCTTCCGGTAAAAGCGCTCGGTGAATGCCTTGAGGTCGATGTTCATCGCGTCGACGTACGGGAGAATCCGCTCAAGCGGTTCCCGCTCGAC
Organism: Treponemataceae bacterium; assembly: GCA_035352735.1. GTDB lineage: Bacteria > Spirochaetota > Spirochaetia > Treponematales > Treponemataceae > Teretinema. The sequence goes on along the minus strand of DAOPYF010000034.1, from coordinate 19,602 downwards.
GTAGCCGTTGGTCACGATCACGTTCTTGAGTCCGCGCTCCCTGACGGCCCGCGCGGTGTCGTACATGAACTCGTAGCCGCAAAACGGCTCGTTGTAGGTATACGCGATCCCGATGTTCCCCTCAGGGACGGTCTCGAGTGCGAGCGAGACAAGCTCCTCGGGCGCGAACACCCGATCCCCGCGGAGGAGCTCGGAGCCCTTGCCCTTGATGACGGGAACGCCCTGCTGGGAGATCTCGTGGTTCTGGCAAAAAAGGCAACCGAGGTTACAGCCCCAGCTACCCATCGAGAGGACGAACGATCCCGGGTAGAAATGCGCGAGCGGCTTTTTCTCGATCGGATCGAGGGCGAGGGACGATACGTGGCCGTAGGACACGGCCCTGAGGGTCCCATACCGGTTCGTCCGCACGCGGCAGCGGCCAGTGCCGCCCTCGGCGAGCACGCACCCGTGCGGGCACAGGAGGCAGCGAACCTTGCTTTCGCCCGAGGGCGTCGCCTCGCCGCCCGATTCGCCCGAGCCCGCCGCGACGGCGACCCCGAGAACCGCGAGCGTTTCCTGGAAAAGCGCCTCGTGCATATCGGAGCGCGCTTCCATCAGCGATGCCTCGTGACCCGGAATCGCCTAATGTCAAAGGGCCCCTCGGGGGGAATGCCCGCCTTTCTGCACGCGATCGCGAGCTGCGCGTCGACCGTATCGACGCCGTCGAGGTCGGGCAGCAAGAGCCCGCGCCTGAAGCCGCTCGTCACGATGACCCCGTACTTCTTCGGGTCAAGCTCCGCGCGCGACGAGACTGGCTCGCTCGGCTCGAGCACGTCGACCGAGTACTCGAGCGCTTCGAGCTCATCGGGCCCGACCGGGTCGAAGCGCGGGTCCTCCGAGCACGCAGATACCGCGTTCCGGATAATCTCCTCGGTTAAGGTCGCGGCGGTCGGCGCGATCGTGCCGATGCACCCCCGCAAGGCCCCGCGAGCGTGGATCGACACGAAGCATCCGGAAGGTCCGCCATCCGCCGCCTGTACCTCCGCGGGAAGCGGCGCTTCCCCGGTCCTGACGAAGCGCTCTACCGTCGCGCGCGCGATCCTGACGGGTATCGATTCGCCGGTCATACGGCCTCCTCGCCTGAGAACCCAAACTCCGCCACGCAGTACCCGATGCCGAACGGCGCCTCGTAGGAGAAAACCGAGCCGGTTACCTCAGGCGGCGCGTCAGGATACTCGAGGGCCGCGGCGCGTTCCATCGCCGCGAGCGCCATCACGAGCGAGTTATACCCGCACTCTCCCGCCTTCTCGCGGAACGCGCGGTCGATGGCGCGTATTGCCTTGAGGTCTGACGCCTCAATGGCCTTCTGGATCCGATGATCGAACTTCGCGCCCTCCTCGGCCTTTCCGTAGGGGCTCGCCGAGGAAACCCGATGCGACATATCGCCCGAGGCGATGACGCAGACGCGCCGGCCCGTCTCGAAGGCAGCCTCCGCGAGGAACGCGCCGCACCGCGTGAGGGTTTCGCCCTCGAACGCCGAGGAGGAAAGCGCGACGAGATTGCACGCGCTGTACGCCGCGAATATGAACGTGAGCGGGACGAGTACCCCGTGGTCAAGCCCGTCCGCGAGGCCATAGCGCTTGATCTGCGTGATGTCTATGGAGCCCGCCGGGATTCCCGCCTTGTCGAGTTTTTTTTGGAAGACCTCGCGATACGGCCCGTCCTGGGGAACCGACAGGCGCGCCTCGGGAGCGCCGAAGGTCTCGAACGAGCCTGAGAGGATCGGCTTATCGTGGATGAAAAGGAAATCGCTAAAAAGCGGCGAATGCGGCGAGATGACCACGATCGTCTCGGGAGCGAGCTCCGCGATCCTGTCGGCGACGCGCTTGCACGCGGCGACGGTCGCGGCGGCATCGCGCTCGCGGCCCTTGCCCACGGCCTGGACGATGATCGGCGGATGAGGCATCAAAAAACCTGAACAAACGCCCTTCGGGGTTTTCTTGGTTTCCATAGGCTAAAGTATAAGGCAGGCACAGGTAAAAAGCAGCACGCGCAAGGAGGTTGTACGAAAATCCGCCGAATGTGATAAACTGTCTTTCTATGAATTACATCACTGTCGGGCAAGCCCATTTCCGCGAATTCGGGCTCCCCCTCATGTATTCGGAAGGCTGTTCGATTCCCCGTCCCGAGGACGGTTACTACGGACTCTTGTGCGCGGAAAGGGGATTCATAACCCTCACCGACGGCAAGGGAAGCCGCTATATCCAGGCACCGTCCGTCGTCTTCATCAAACCCGCCCATTCGATACGGGGGCTCTCGGTTCCCGATGGGAAGGCGCATAGCCTTATCTTCAGGCCCCAAGCGGTGAACACAAAGGCCCCGGCAACCGTTCAGCCGGGAACGAAGGACGAGGTGGGCGACTATTTCTTCTATCGCCCCTTCGCGGAGCTTCCCCCAGAGGGATACTCCACCAAGGCGCTCCCGCCGGGAATGTACGCGACCGTCGCCGGCCTCTGCGCGAAGCTCAACGAAAACCTCAATGGGTCGCAAAGCGAGTTTTGGCCCTGCCTTTCCCGCTCGTACTTTCTCGAGCTCCTTATCCTGCTCGAGCGCAATTGGTACATCGCGCCCGACGCCGAGATACTCGGCGATCATCGGGATGCCGATTCCTTCGGCAAGATACGCGAGTTCATCCACACGAGCTATGGCGAGTCGTTAACCCTCGAGGCGATCGCCGCGAAATTCGCGACGAACCGCACGACGCTCAACCGGCGCTTCAACGAAGCCTGCGGGATGAGCGCGATGGCCTACCTCAACGCCGTGCGGGTCGAGGTCGCCGCCTCGCTCCTCAGGAACACCGAGCTCTCGATCGCGGAGATCGCCGAGCGCACCGGATTCGCCGACGAATCCTATTTCAGCAGAACCTTCAAGCGAAAGCAGGGGGCATCGCCCATCACGTATCGCAGGTCATATCCCAATCCCTATTCCTGATCCAGACGGGAATTGCAGAAAATGCCAATCAAAATGCAGATTCTCCCTACCGTGAAGCTCGATTCGCCGGTAAGGTTTCGGTATCAATCTTCTCGTACCGAAAGGAGTCTTGCTATGAATAAGCTTCAATCGCTCGCGCTTATCGTGACCGTCGCGGCCTTACCCGCGCTTTTTGCGTCTTGCGGCGCCACGCAGTGGAAGGAAACGGGTCGCACCGCGAAAACCGCGGAAAAGGCCTACACCGGCATGTTTTATGACGACACGAACGGAATCGCCGTCGGCTATTCGGGCCTCGCGCGCTATACGGCCGATGGGGGAAAAAGCTGGAATACGGCCGGCAACTCCTCGATGTGCCTTTTTGCCTGTACCATGATCGACGCCGCCAACTTCGTCGTCGCGGGCAACGGCAACAACGTGCGCACCTCGAAAAACTCAGGGAAGAGCTGGGACGCGGCGACGAACATCGTCGGCAAGGGAAAGAGCCTTTCCTTCATCGATCCCTCCCGCGGTTGGGGCTCCTCGAAGACTTGGATCGGCGAAACCGGCGACGGCTGCGCGACCTGGACGCCGATCCCGCTCCCCGCGGGAACGATCGCAGAGACCGTGTGCATGCTGGCCCCGGGATCCGGCTATATGGTCTCCCAAAAGGGCGAGCTTTTCCTAACCTCGGACTCCGGCCAGCATTGGGCATCGGTCTCGAGTCCCTTCCCCGCGGACGCGAAGGATTTTACCCCCTCGTATAAAAAGGACAACCAGGCCGTCTGCCTCAGGATGTCGGGCTCGACGGGCATTATCGCGGCGATCGGCATGGCGGGAAAGACCCCGGCGCTCCGCATCAAGACTACGACGGACGGCGGAAAGACCTGGACCAAGGCCGAAACCCATCCCCTCGCCGTGGCAGGAATGACCGTCTCGATCAGCCCGACCGAGTTTATCTCGGTATTCTCAAACGACACCGCCATCACCAAATTCTCGCGCTAGGATTCTCTTTCGAGAAACGCCGCCATGCGGTATCGATCTCGCATGGCGGCGTTTCAACGCCCTGTTTTTACTGACAAGACGCCGAAAAAGCCTTACAATAATAGGTATGGCACTATCGGCGGACGTACTCGCACAGTTTAACCGTCTGGAGCAATCGGGCGCGCTTGACGCGCTTGGCGATCTCCGCAAAGAAAACAGGGAGCTCGAGCGTATCATAACCGACGCCGCGCTCCTGGTTTCCTACACCGAAGTCAACTCCATGCTCGACTTCATGATCGCCAAACTCCTCGACCACTTCATCCCGCAATTCCTCGGATTCCTCGTGCTCCCGCCCCGCCGCGACCATCTTCGCCAGTTCTGCTACCGCAACCTCAAGGAAAGCCACGAAAGCGTCCCGTCCGTGTACTATGAGATCCTGAAAACGCGATTCAACGCGAATCCGATGTCCGCGTCCTTTGAAGACCTTCAGCGCGAGTTGGGGCCAGACGTGTTCGGGAAGGATTTCCTCGACTTCAAGCCCGACATCATCTTCCCGATGTTCGGCATCGGCGGGCTCTACGGCATCGTCATCCTCGGCAAGAAGATCGTCGGGGAAGGCTACAGCGAGCAGGAAAAGAAATACGTCGACCGGATGATCCGGTTCCTCTCGGTCGGCATGCAGAACGGGCTCCACTACGAGAGCTCGATCACGGATCCCAAGACCGGGCTCTTCACCCACGACTACTTCGTCCGGAGGATGGACGAGGCGATCGCCCGCGCGCGGAGGCGCGGCGCGCACGCGGGCATCCTAATGCTCGACGTCGACCATTTCAAGCGCTTTAACGATACCTGGGGGCACGTCACCGGGGACGCGGTCCTCGTCGCGCTCTCGGGCGAGCTTGCGCGGACGATCCGAGCCGAGGATTGCGCTGCCCGCTTCGGCGGCGAGGAATTCTCCGTGCTCGTCGCCGATTGCACCCCGCAAACGCTCCTCCAGGTCGCGGAGCGCATCAGGCTCGCGATAGCGAGCATCAAGCTCACGGCGGACGGCCAGGAACTTTCGATCACCGTGAGCATCGGCGGTCGCATGATCGACAGCCATCCCGGCTTCACCTCGCTCATCTACATCGGCGACGCCGATAAGGCGCTCTACCGCTCGAAGTCGAACGGACGCAACCGATCGACGATCTTTACCCAAGGGCTTTTAGAACGCGCTGAGATCCTGCGCGTGACGAAATAGTCCTTAGAAATTATCGATAATAACGGAATCAATACATGCGACCGAACATCATCACCCTCGCCAAGTCAAACGACCTCTATCAAGTGATCCTCGCGCTCAAGGAAAATCGAAAAAAGCGGAACGAGCTTGACGAGGTCTTCGTCGAGGGAATCGAATCGATCAAGCAGGCGATCGTCTCCGACCGCGTCGAGCTCAAGAAGATTATATTCGCGGATTACCGCGCGCTTTCGGATTGGGGTAAGGCCTTGGTGGACTCGCAAAGGTTTCCCGAGGCGATTTCCCTTTCCCCGCAGCTCTTCGCCGGGCTTTCCGACCGGGACGAGCCGTCAGAGCTCATGATCACCGCGCACGTGAGGAAAGAAAGCCTCGAATCGATCCGCGTCGGGAAGGATTCCATCGTCGTCGTCTTCGACCGCCCAAGCGACCACGGAAACCTCGGCTCCCTCATCAGGACGGCGAACGCCTTCGGCGCCGACCTCATTATCACGCATGGTCACTGCGTTGACGCGCTCGACCCGAAGACGATCCGCTCGAGTCTCGGCGCCGTCTTCCACACCCCCGTCGTCCACGTCGACTCGTTCCCCGAGCTCGCCTCGTGGGTCGAGCGCGAGCGCGCCTCTTCGGGCCTTACCCTCGCGGGCACCGACTCCACGGGCGCGGTGCCGCTCGGCGAGGCGAACCTCGCGCCGCCGGTCGCCATCGTGCTCGGCAACGAGGCGAAGGGAATGAGCGTCAACCTCAAGGGCATCGTCGGGCGCGTCGTGAGCATCCCGATGCGGGGAAACGTGAACTCGCTCAACGTCGCGTGCGCGGGCTCGATACTCCTGTGGGCGGCGGCGTCCGCGCGGGACGCGCGGTGAACCTCGTCGTCACGGGCTCGGGCGGGGCGCTGCGCATCCCGAACGCGACCTGCGCCTGCGCGGTTTGCCGCGAGGCGCGCGTGAAGGGCGCTCCGTACCGGAGGCTCGGCCAGTCGCTTTACTCGCGTGATATGGGCGCCCTCTTCGACGCGCCCGAGGACATCAACGAAGCCATCAACGCGCGCGCGATCACGAGGGTCGACACGATCTTTTTCACCCACTGGCATCCCGACCATACGGCGGGCCTCCGCATCGTCGAGGCGCTCCACGCGGCCTCACCCGATCGCGCGGTCGAGATTTTCCTCCCGCCCGGCGGGCTCGACTTCTCGATCAATGGCAATTCCCTTCTTGACTGGTTCGTGCGCTCCCGGTACTGCGTATGCCGCGAACTTATCGCGCCCGTCGAGCGCGGGGGCGTCACCGTGACGCCGGTAACCCTCGATAACGGCTTCGTGTACGCGTTCGCGCTCGACTCCGGGAACACGCGAGTGGTCCACGCGCCGTGCCACGCGAAGTACCTTCCCGACCATCCAGCGCTCAGGGACGCGGATGCCCTCATCCTCGGGATGGGCGACCCGCGGCGCGCCGAGCCGGGCAAGACCTCGTTCGCCGACAACCTTCGCGCGATCGAGACGCTCAGGCCAAAGCGCGCGATTCTCACCCATATCGAGGAGGAGTGGAAGATGAACCACGACGAGCTCATCTCGTTCGTCGCGGATCATCCTTCGATAGAGATCGCCTTCGACGGCATGGAAATCAAAACGTAAAAAAGCGGAGCGCACGCCTTCTCAGGGGATTTCCCGGAGTGACGGACGAAGCGCCATTCGCTTTCGCGCGCCTATGCGCGAAATGCATGCCTATGCGCGCAACGCGCGCCATCAGCGGCACACATCAAACGCGCGCCGAGGGCCGCTCACGACGACGTATGAGCATAACGACGCGCGCGCGCTTTAATCGGCGGCAAATCACTAATCCTTAGTCTTCCCGCGCTTTTTAGCGACCGCGATCGCCGCGCTCGCGAGGGCCACGATGACGAGCACCGACACGAAAAGAAGCGCGAGTCCCCCGGCCGCGCCCATGCCGCGCTTTACCCGCGACGGGGAGTCGGGGTTCATCGTCGAGTCGAGCCAGGATACCGTCCACGCGAGCGGCGCGTTCCAGTTGATCGCGACCTCGTTGGTCGAGTAGGACCGCGCGTCGTCCGCGTATCGCTTCGCGGGGGCGACCTTCTTTTCGAGGAAGGCCGCCGCTTCGTCCGTCGGCTTCGCGTTCGGGCCGCCCGAAAGGACGCCGGGCGGCGGCGGCGGGTATCCCGCGTCGGGATCGTCCGCCCACCAGCGATGGTGCGGATAGAACATTGGATACGAGCCGTATCCCGATACGAAGCTCTTGCACAGGGCGTTCCGCCCGAGCACGTAGTCGATGCACGACGAAACCCCGTCGCGGTATTGCGCCTTCCCGGTTAAGTCATACGCATACGCGAGAACGATCGCCTTGTTGAGCACTGAGGAATTCGATCCCCACTCATACTCGAAGAACGGCGCGCGATAGCCCTCGCCGCGTTCCTGCGCGAGGTAGCGGTCGGCTCCCGCGATGAGCCACCCGCGAACCGTCTTGAGCGTCGCGGGATTGAGGTCGCTTTTTTTCGAGAGCAGCGATAGCATCCCGAGGCCGGCGGTTCCGCCCCAGTACATCGGCCCGTTCGCGCCGCTTAATACCGCGTAATACTCGCGCGACGCGACCGCCTTCTCGACGCGGTCGCGGTACTCCGCCTTTCCCGTCGCGAGATAGAGCTCCGAGGCGGCCCAGAAGAACTCGTCGTCGACGTGCATGTCGTCGTAGTCACCGCCCCCATCCTCAGGGACGTAGTAGAAAAGGACTTTCGGGTTCGCGACCGCCGCGGCGAACGCCCGCTCGGAAGCGGCGAGGCAGCGGTCGGCGAAGGACTTGTCGTATGTCGCGAAAACGCGCGAGGCCTGCGCGGTCGCGGCGGCGAAATTAAGCGTCGCCGCGGTCGAGGGCCGCATCGCGAATCGGTCGTCTGTCCGCTCGGGCGCCTTGTAGGGCAAGGGGAGCCATTTTTTCTCGTGGAGCTTGTGGTGAACCATCCCCGAGTCGCGCTGGCCCTCGGGCACCTGCATGCCGAGGAAGAACTCAAGCTCCCAACGCGCCTCGTCGAGGATGTCGGGCACGCCGTTTGCGTTCTCCGGTATCGAAAGCGATCCGTCGGGGAAGAGACGCGGATTTCGCTCAAAGGCGTTCATGAGCGTCCACAGAGTTATTCCTCCGTTGACGACGTATTTCCCGTAATCGCCCGCGTCCATCCAGCCTTTTCCCGCGTGGAGGGTATAGGGCCGCTCGACGTAATCCCTTTGCGGGAAGACGGGATAATCGGCGGCCTTGACCGCCTCGTCGGAGATAAAGAACGCGGGACGGGCCCACGCGTCGCCCGCGTACTTCGCCTCGATCGGGATGCCGATCCGGCTGCGGTAGAAATAGGCCATCGCGTCCTTCTCGAGCGGCGCGTATACCCCGTTTGAGATGGCGAAGGGGAAACTCTGCGCCTCGCCGACGGAAAGGACATAGCCCTTACCCTCTTTGGCGAATGACGAGAAGTCCGCGTAGTGGATCGGGTCTCCCGAGGAAAGGTCCTTCCCCGCAGGGACCGTCTTTCCGCTCGCGACGGTTTTTCCCGCCGCGTCGAGGAGCTTCCAGTCAAGCGGCTTCGCCTCGGCGGAGACGACTACCGCGATCTTTTTTTCGGACGGCACATACCCGACCTGGTTTACGCGGACGGTCGGGAGCTTGTCGAGAGGAATGATCTTCCGCTTGACGATCTTGGGAAGGTTCTGCCGCTTCGGTGCCGGGACGTCGGTCTTGCCGATCTCGTAAAAGACGCCCGTGCCGAATAAGCGCGGGTTTTTCCACGATGAGTCAGAGGTATCGTAGATCGACCAAATGAGCTTCGAGTCTCGGTCCTTCTCGGTCGCGCCGTTCGCCTGGGTCTGAAGCCCGATCGTGAAGCCGTGATAGGGCTCGATGTTGTTCTCGAGCTTTACCGCGACCTCGATGCCCCAACCGTCCGCGGTCTTGAACGCGCGACCGCGCACGTCGTAGCCTTCATCGATATACCGCACGCCCGAGCACGAAAGCGCGTCGGGGTCTTTGATATTGAGATTGGTCGCGTTCACGTTTACCTGAACGATTCCCTTAGTGTATTCCTTCGCGTCGAGGTTTCCCGAGAAGTTGAAGTAAAACTCGAACGAGTCCTCGTTCCAGTAGTTGCTGCCGTGCTTGCCGCCGATGATCTTCTTGTCGGCCATCGTCATGAGAAGGTAGATGTTACGCTTGTCCGCGCACACCGAGAATTCGTACGCGCCGTTATTCGCGGGATCCCCCGAGGTATACGGACCAGTGTCGACCCGAATGCGCTCGATGTTTTTCCAATCGGCGATGTCTCCGTCTATCTTGATTGGGACGGGATAGGGGATATAGACGAGCTCGCCGGGTTTGCCCTCGGGGACGAGCCGCTTATCCGCGGCGGCGAGGCTGCCAATCATTGCCAGTGAAAACGATAGGGAAAAAAACGCGAGCGCGATGACGCGTGACGGTCTCATCGGTCATTCCTCCGAATGATAGGGATAAAATATCGTATCATGGTTTTGTTGATTAAAACAACTTATTTCTTCGCGAACCGGAAGAACGGAAAAAACCGAGATGGGCTTACGACGCGGAAGGACCCTTCGAAAGAAGTCCCGATACCAGATCGTCGATATCGTCCTGGTTCATATCAGCCTTTCGCTCATAGGCGAGTTCCTGATTTGCCGCGCGGAGTTTTCGGAGGAGTCCGTATATCGTCGTGAGGAAGATCTTGCTTCCGGCGGTCGGTTCCTCGCGGATAAGCGCGGCGATATCCTCGCGGTTAAGCCTGATGACGACCGTCTTCCCAAGCGCCACGACGCTCGCCGTCCGCTTGATGTTCATAAAGAACCCGGCTTCGCCGAATACGTCGCCCACGCCGAGCGAGCAGATAAAGACGTCCTTCCCCTCGGTCTCGTGCACGCTCACGGCGACCGTGCCCTCGAGTATTCCGAAGAACTGCTGCTCGATCTCGCCTTCTTGGACGATGACCTCGTCTTTCCCATACTCGATGATCGCGCCGATTCCGAGCAGTCGATCGAGTTCCTCGTCGTTGAGGTAACGGAAGGTGATAATGCCATGCACGGCCTTTCGCCATGATTTCGCGTCCGGTAATATCGTCATACTGCGAAGTATAGTTCATTGTCGCGGGGGAATCAAAAAGCGGCGATCGATGCCCCACGCAGGGAATGCCGGTGCGGGGAATGATCGTATGCTATCAGAAATAAAAAAAAACGCGCGCGGATGGGCGCGCGCATGAAAGGGCCGTGCGCGGAACGGGTAACGTTGACGTCGCCCGTTCCGCGCGCAAGGCTATCACTTAATCCACAGGGGACGCGGCACGTAATGGGTATGGAGAAGCTCGTGCGCCTTATCGCTCAAGGGTTTCCCGAGGAACTCGGAATAGATCGCCTTGATCGCGGGGTTATCGTGGCTGCACCGGATCGTTTGCGCGCCGTCGTCGGCGTAGATCCCCTTGATGCGCTTCGCGCGGACCTCGTCGGTCGATCCGTAGGGTTGGCCGCCGCCTGCGACGCATCCGCCGCGGCACGCCATAACCTCGATGAAGTCGAACGGCCGCTCCGCGCCTTCCTTTTTCGCCTTCCGTACGCGGTTCATGATGTCCTTCACGTTCGCCATCCCGTGCGCGACCGCGACGCGTACCTTCGTACCCTTGATGTCGATCGTCGCGGTCTTCACGCCGTCCATGCCGCGCACCTCTTCGAGCTCTACCTTCCCGAGGTTCTCGCCGGTGACGAAGTTGTACGCCGTCCTGAGCGCCGCCTCCATGACGCCGCCCGTCGCGCCGAAGATGACGCCCGCGCCGGTGTAGACGCCGAGCGGCGAGTCCGCCTCCTCGTCCTTGAGGCGGAGGATGTCGATGCCCGCCTGCTTGATCATCCGCGCGAGCTCGCGCGTCGTGATCGAAAGGTCGACGTCGAGCGTGCCCGAGGACTTCATGTCCTCGGAGCGCGAGATCTCGTATTTCTTCGCCGTGCACGGCATGATCGCTACCGAGAAAACCTTCTCGGGATCAATTCCCGCCTTCTTCGCGTAGTAGGTCTTGACCATCGCGCCCATCATCATCATCGGGCTTTTCGCCGTGGAAAAGTTCGGTATCATGTCGTCGTGGTATTTCTCGAGGTAGTCGACCCAGCTCGGGCAGCACGAGGTGATGAGCGGAAGCTCGCCCTTCCCGCGCGCGAACCGCTCGACGAACTCGCTCGCCTCCTCCATGATCGTGAGGTCGGCCGAGAGGTTCGTGTCGAATACCTTGTCGGCTCCGAGCCTGCGGAGCGCGGCGTAGATCTTCCCGGTGATGATCGTCCCAGGCTCGAGACCGAACTCCTCGCCGAGGGCCACGCGGACCGCGGGGGCGATCTGCACGACGACGTGCTTGTCCTTTTCCCTGATCGCGTCCCAGAGTTTCTTCGTCTCGTCGACCTCGGTGATAGCGCCGACGGGGCAATGCGCCGAGCACTGGCCGCACTTGATGCACGGCGACTCGGCGAGGGTCGCGTCGCCCGAAGGCGCGATGCGGGTACGGTCCCCTCGATAGAGAAACTCGAGCGCCCACACGTCCTGGAGTTGCTGGCACACGAGCGCGCACCTTCCGCACGAGATGCACTTCGCCGGATGGAGCTGCACCGAGGGGGTTGAGTTGTCTTCCGGCAGGTCTCGGATCCCCGACTCGAACGGCACCTCGCGGATGCCGAACTCCGCGCAGATGTTTTGGAGCTCGCAGCACCCGTTCCGCGCGCAGCGGAGGCAGTCGTTCGGGTGGTTCGACATGATGAGCTCGAGGACGGTTCGCCTCGTCTCGACGATGTCGGGGTCGTGGGTGATGTAGTTCATCCCCTCGACGACGGTCGTCGTGCACGAGCGCACCATGCGCGGGCTTTTCTCCGGGCGCACGATGCAGATGCCGCAGGCGCCCCACGCCTTGAGGTCCGGGTGCGCGCAGAGCGTCGGGATCTTCACGTCGGCCTCGAGCGCGGCCTTGAGTATGGTCGTCCCCTCGGGGACCGTGACGGGAACGCCGTTAATCTGGCAAGTAATCGTTTTCATAGATCCCCCTTACTCCACGACCACGGCGCCGAACTTGCACGCCTCGAAGCACGCGCCGCACTTGATGCACTTCGCCTGGTCGATCTCGTGCGGAACCTTTCGCTCGCCCTTGATGCAGGGCACCGGGCACTTGCGCGCGCAGACGGTGCAGCCGATGCACTTCGCCTTGTCGATGCGGTAGGTCACGAGCGACTTGCACTTGCCCGCCGGGCATTTCCGGTCCTTGATGTGCGCGAGGTATTCCTCCGGGAAATACTTGAGCGTCGAAAGGACGGGATTCGGCGTCGTCATGCCGAGCTGGCAAAGGGACGCGCGCTGCATCGCCTTCCCGATCGTCTTGAGCGTGTCGATGTCCTCCATCGTGCCCGTGCCCTTCGTGAACTTATTCATGATGTTGAGGAGCTTCCGCCCGCCGATCCTGCACGGCGCGCATTTCCCGCAGGACTCCTCGACCGAGAAGTCGAGGTAGAACTTCACGACGTCGACGATGCAGTCTTCGTCGTCCATGACGATCATGCCGCCCGAGCCCATCATCGAGCCGAGCGCGGTGAGGGACTCGTAGTCGATCGGGGTGTCGAGGTACTCCTTGGTGATCACGCCGCCCGAGGGCCCGCCCGTCTGCACGGCCTTAAACCCGAGCCCGCCCTTGATCCCGCCGCCGATGTCGAAGATGATCTCGCGGAGGGTCGTCCCCATCGGGACCTCGACGAGCCCTGAGTTATTGATCGCGCCGGTGAGCGCGAATACCTTCGTGCCCTTCGAGGTCTCCGTCCCGATGCTCGCGAACCACGCGCCGCCCTTATTGATGATGACCGGGATGTTCGCGAAGGTCTCGACGTTGTTGATCGAAGTCGGCTTTCCCCAAAGTCCCGAGTCCGACGGGAACGGCGGCTTCGGCGTCGGCATGCCGCGCTTTCCCTCGATCGACTGCATGAGCGCGGTTTCCTCGCCGCAGATGAACGCGCCCGCGCCGAGCCTGATCTCTATGTCGAAATCAAAGCCCGAGCCGAGGATGTTCTTCCCGATGAGCCCGAGCGCGCGGGACTGCCCCATCGCCACCTCGAGCCGCTCGATCGCGAGCGGGTATTCGGCGCGGATATAGATAAATCCCTTCGACGCGCCTTGCGCGAAACCCGCGATCGTCATCGCCTCAAGGACGCTGTGCGGGTCTCCCTCGAGCGTCGAGCGGTCCATGTACGCGCCGGGGTCGCCCTCGTCTGCGTTGCAGATGACGTACTTCTGGTCGCCCGGCGCCTTGCGGGTATTCGTCCACTTGAGCCAGGTCGGGAATCCGGCGCCGCCGCGGCCGCGAAGCCCGGAGATTTTGAGCTCCTCGATAACCTGTTCGGGGGTCATGGTGAAAAGCACCTTCTCGAGGGCGGCATAGCCGTCGCGCGCGATGTATTCCTTTATTTCCTCGGGATTGATGATGCCGCAGTTCCTGAGGACGATGCGCATCTGCTTTTGGTAGAACTTGATGTCCGCCTCGCCCTTCGCCGCGGCGCCAGACTCTCCCTTGTAGAGGAGATCCTTGACCGGTCGGCCTTTGAGGAGATGCTCCGCGACGATCCGCTCCGCGTCCTCGGGCTTCACCTCGACGTAGAAGGACTGCTCGGGGAGGATCTTGACGATCGGGCCCTTCTCGCAAAAGCCGAAGCAGCCGGTCTTGACGACCTGCACTTGGGAGCCGAGGCCATGCGCGTCGCAGGCGCGCACGAGGTTTCTGTAGATCTCGTCCGCGCGCGAGGACTCGCATCCCGTGCCGCCGCAGACTAAACAAAATTGATTACATGCCATTGGCGTCTTCCTTTTTTATTTGAGGATATCCTTCGCCGGACGGTCGAAGATGTGATTGTCGACGAGCCGCTTCTCGAGGATATGAGCCTTGACGATCTCGCGCGCGGTATCCGCGTCGACCTTACCGTAGATGGTGTCGGGCATGCCCGCCATCTTCACCTCGACCGTCGGCTCGACGTAGCAAAGCCCCATGCAGCCCGTCTGCTTGACGGTCACGCCCTTGAGGCCGAACTCGTCAAGCGCCTTGATAAAGGCGGCGAGCGTCAGCTTCCCGCCCGCGGCGATCCCGCAGGTACCCATCCCGACGATCACCTCGATCTCGTTCCCGTCGGTCACGCGCCGTTCCATCTCTTTCTGGCTTTCCGCGCGCATCGCGCGGAGCTCTTCCAACGTCATCGATTCGCCTCCGTTTTTTCCTGTATGGGATTTCCTTTTGGCGCCCGGTAAGAGCCTATTTGCCCCTGAACCGCGCGAGAATTTCGGGAAGCTGGTCCGGGACGAGCTTACCGAACACCTCGCCCCCGATGACCGCGACGGGCGAAAGCCCGCAGCAGCCGACGCAACGGACCGCCTCGAGGGAGAACTCGCCGTCCTCGGTGACCTGGTTCACCCCGATCCCCAAGAGGTTCTCGATCTCCTGGATGATATCCTCGCCGTCCTTGAGGTAGCACGCGGTGCCCATGCACACCTGGATGTTGTGCCTTCCGGGCTTGGTAAGCTTAAAATAATGGTAGAAGGTGAGGACCCCGTAGATGCGGGCGAGCGGCGTGTCGAGCTCGCGCGAGAGCTGGATCGCGACCTTTCGGGGAAGGTACCCGTACTCCTGCTGGGTTTTATGGAGAACCATGATGAGGTTTCCCGGCTCCCCCTTCCACTTCTCGATGAACGCCCGTAGCTCCGGGCTGAACTCGACCTTTTCCGCCTGTGCCTGCTCCATGCGCCCTCCTCGTTTCGGATTACGTGGGGTAAAAAATACTACGATCCTAATTTGATTGTAGGGGTAAATCAGTGGTTGTCAAATTTGCGTGACTGGCGGCGCGCCCGTGAACTGTTGGGTTAGGATTCCTTGATGAGCAGGGGGCGCTTTCGCTCGGGGGAAGGCGAGCCGTTGCGGTTCTTCCGGACGTACTCGACGAAGTCCTCGACGGAAATCCCGCGGCTGAACAGGAATCCCTGAACGGTATTGCAGCCGTTGTTCCTAAGCCAGGCGAACTGCGCCTCGTTCTCGACGCCCTCGGCCGTTATGTTGAGGCCGAGCGACTTACTCATCGAGATGATCGCGTCGATGACCGGCGTCTCGTCTGGGGTATCGCGCGCGAAAAGGTTTCGGATAAAGCTTTGGTCGATCTTGAGCTCGTTCACCCTGATCTTGTGAAGATAGCTTAGGCTCGAGTATCCCGTCCCGAAGTCGTCGATCGCGATCTTGAATCCCGCCGCCTGGAGGTGGGTAAGGTTGAGCTTTACCTGCGCGTCCTCGTCGAGCATGATTCCCTCGGTGATCTCGAACTCGATCGCCTCCGTCATCCCCGGGACCGAAATGACCTCGCGCGCGAGGAAATCGATGAGCCCCTTGTCCCTGAGGTCGGCGACGGAAAGGTTGACCGAGAAGGAGAGTTCCCGCGCGAGCGCCCCCTCGGCCTTCCTGATCGCGCCGATGTCGGCGACGCATCGCCTGATCACCCAGCGCGTGATCTTCCTGATGAAGCCCGTCTTCTCCGCGATCGGGATGAACACGCTCGGGGAAACGTCCCCGAACTGCTCGTCGTGCCAGCGGATCAGCGCCTCGGCCCCCGTGCACACGCGGTCGCTTATCCGAACCTTCGGCTGGTACACGAGCTTGAACACGCGGTCGAAGTTCGCGTTGCTTAGGTTATCGAGGATCGCGTATCGATAGCGCTGGAGGCTGAGCGTTTCCTCGTTGAAGAACCGTATCTCGCCGGGCTGCACGGTACTCGAGTCGAGAAGGGATATCGCGTTTTCCACGATCGAGGCGCCCGCGTCAGAGTCCTCGGGGTGCCGCGAGACCGCGAGCGCGAAGTTTACCGTGATCATCCGGCCGGAGGCAGCGTACGGCGCGCACAGGGTTTCGAGGAGGGCCGACGAGAAAAGCTCGACGTCCCCCGTTTCATGGAGATCGCTCACGAGAATGAAAATCGAGCTGCTCCAGCGCCCGACGATCCGCGTCTCAACCCCGAAGGACTGAAGCCGCCTGCCGGTTTCGCGAAGGATCGCGTCGCACCCCTCGCTGCCGAGGAGGGTATTCACGCGATTGAGGTTAATCATCTTGATGGCGATGATCGAGAACTCGAGCTTTGACCCGCCGAAGTACGCGATGTCGCGCTTAAGGGTATCCTCAACCTTGCGCCGGTTCGGGAGCCCGCTCGTCTGATCATGGAAAGCCTGACGCGAAAGATGCTTGAAGATCCGATCGAAGCAAACGCAGATGAGAATCTCGATAATGGCCGCGAACCCGATGATCATGAGGGAACGGGAGCCGATATCGCCTGAGTTGTAGATCGAGTCCGCGGACGGCGGGCCGAAGCACAAACGCGTGGCGAAGGCGGCGCAATACGCGATCATCGATATCACGCTGAAGCGGAGCCCGAAGAACATGTACACGAT
Organism: Treponemataceae bacterium; assembly: GCA_035352735.1. GTDB lineage: Bacteria > Spirochaetota > Spirochaetia > Treponematales > Treponemataceae > Teretinema. Next base: position 2,946 of record DAOPYF010000034.1, on the reverse strand, counting down.
GGGAAACGCGAAGAAGAAATAGAACACGCCGAGCCCGTATACGCCGCCGGCGTCGATCGCCTGTTCGAGCACGACCAAGGCGACGGCGAGGCCATAGATGACGCGGGAGACGGTGAGCGTTCGAGTGAGCCAGAAGGAAAGGATTCCTAGGGCCGCGAGGACGATATAGGACACGAGAAGTATCGCGCTCAAGGTAAACCCATGGGCGGAAATCAAGGAAATATTGGTCAGTGAAATCCCGATAAGGGATAGGCCCGTGGTGTAAAGCGCCATAACCGCGATTTGTTCCAAGAACGGAACCGCGCCGGTTGAGGGGCGAGAATATAGGAGGAAATTACCAATCCTTTTACCGACGGACGGGAAATTCATTATCTCCAGTGTATAGGTGAAATTCCCGTAATGCAACTAAAAAAAGCAGGAGTAATATCCGGAGAACCCGGTTGCCCTTCATTTTTTACAAGCTTGACCGCCCTCATACGAGCATCCTTATGCTTTTTTCGCTATTCTGAGCCCTTTTTCCCGAAAACCGTGATAGGGTAACAGTATCCGTCAAACTTACGTTAACGCGATACACAACGAATGAGGTGCTTTATGGCAGAAAACACGCTCCGAACGACGCTCGACCTGACCCAGCGGGAATTCTCGGACATCGATGAGTACCGCAAAAAAAAGAACACCGCAGTCCTCACGATCATGTTCACCGACATTCAGGGCTTTACCGCACTGACCGAAAACAAGGGCGAGACCTACGTCCATGAGCTCCACCGCGAGCACGACAGGATCCTCGTCGAGACGATCGAGGAAAACGGAGCGGGGGTCGTCATCAAGTATATCGGCGACTCCATCATGGCGGTGTTCGCCGAGCCGACCGCCGCCGCGGAAAAAGCCCTCCTGATCCAGAAGCGGCTCGCCGAGTTCAACGCCGCGCACCCCGAACTCGACGCGATACTGGTTCGCATCGGGCTCCATATGGGCCAAACCGTCATCGAGAATAAAATCCAAACCGATCTTTTCGGCCGCCACGTGAACAAGGCCTCCCGCGTCGAAAGCCTCGCGGCGGGCGGGCATGTCTATGTCACCTACCCCGTCTTCGACAGCATCAAGAGCTGGCTCTTCGACGCAAAGGGCGCGAAGTCAAAGCTCCACGGAAGCTATTACCTCAAGGGCATCCAGAAGGCCGAGGAAATCTACGAGATATGGAACGACGGGATCACGGTCCCCGAGGCGCCCAAAGGCGCCAAGCGCATGGGGGCGATACCGGCCGGACGCGTCGCGCTCATCGCAGGCATTGCCGCGGCGATTCTCATCGCACTCGGGCTTTTCGCCATGCGCGCCCTTCCCGGGATCGCGGGAAGGCAGGATGCCGCGAAGGGAAGCGATGCGCCCGCCGGAACGACAAGTACGGCGACCTCGGATGATTCATCCCAAACGGCGCCGAAGCCCACGGCGACCGCGAGCGCGGATAAGCCAAGCGCCGCGGAGAAAACGAGCGCCGCGGGCAAGGGAACGGCGACCGCGAAGCCTTCCGGCGAGAAGGCGCCTGACGTATACTTCCTTGGCATGATCGCGCGGGAACCAATCCTCGATTTCGACACCCCGCTCGCGGTCACGATCGAGAACGAGGCGCAGGGTCTCAAGAAAAGCATCAACGATATCGCGCCGGGAAAACATATCATCCATTACGTCGTGTCGTACATGGTGCGCTATTACGCCGAGTTCACCGTCAAGCCCGGAAAGAACGTCGTCCAAATCAACTTCAAGGAAAGCTACCTTCCGGGCGTCGACATCAACTATTCCATCAGCTCTGGAGGCGCGACCCCCGACAACCTCACCGACGAGGAATCGTACTTCCTGTACGACCGAAAGACAATGAACCGCGTCGACTATAAGGGAAAGGTGAGCGCAAACGTAAAGGGCGCGCTCAACGCGGACGGGAAGGCGGAGTTCACCGTGAGCTACGCGGTCGTCCTCAACGGCAAGAACGTCGCCGAAAGCGCCTTTACCGTCCTAAGCGATCCCGATGCCACCGAATGGACGAGCGTCCCCGAGCGGGTCATCTACGCGGAAGGCGACCATTACTACTTCGTCCGCTACAGCTATGTCGGCGAAACGATCCAGGTTTCGGTCGGCGCGTCGTTTAAGGAGTAACCTGCGCGCGTCGATCGCTTGACGGAATAATCTCCGGTTGCGGCATATGCCATTAAACCCTATACTGAGAGACGATGGAAACGCCAAAACGCCATCGTGGAGGGTAAATGCGCCGCTTTACTACAGTAATTCTCTGTTTGCTTGTACTGGGGAACGTCGGCGCCGAAACCCTCCGGATTGGCGTGTTTCTCCATTCGCCGGTGGTCATGCAAAAAAATCCGGGCGGGGAGCCCTTCGGGCCCGGCATCGAGTACGCGAAAGCGGTTGCGCGCGCGCTCGGGTATGAGCCGAAAATAGAACTCCTTCCCCTCTCGAGAATCTTCCCGTCGTTGCAGAACGGCGACCTCGACATGAGCCTTGAGCTCGGCATCAACGAAAAGCGAAAGGCCTACATTCTCTATCCGGATAAACCGTGCTTCGTCACCCATCCTTCGCTCACCGTTCGCGCGGAGTCTCCCCTCGCGTCGATCGGATCGATCGACGACGTGTATGGATTGCGCATCGGCTACCTTCTCGGCGCGTATCCCGGCAGTTTTTTCGCGAAAGCGACGGGCGTCACGTTCGAGTACGTCGCCGGGGACGCCTGGATAGCCCAGAACATGGGAAAGCTCCTTTCAAACCGGATCGACGCGATACTCGACCAGAACGAGTTCTCCTGTCTCGCCGAGGCACGGCGCCAGGGAATCGAAAAAAAGATACGGGTAATCCCCCTTCCCGGCGAGGACGTTAAGGGATACGTCCTTTTCTCGCGAAAACGGCCGAATGCCGAAGCACTCGTTCGCGCGTATAACGCGCTGA
>DAOPYF010000033.1:0-22019 GCA_035352735.1 Treponemataceae bacterium | reverse complement strand
GCCATCAGCTGATTAATCGCCTGGAGTTCCTTCTCGGGAAGGGACGGGAGCAGGCCCGCCTCAAGGGATTCGTTTTCTGCCATCACGTTTTTTCCTCAAATACGTAAAAGAACTTTTTTACCGATGCCGGGGAAGCCCCTAAGCTCAATCTTTTCGCCGTCGCTGGTAAGGAGCGTTCCCTCATAGAGCCCATACACCGTATGATAGTCGGTCCGGACGATAAAAGCACTCAGTTGGCGCTGGCTGTCGGATATCGGGGTAAACACGAGGTCAACCATGCTCTCGGTATCCTGGATAACCCACTCGCCCGAGACCCCGTAGGGGCGCGTGATCTTGACCGGCGGCAGGGGATACGCCTTTCCCTCGATAAAGAGGACGTTGTCGTTATACCGGGCATCGTCGTTCGAGAGCGGATTCCCGAGCTGAAACGAGACCATGCGCCCCGCGAGGCGCCCAAGCCCGATCATCTTGCTCATCTTGGTCCTGAGGCCGAAATGGGCTTTGCGAATATCGAAGAACCCGACGCCGTTTTCCGGGCTGATGTGATAGTCATCATACCCCGTCCCGATCGAACCCGAAAGCGGTGCGGTCATGAGATACGAGACCTGGCATCGCCGCCTCACGCGATACGGAACGACGGCCGAAAGCTCCGCGAATCCCGGGAGCGAGAGATCCATCTCGAGCCGACCCTCGCACGGCGGACGGGCATCTGAGCCGAGAAAGTCAAAATCCGCGACAAACCGCCGCCTTGCGAGACGCGCATTGATCCGTACCAAGCGCCGATGGGTTCGGCACGCGGTCATGCTGTTCGAAAAATCAACGGGGACCTTCATGAGACCGGGGGGCAGGATACGCCGATAGGCGATCCGGTGGCAGGTCTTGCGGTTCCAGAGGGTCGTTTCCATAAACGAGAAATAGCCCGCGTCGAAAAGCTCTATTTCGCCGATATTGTTGTCGTCGCAGAACGCGAAGCGCATGATCCCCATAATCCGGAAGTTGGTCGCGATCGAAGGAAGGGGAAGGCTGGTAAACGGGTGCTTAAGGCCGCGTATATCGAATTTCTTGAATACCCCGGAAAAGGTGCCGAAGACCGGCTTACCGTTTATCACGGGGAAATCTGGCGCCGGAAGAATTTCTCTGGTATACAAAAACCACCTCGTGCGAGAAATTATACCATTGATTGCGCTTGCAGAATAGCACCAATCGGTCTATCCTTTTCCCATGAGCATATCACTGTATTCCTTAGGCGCCGCCGAGGAAGTTACCGGCTCCAAGCACGTGCTTGAAGTCGATGGGCACTCGATCCTCATCGATTGCGGGGCTTTCCAAGGCATCCGCGCGATAGCCGACCAGAAAAACCGAAATTTCGACGTCCCCGCAGACAAGCTCGAGGCGGTAATCCTGACCCATGCCCATTACGACCATTGCGGCCTTTTGCCGATGCTCGGGCTCAACGGGTTTAAGGGTAACATATACTCGACCCCCGCGACGCGAGACCTCGCGAACCTCATCATGATGGATTCCGCGCACATCCAGTCGCGCGACGCAGAGTTCTGGACCAAGCACGCGGCGAAGCGCGGCGAGACCTTCGACTGGAAGCCGCTGTTCGACGAAGCCGACGTCGTCGCGATCACCAACCAGTTCGTGACCGTCTCGTACGGTAGGCCGACCTGGGTGACGCCGAACGTCAAACTCGAGTTCTTCGACGCGGGCCACATCCTCGGCTCGGCGATGGCGGTGCTCACCGTGCGGGAAAGCGACGGCAAGGAGACGAAGATCGCGTATACCGGCGACCTTGGGCGAAAGGGCAAGGCGATCATCCGCGACCCCGAACTCCTCCCTCCCGTCGACTACATGGTCCTTGAGAGCACCTACGGAGACCGCCTCCACGAGAGCACCGACGACGCGCTCGCGATGCTCGCCGAGGTCGCGCAAAAGGCGATCAAGACCGAGGGGAAGATCATCATCCCGGCGTTCGCCATCGAGCGAACCCAGGAGCTCGTGTACTATTTCCACACCCTCGTCGACAAAAAGATCATCCCGGAAATCCCGATATACGTCGACTCGCCGATGGCCGTCAACGCGACGAGCATCTTCCAGATCCATCCCGAGTGCTACGATAGCGCGACGCACGACGCGTTCCTCAAGCACCACAAGAACCCGTTCGGATTTAACTCGCTCCGCTTCGTCACGAGCGTCGACGAGTCGAAGTCGCTCAACAAGTTGACGGGCCCGATGATCATCATCAGCGCCGATGGCATGTGCGAGGCGGGGCGCATCACCCATCACCTCGCGAGGAACATCAGCGATCCCCGGACGCAGATCCTCCTTGTCGGGTACATGGCCGAGCATACCCTTGGGCGCAGGCTCCAAAACCGCGAGCTCGAGGTAAAGATCATGGGCGAATGGCACCCGGTCCGCGCCGAGATCACCCAGATCAACGCGTTCAGCGCGCACGCCGACTATCGCGAGGCGACCGACTGGCTTAAGGCGATGGACACCTCGACGCTCAAGAAGATCTTCATGGTGCATGGCGAACCCGACGTGCAGGTCGTCTTCAAGGACCATCTGGAAGAATCGGGCTTCCCGAACGTGCAGATCGTTAAATACGGCGAGACCTACGAAGTATGAGGATAGTCACCGGCTTTCACGCCATTGAGGAAGAGCTCCGCGCGATCGAGGACGCGGGCAACGGAAAAAAGGACGGGCCCAAGGCAGGCGAGAAATCGACGGCGGGCATCCGCGTCGAATTCGCGAAGCCCGGCCCACGCGTCAAGAAGATCATCGCGAGCGCCGCCGCGCTCGGCATTCCCGCGAGGGAGTCGTCCGCAGAGGCGCTCGACTCGCTCGTCAAGGCGCTCCCGCCGACCGCGCGCGACCATCGCGGCGTCGTCATGGTCATGGAAAACGCGGAGGCGAAGGCGCCCCTCCGGCTCGAGGACGCCGTGGCCGAGCTCAAGACCAAGGACAGCGCCCTCGTCGTCGTCCTCGACTCCATAACCGACCCGCACAACGTCGGCGCGATCATCCGAAGCGCGGACCAATTCGGCGTTGACCTCGTTATCCTCCCCGAGCATCGGGGCGCGACCGACTTCGAGGTCATCTCCCGCACGAGCGCGGGCGCCGCTTCCTGGGTGCCGACGGTCCTCGCGACGAACCTCGTGCGCGCCGTCGAGGCGCTCAAGGACGCGGGCTTCTGGGTATACGGGGCGGACGCGGGGGGAACCTCCGCGCCGACGGTCCGAATCGCGGAAAAGGCGGTTCTCGTCATGGGCAGCGAGGGATCCGGCATCGCGCGGCTCCTCCGCGAAAAATGCGACGAGATCGTCTCGATCCCGACCCGCGGGCGATTGGACAGCCTCAACGTTTCCGTCGCCGCGGGCGTGCTCCTCTACGAGATCAGGCGACCCCGCCAGGACTGATAAACCGCAACCGTTGCGCGGCGTCGAGCTAGCCGCTGCGCGATGGCGAGCGACAGCCCTTATCGCATGCAACCTTTCCGAGCCTTCGGCCGTCTAACCGTGCAAAGAAGGAACGGAAAAATCATGAATAAACTCCCCAAGCCATATAAACTCGACGAGGAAATCGCGAACGCCATAACCCACGGAATCGGCACCTTCGCCGCGATCGCCGGCCTCGTTGTTCTTGTCGTCCACGCGACCCTCTTCGCGCCCCAGGGGCAGCGCGGCTACTATATCGCCGCGCTCAGCGTCTTCGGCGCGTCGGCGATATTCCTCTATCTCGTCAGCACGCTGTACCATTCACTCCTCACCACGCGCGCGTACCCCGTTTTCGAGCGCCTCGACCATTCGGCCATCTACGTCTTGATCGCCGGCACCTACACGGCGTACTGCCTCACCGCACTTCGCGGCTCGGTCGGCTGGTGGATATTCGCGCTGATCTGGGGGCTCGCCGCGGCGGGCATCTCCCTCTACGCCGTGTTCGGCAGTAGGCTCCGCGTCGTTTCGGTCTTTACCTACATTTTGATGGGATGGATCATCGTCGCGGCGGCAAATCCCCTGCGGGCGGTCATATCGTCCTTAAGCTGGAAGCTTCTCCTCGCGGGGGGAATCGTGTACACCGCGGGCGCCGTCGTATACGGGCTCAGGAAGGTTCGCTGGACGCATCCTATCTGGCACCTTTTCGTCATGGGCGGAACCGCCCTTCACTTCTTCTCCGTGCTCTATAGTTTTTAAGGCGCGAACGCGCGCGGCAAGCTTCGCGCCGAGAGGAATCCCGCGACCGTGCTCAGTCCTCGCTGACGACGACCATGTTCTTCCCGCTTCGCTTGCCCTCGTACAGGGCCTCGTCGGCGTGGATGATGATGCTGTCGATCGACCCGCCGCGAAACTGGCAAAGGCCGAGCGTCACGGTCACCGTCACGCTCGTCACGCCGTCGTTGATCGGCGCGTCGCTCACGACGCGCCGAATCTTCTCGGCGACCCCGCGAGCTCGCACGATGTCGCAATTCCTGATAACGAGCAAAAACTCCTCCCCGCCCCAGCGAAACAGGAGATCCTCAACGCGCAGGATCGAGACGGTTCGGGAGGCGATCTCCCGAAGCACGACGTCGCCGAACACGTGCCCGTAGGTGTCGTTCACCTGCTTAAAGTCGTCGATGTCGAACATCGCGATCACGAAGCCCTGCCCGTTCCGCTCATAGTCGGCGATAAGCTGGCTCATCCGGCTGAGCATGCTCCGCCGGTTTAAAAGCCCGGTCAGGGCATCGGTCTCCGAGATAACAAGGAGCTCTCGGTGCCGGCGCGTCGTCTCGGCCGTTTCGCGGGAAATCAGGATAAACGATAACAGGGAACCGCCGAGGGTCAGGAGCACGAGGAGGATAATCACGTAGGTATAGAGCCTCACGATCGAAAAGGCCTCGTTCGCGTCCTGCTCAACGACGACGGTCCACCCGAGCCCGGGAATCTTCGCGTAGGAAGCAAGGACCAGGCGTCTATCTCCGGGCATTGAGTAAAAACCGGAGACATAGCGGTTCTCTATCGCGTTTTTCACGACGGGATTCTTGGAAAAGTCACGGAGCGTCCATTCAACCCTTCCATCCTTATCCTTTGCCTCGATGCCGGGAGAAATATCCGGATGCGCGAGCAGGTTTCCCGCCGCGTCGACGAGATACACCTTCCCCGTTTTTCCGTACGCAAGGCTCTTGATGAAAAAGCTTAAGGTTTCCAGGCTGATATTCGCGTAGAGTATGCCGCTGAGTTCCTTCTTGTCGTTAACGACACCGACCGAGATCGAAATGGCCGGGACGTTCCCCGGCTGGGAGATAAACGCGTTGGCGATGTAGCTCGGGACGGAGCCTTGCCTATCCCAATTCCGATATCGGGCAACCGTCTCCTGGGCCCATTCTCGGTACATATACCCGCGCTCATACTGATCCTCGGTCAGGGCGTTTTGGGCCTGAAAAGGCTCGAGAAGGACGGGCCGCGCCGTATCGGGGGTTAACAGGGCGAAAAAGCGAAAGGCGGGGTAATGCGCGAGCGCGGTATCGAGAAATCGCCGCTGCGCGAGCGCCGACGACGAGGGAACCCCGCGCGAGGCGCGCTCGGCCTCGCCAAAAAACGAAGAGTCCCGAATCACGTCGGATTCCGCCATCGTCGAGAGAAACGCCTGTTTTTGGGCGAAAAAGTCGTCTATATACTTCACGGAAAGGCTTACCATTATCCGCTGCTCGTTGAGGTATACCCGCTTGAGGGAGATGAAAAAAACCACCGGAAAGACGATTCCGAGAATCATGACCATAAAAACCACGAGCCAGACGAGGATGATGACGATGCCGATAATCCGCGAGTTTTTATTTGATGAGTCGCTTTTCACCATATGCCAAGTATAGGGTCGACCACCGAAAAAGTAAAATTCCGCCGTATCCTTGTCACGGAAACGGGCTTGCGGATATACTGCCTTTTATGGAAAACATGAGACGAACCGTCACCTGCGGCGATCTCCGCAAGGAACATGACGGAAAAACCGTTATATTGAATGGATGGGTCCACCGCAAGCGCGATCACGGCGGGATTTCCTTTATTAACCTTCGTGACCGCTACGGACTCACCCAGGTCGTCGTCGACGCTGACGCGCCCCAGGCGCTCGCGGCCATCGCCGCGGACCTCAAGATGGAATACTGCATCGCGGTCGAGGGCGTCGTGCGTACCCGCCCCGACTCGATGGTCAACAAGGACATGCCGACCGGCGCGATCGAGGTCGTCGCCAAGAACATCGTCGTCCTGAACAAATCGGAGACCCTTCCCTTCGTCATCGACGAAAAAACGAACGCGAACGAGGATCTCCGCCTGAAATACCGCTACCTGGATCTCCGCTCGGGCCAGATGCAGCACCATCTCGCCCTCCGCTCGAAGGTTTCCTTCGCGACGCGGCAATACCTCGTCTCCAAGGGCTTCTACGAGCTCGAGACCCCGACCTTCATCGCGTCGACCCCGGAAGGCGCCCGCGACTACCTCGTGCCGTCCCGGCTCTATCCCGGTAAGTTCTACGCCCTCCCCCAGTCGCCGCAGCTCTACAAGCAGCTCCTCATGGTCTCCGGGTTCGACAAGTACTTCCAGATCGCGCGCTGCTACCGCGACGAGGACGCGCGCGGCGACCGCCAGCCCGAGTTTACCCAAGTCGATATCGAGATGAGCTTCGTAAACCGCGAGGACATCCTGAACCTCATCGAGGGGCTCATGGCCCACATCTTCAAGGAAACCCTCGGCGTGACGCTCCCCGCCAAGTTCAACCGCATCGCCTACGACGACTCGATCGACCTCTATGGCTCCGACAAGCCCGAGCTCCGCTTCGACATGAAGATGCAGAACGGCGCCTTCCTCGCCGAGCTCGGAACCTTTCAGGCGTTCAAGGACGCCGTCGCCGCGGGCGGCAAGGTTAAGGCGCTCGTCGTTCCCGGCGTCGCCGAAAAGTACAGCCGAAAGCTCATCGAGGACCTTGAGTCCACCGCGAAAATCTACAAGGCGAAAGGACTCGGCTGGATGAAGGTAAACGCCGGTGCCGACGGTAAGCCCGTTCTCGAGGGCGGCATCTCCAAGTTCTTCGAGGGCAAAACCGCGGACGTCTGCGGCAAGCTCGGCGCGAAGGCCGGGGATCTCCTCCTCTTCGTCGCCGACCCCAAGGCGAAGATCGCCTGCACCGCGCTCGGCGCCGTCAGAACCCGACTCGGAAAGGACCTTAACCTCTGCGAGGAAGGGCGCTACGAGTTCGCCTGGATCGTCGACTTCCCGATGTTCGAGTGGAACGAGGAAGAGAACAAGTGGGACACCGCCCATCATATGTTCACCTGGCCCCAGGAAAAATACCACGCGACCCTCGAGTCCGACCCGGGCAGCGTAAAGGGAGACCTCTACGACCTCGTCCTCAACGGCTACGAGCTCGCCTCTGGGTCCCTCCGCATCCACGATCCCGAGCTCCAGAAAAAGATCTTCAAGATCGTCGGGTTCAGCGAGGAAGAGGCCCAAAAGCGGTTTGGCTTCCTCACCGACGCCTTTAAGTTCGGCGCGCCGCCCCACGGGGGAATCGCCCCGGGACTCGACCGCCTCGTCATGCTCATGGCGGGCGAGACCTCCATCAAGGAAGTCATCGCGTTCCCGAAAAACAGCTTCGCGATCAGCCCGATGGACGACTGCCCGAGCGAGGTAGACCAAAAGCAGCTGAACGAACTGCATTTGAGCATTGTAAAGTAAAAGAAGAAATTCGATACTGTATGTATGGCTACTGACGGAGACAACGAAGGGAAAAAACGCCCCCCTCAGGGGGATTCGGTCGGCGTACTTATTGACTCCGTCAGCGGTTTCTTTAACCGCCGCGCAATCGCCTGCCTCATCGACGCGGCAGACGAACGCGGCCTCCACCTCGTATTCTATTTCGGGGGCTATATCGAACGCGGGCGAGAATGCGGCGCAAGCTCCTACGCATACACCCTTCCCGACCCGGAAATGCTCGACGCGCTCATCGTATTCCCGCATAATATTTCGCCCTATAGCCCCGAATCGGTTTTCCAGACGATTCTCACCCGCTGCAAAGACCTTCCGATCTATTCCTTTTTCGGCGACCTCCCTTCGACCTTCAGCGTCATCGCGAACGAAGATCCCGCAATAAAGGAACTCGCGCGGCACATCGCGGAGACGCACGCCTATCGGAAGGTCTCGATCCTCTCCGGTCCCGATTCCCCGGAAAGCCTTTCCCGGTACCGACGCGACAGAATCGTCGAACTGTTAGGGGAACGCGGTATAACCGTCGCTCCGGAAGCGATCGCCGACGGGGACTTCACCATGGAAAGCGGAAGGCAAGCAGCCAGGAAGCTACTTTCCGACGGACAAACCATACCCGACGTACTCGTGTGCCTGAACGACGAGATGGCGATCGGGGCCGCCCGCGAGTTTCTCAACAAGGGCATCTCCGTGCCGGAAGACATCGCCATCACGGGTTTTGACGACGTCGAGGAAGGATCCTCGCTCGCCGCCCGTCTTTCGAGCGTGAGTTTCCCGATCTGGGAAATGACCGCCGCGCTGCTCGATCGCGTTGCCTCGGATTTATCGGGAACGACGACCTACGAAAGCGAGAAGATTCGTTTCAACGCGAGCTTCGTCATCAGGGAGTCATGCGGCTGCACATCGCGCATGGCGCAAGCGCACGCGACGCTGCAAAGTACAGAATCTCGCGAGCCGCAGCCCATTAAGGCGCAATGGGGCGAAACGAGAAAGATAAACGCGCTCAGACGCAACCTTGAGGACATCCTCGAGAAAAGCATCGCCACGCGGGACCCCGCGCAATTCATGGCCTTTATCCAGCGGGCAATCCGAGAGCTTACCCATACGGGAGACCTTGACGCCTCGTTCATCGACCTCTTCACGACGCAATGGACGATATCCGCGCTCCGCCATAAGGAATTCAACTCGCAGATATTCATCAACGCCCTTTTCGTCGACGCCTTCAGGCTCTTACTGCAGAGCAAAACGCAAGTATTCGCGCGACTCCACGAAAGCGATCTCGGGACGATCAACTTCACCCAAATCTGCAACAACCTCATCGCGCAGCACTTCTCCGTCCAGGAAACCGTCGCCATCATCGCGGCCAACCTTCCGCTCCTCGGCATCGAGCGCTGCCTCATGGTGTTCTTGAGCGCCACCGACCCGAACCTCGGGGAGCTCAGGCTTGCCTACCGAGAGGGGAAATCCCCGGAGATCCCAGAAAGTGATTTTCCGGTCTTCCCCGCGCACCTGCTCATTCCGGAGGGCGTGGAACCCTTCAAGATGCCGACGGCCATCTTGCCGCTCGTCCACGCGAACACCGTTTACGGATACATGGTGTTCTCCATGACCTCAAATCGCTACGAGCATTTTTGCCGGCTTCAAGCCCTCGTATCGCAAATCATCGACGCGGCAATGTCAAACGACATGATCGAGAACCGAATCCGAACGCTCACGCGGACGAACGACGCCCTCTCGAAACTCTCCGTGATCGACGAGTTTACCGGCCTCTTTAACCGCCGCGCGCTCTATACGACAGGGCGAACCATGTACGAGCAAACGGTGAAAAGCGGCGAGCCGTGCTCCTTTATCTTTCTTGACATGGACGGCCTTAAGAAGATCAACGACACCTTCGGGCACAAGGAAGGCGACGACGCCATCCTCGCCCTTTCCAGAATCCTCAAGCGATGCTTCCGCGAAAACGACCTGGTCGTGCGATACGGCGGCGATGAGTTCGTCGTTCTCATGAGCAACATCCACGAAGCAGCCCTACAGGGGACCTTCAAGCGAATCGCCGAACAGATTACGGCCTTCAACGCGCACGGGGCCCATCCCTGGACCCTTTCGGCGAGCTGGGGATTTGTCTTCGTCGAGCCATCCCCCGATGAGGCGAGAACCTTCGAAAGCATCATCGAGGAAAGCGACGCGAAACTCTATGAGGTCAAGCGAAAGAAGAAGGAAGCGGCGAAGGGCTCAGCCCTTTAAAGTCATGGTAAGACTCGGTATAGTTACCCCGCATGAAAGAACCTAATAAACGGACTAACCTCATCGCGATCACGCTCTTACTTCTCGCGACGTCGTCTTCCTGTCAGGCCAAGGAATCGGCGCGGACGGAATTCGTGCTCGGAACCGTCTGTACGGTGAACCTCTTCGAGAAAGGCACGAAAGATTCCTATGACGAGATATTCGCGCGGCTTCGCGCGATCGACGCGTGCCTCAGCGCGAACCGCGAGGATTCGAACCTCGCCGAGATTAACCGCGCGGCGGGCGTTTCACCGGTAAAGGCGGCACCCGATACCCTCAAGGTCCTTTCCGAGGCGCTCGCCTTCAGCGCGCGAACGGACGGTGCCTTCGACCCCGCGATCGGACCCGTCGTCAAGCTCTGGAACATAGGAACCGACTTCGCGGCCGTTCCCGCGCCCGACGACCTAAAAAAAGCGCTCGCGCTCGTTTCCTGGAAGGACATCGCGCTTGACGGGCGGGCGGGCACGGTGTTCCTCGCCAAGAAAGGCATGCGGCTCGATCTCGGCGCCATCGCGAAGGGCTTCGCGGCGGACGAGGTCGCGCAAATCGTCGCGCGGCGCGGGATCAAGCGCGCGATGATAGACCTCGGAGGAAACATCTATGCCATCGGGGAAAAAGCCCCGGGGAAACCCTGGATCATCGGAATTCGCGATCCCTCGATCAGCAGGGGCGAACCGATCGCGAGCCTTCCAGTAATCAACAAGACGATCGTCACCTCAGGGATCTATGAGCGGTACTTCGAGAAAGACGGCGTGCACTACCATCACATCCTCGACCCAAAAACCGGCTATCCCGAGAACAACGAGCTTCTCTCGGTCACGATCGTCACCGGAAATTCCATGGATGCGGACGCCCTTTCAACGTCGACATTCCTCCTCGGGACCGAGAGGGGCATGGCGCTCCTTGCCTCGCTGCCGGGAACGGAAGGCATTTTTATCTCGAAGGATAAAAAAATCCGCCTTACCCCCGGGCTACGAGGGAAGGTCACGATTCTCGATACGCGTTTTTCGATTGTTGAATAAAACCCGGTCGGAACCGACGCCCTTTCGCGACGCCGGTTAATACGTCACTTATACGATGACGACGGAATTGTCGCAGTTCGCGAAGGTCGAGGGAAGGTATTTATCCGCCGCCCAATCGTTTTCCCAACGCGCGTCGTCCATCAAATACCGAAACTGATACTCATGCCCCTGCTCGAGCACGACGGTAACGGAGAAAAGGCCCTCTTTATTCCGGGAAAGGATGTTCGCGTTGGCTTTCCAATCGTTAAAATCCCCGACGAGCGCGACCTTCTTCACGCCGGTCGTGGCCTCCGCGGGCAATTCAAAGGTTACTTTGCACGTGCTGCCCTTCTTTGGATACGCCTTGTACAACGCCATACCGATTATGCCTCCTGGTGTTTATTGTTCATTTATTATATAGTTTAGCTTAGTGCTATTCTTTCGGCATTGCAAGGGAGGTTTTTCTCAATGAACACTACACGGCACCTTTTTACCTCAGAATCGGTCGGAGAGGGCCATCCCGACAAGCTTTGTGACCAGATCTCGGACGCGATTCTCGACGCGTGCCTCAAGGACGATCCAGCGAGCCACGTCGCCTGCGAAAGCTTCGCGTCGACCGCGCTCGTCCTCGTCGGCGGCGAGATCACGACCAATACCTACGTTGACGTTCAATCCATCGTCCGCAACATCGCGCGCGAGATAGGCTATACAAACTCTGATTACGGTCTCGACTGCGACTCGATGGCGGTTCTCGACATGATCCACGCCCAGTCGCCGGACATCAACCAAGGCGTCGTCGGCTCGGGCCTCAACGAATTCCGCGGACAGCAGGGCGCCGGCGACCAGGGCATGATGTTCGGCTTCGCGTGCACGGAAACCCCGGAGCTCATGCCCGCGCCGATCATGTACGCGCACGCGCTCCTGCGCCGCGCGACCGCGCTCCGCAAATCCAAACGCCTCCCGTGGCTCCGCCCCGACGCGAAAAGCCAGGTAACGATCGAGTATGACGGGCATAAGCCGATCCGCATCGACACCGTCGTCGTGTCCCATCAGCACGATCCCGAGGTTACGCACGAAACCATAACCGAGAGCATCATCGAGGAAATCATCAAGCCGGAGCTCGGTCCGACGGGGCTCCTCGACATCAACACGAAATATTTCATCAACCCGACCGGAAGGTTCGTCATCGGCGGGCCCTTCGGCGACACGGGCTTAACCGGACGCAAGATCATCGTCGACACCTACGGCGGCATGGGCCGTCACGGCGGCGGCGCGTTCTCCGGAAAGGACCCGTCGAAGGTTGACCGCTCGGCCGCGTACATGGCCCGCTACGTCGCGAAGAACATCGTCGCGGCGGGGCTCGCGGAACGCTGCGAGATCCAGCTTGCATACGCGATCGGGGTCCCCTTCCCGGTTTCTGTCATGGTCGACACATTCGGGACCGGAGTCATCGACGAAACGAAGATCACCTACGCGGTTAAGGACGTGTTCGACCTTTCGCCCGCGGGGATCATCAGAACGCTCGACCTCTGCCGCCCCATCTACCAGGAAACGGCCGCATACGGACATTTCGGCCGAAGCCAATTCCCCTGGGAAAAGACCGATCGCGTCGACGCGCTCAAGAAAGCGCTGCGATAGGGACTCGATATCCTAAGATTCTTTCGTTTGCGCGGCGCCTTACGCTTGCGCGAGATATAGCCCCGGGAAACGATTTTCTCGGGGCTTTTTTTTGCTCACGGCCTTCTCAATGCGATCTCTTCCCCGCGGGGTCAGTGCGCCTCTCCGGCAACCGTGTCCCCGCGAAGGCTCGCGCGCACGAGGTTCATGACCCGCTCGCCGGGATCTACCTTTCGCGGTATAAACGCGCCCTCGATCGTGTCGTCATGAAACTCGCCGTGCGGGTTTGCCGCAAGCATGGCGTCGATCTCCGAATGCCCATACACCCGAGCGAGGGGAATATCGTAGCGATTCATCAGCTCTCGCACGAGCGAAATCGCCTTATCGAGCAGGGCCTTTTTCCCCAGGAGATCATCCTCGTTTCGCGCGACCATCTCGATGCTGATCGAGCAGAAGTTCGCGCCGAAGGTCGCGCGGCTCATCACCTCGAGCGGCAAGAGTTGATATATGGCTCCAACGCCGTTTGCCTCATCGATAACGAAATGGCTCGCGACGCCCGGAGCCTCGTCTTGAAAGGTGCGGGACTCAATGAGATTGAGCGGAAAGCCCGATGACGCGGTATAGTGAAGCACGATCGCCGTCGGGACGATTGACCAAGTCTCGACGCCGTAGTGCCTGAGCGAATATGCCGCGATGTCCCGTTTCCAATCCGCAAGGGCTCGATTCGGAATTCCGTCATATGACTCAAGGATTCCCGTCGAAGAGATGGTTACCGAGGGCTTATCGGCGGCCGGCTCGGCGATAGCGATGCCGCATAAAGCAAGAAGAAACGCCGCGATATATACGGGGCGCAGTCGCGAAGCTCTATTCATGTCACAAGGTTATCATGACGGCCTTAGGGCCGCAAGCTCATTCGACCCGCGACTATCCGCGAAGCCTGAACCGCGCGACGCTTTCCTTGAGCGAACCCGCCTGCTGCGATAATTGCACGCTTGCCTCGGCGCTCTCCTGCGATGCCGACGAGTTTGACTGCACGACATGCGACACCTGCTGAAGGTTTACGGTTATCGTGTCGATCCCGCCGGTTTGCTCCGCGGACGTCGATGCGATCTCGTCGACGATCGCGGCGATCTCCGACGATTTCTGCGTGATCTTCGCGAGGGCGGAGGCCGTCTCGTTCGCGATGCCGCTGCCGTTCTTCACCCGCGAGACGGACGCCTCGATAAAGCCCGCGCTTTCCTTCGCCGCGCCCGAGCACCGTTGGGCGAGGTTTCGCACCTCGTCGGCAACGACCGCGAAACCCTTGCCGTATTTCCCCGCTCGCGCGGCCTCGACCGCGGCGTTAAGCGCGAGGATATTCGTCTGGAAGGCGATGTCGTCGATAACGCCGAGGATCTTCGTGATATTCGCCGATGCCTCGTTGATCTCTTCCATCGACTTGAGCATCTCGCCCATGCGCCGATTCCCGTCCTCCGCCGACTCACGCGCCATGGCAGAAAGCGCGCGGGCGCGCTCGGCGTTCGCGGCATTCTGCTTCGTCTTCTCCGTGAGCATCCCGATGAGGGCTGAAAGTTTCTCCATCGCCGTGCCCTGCGCCCCGACGCCCTCCGCGATATTGTTACTCCCCTGAGAAACCTGCTCGGCCCCGGCGCCGAATTGATCGGCGTATTCCCTGATCTCGGTCAGGGTCATGTTGAGGGTATCGAGAATCCGGTTAATGGAGTCGCGGATCTCGGCGAATTCCCCCGAGAAATCCCCGTCGAGGCGCACGTCGAGATTCAGTCCGTCTATTTCGTCGAGGACCGAGACGACCGCAGCCGAATAGGCCGAAAGCTCGCCGATGATCTTCGTCTTCTCCCCGATGCTTTCTCCCTCGCGCGCGATCTCGCGCCGGTTAAAGTCGATACAGTTCGTTCGGCCGTTTATCCCGTTATGGATCGCGCGCGCCATCTCCTCGCACGTATTGTACCCGCACGCGGAGCAGTCGATCTTTCGCGACACCTCAGTATCCTTGTGCAGCTCGGCGTAGATCGCCTCGAGCTCGGCCTCAGACGGGCTCGCGAGCGTTACCCGCCGGTTTCGATACGTTCGCATGAAGTCCGCTAGTTTTAATTTCGCGTCGAACATCCTGAAAAGCGCTTCTGATTTCTTTTTAAACGGCCCCGCCCGAGCGGTGAGCTTTTCGGCTTTAAGCGCGTTGAGTTTCCCGTCCGCGTCGTCGATCGAGACGCGCTTGAGCGTCGCGGTTCCTCGGTTGCACCCATTTGCGCAGTTAAGGATATCGACGAGAAGGGGAAGATTTTTTTTTGCATTCACGCGCGATCCGTACTCGGCGAGATAGGGATACGCGTGCTTTGGGCCCTCGACCTGCCTGACCCACGCACCGGGAACCAAGGCCTCGACGTTCTCCCGCAACCCGCCCGGGCGGCTATACACGCAGCCGAGCCAACAGCCGATATCGTCAAACTCGGTTTCCTTATACGAGGAAAGGTCGATGTGATTCTTCTCAAGGTACTCCGCGAGCTTCCCATAGGTCACGTTATAGGAAACGAGCCCCCCCGTCGCGGGATCGCGAAACTCGTCGACCTTCCCGATGCACGGAGAGATAAACGCGATCGCATCCGTCGATTTCGCGTACTTCCGCAAATAGACGGCTGTGCAAAGCGTCGGGCTATGCACGGGCGCGAGGTTCGAAAGAAGCTCAGGCTGATATTTTTCTATATAATTTACAATCGCGGGACACGGCTGCGCGATGACCGAGGAAAGGCCCTTATCGCGAATCGCCTTCAAGTAAGCCCAGGTCGTGATATCGGCGCCGAAGGACACGTCATACGCGAGATGAACCCCGCGCGCCTTCAGGAAACCGATGAGCCGCCCGTGCTCGTCGAAGTTTACGCGGGCGGCGGGCGCCACGACCACGGAGATTTTTTTCCCCGCGCCGAGGTCTCGAAAAAACTCCTCGGTATCGTCCACGTACACGCGCGCGCCGTGCGAGCAGGCCTCGAGGCATGCGCCGCAGCGGATGCACCGTTCCTGGTCGACGCGCACCCGATTCTCGCCGTTAAGCACGTACGCGATATTCGCCCCAACGACGGGGCAGTTCCTGATGCATTTATTGCACCCGACGCAGCGGTCGGTATCGGTAAAAACGATTTCCCTTTCCGTAACGGCCTTCTCCATCTCCTGCCATCCTTCGGGCAAAAAACCCCGGTTCACGAAACGCGCAATCGCTTTACCAAAGTGTATGCGCTTTTCCGATCGCGTCAAATTCGCAAAACAGTCGAGAAACGGTTTCATTCAAGGCGCGGATCTCACCGAGCGTTGCTAAACGGAAGGTCAATGGATAAGATGGGGGTATGTCACGGCATACTATCGGATTCAGGCAGACCCAAGCTCACGCGGTAAAACTCGACGAACTCCTCTACGCGGAGCTTCCCGCGCGCCTTAAGGCGATTCTCGGGGACAGTGAGGTCTCGCGATCGAAGATCAGGCGCCTAATCATCGCGGGAGTCGTTACCGTGAATGGCAGACAAGCGAGGATTCCCTCGTCGGGCGTTCCTTCGGGCGCCTCGGTTTCGGTTTCGATCGACACAGAACGGTTCTCCTTCGAAAAGCAGCCCGACGATATCGCGTTCGAGATGTCCCCAGAGCGGATACTCTTCGAGGACGACGATATCATCGTCGTTGACAAACCCGCGGGCATTCCGACCGAGGCGACCATCGTCGCCTCCCGCGATCACCTCCACGCTGCCCTCAAGCGCTACCTCTGGCGCCGCGACGGCACGAGAAACGAGCCGTACGTCGGGCTCCATCATCGCCTGGACCGCGAAACCTCAGGAGTCATTCTCTTCACGAAAAATCGGGAAATCAACGCGGCGGTCTTCGCCCTGTTTGAGGGTCATGAGGCCCGAAAGGAATATGAGGCGCTCGCGGCCCTTCCCCCGAACAGTAACGCCCGCGCGGGCGACGAGCGTTTTTCGGTCGGCTGCCAATTCTCGGTCGATAACAGGCTCGGCAGAATCAGCGCGAAAAGCGCGCAGGCGAAGTGGGGCGCGGTCGGCCCCGAGGGAAGCCCAGCCCATACCGATTTCGAGATCCTCGAGCGATACGCACGCGCCGTTCGCGTCCTCGCGCGGCCCCTCACCGGGCGAACCCATCAGATCCGCGTGCATCTCGCAAGTGCCGGGCTTCCGCTCCTCGGCGACCCGCTGTACGGGGGACCCTCCGCGGTTTCCGGGACAGCGATTCCCCGCGTCATGCTCCACGCGCGCGCCCTCTCCTTCCCCCACCCGCGAACGAGAACGCCGCTTACCGTTGCCGCTCCCTTGCCCGAGGACTTTCTCGCGTGCATTGCGGCGTTAAAACGGAAAAGCCCCGACGAATAAAAAAAGGCTATCCAGATTTTTCTGGATAGCCAAATCGTAATTCGTCCGCTCATCCGCATGCGCGGCCGGTAAACCCCGGCTGATAAAACCCGATCGTGCGAACACGGCTCCGCGCATGCAAAAAATCGAACCCCCTAGATAACCTCTTTCATCGCGGTCATGTACGACCGGAGCGTCTTCCCGACGCGCTCGATGTGATGGTTTCGGATCTCGTCGTTCACCTTGACGAGCTCGCGGTTCGGGACGGAGTTGTCCTTGACCGAAAGGCCCTTGCCGATGACGTCGAGATCGACCTTCGCCATGAAGTCCTTGAGGAGCGGGCGGCAGGCGTTGTCGAAGAGGTAGCAACCGTACTCGGCGGTGTCCGAGATGACCTTGTTCATCTCGTAGAGTTTCTTGCGGCTGATGAGGTTCGCGATGAGCGGTACCTCGTGGAGGCTCTCGTAGTAGGCGCTCTCGGGCTTGATACCCGCGGCGACCATCGTCTCGAAGGCGAGCTCGACTCCGGCCTTGACCATGGCTACCATGAGGATGCCCTTGTCGAAGTATTCCTGCTCGCCGATCTGCGCGTTGCCCGCGGGGGTCTGCTCGAAGGCGGTCTTGCCGGTCGCCTCGCGCCACGCGAGAAGGTCCTTGTCCCCGGCCTTCCAGTCTTCCATCATCGTCGAGCTGAACTTCCCGGAGATGATGTCGTCCTGATGCTTCTGATAAAGCGGGGTCATGATCTTCTTCAGCTCGATCGAGAGCGCGTGCGCCTTGATCTTCGCGGGGTTCGAGAGCCGGTCCATCATGCCGGTGATGCCGCCCCACTTGAGGGCCTCGGTGATCGTCTCCCATCCGTACTGGATGAACTTCGACGCCCAGCCCTTATCGATGCCGGATGCGACCATCTTGTCGAAGCAAAGGAGGCTTCCGGTCTGGAGCATGCCGCACAGGATCGTCTGCTCGCCCATAAGGTCGGACTTGACCTCGGCGACGAAGCTCGACTCGAGCACGCCCGCGCGGCTGCCGCCGGTGCCGACGGCGAGGGCCTTCGCGATCGCCCAGCCCTTTTTCTCGGGATCGTTCTCGGGATGCACCGCGATGAGGGTCGGGATGCCGAAGCCGCGGGTATACTCGACGCGAACCTCGGTGCCCGGGCCCTTCGGGGCCATCATGACGACGGTGATGTCCTTGCGGATCTGCATCCCTTCCTCGACGATGTTGAACCCATGGCTGTACCAGAGCGCCGAGCCCTTCTTCATGAGGGGCATTACGGCGCCGATAACCGGGGTATGCTGCTTGTCCGGGGTAAGGTTTCCGACGAGGTCCGCGGTCGGGATGAGCTCGTCGTAGGAACCGACCTTAAAGCCGTTTTCGGTCGCGTTCTTCCAGCTCGCGCGCTTCTCGGCGATCGCCTCCTTGCGGAGGGCATAGCTCACGTCGAGGCCGGAATCGCGGAGGTTGAGCCCCTGGTTGAGGCCCTGGGCGCCGCATCCGATGATCACGATCTTTTTCCCCTTGAGGGCGGCGGTTCCGTCGGAAAATTCATTGCGATCCATGAAGCGGCAGGTTCCAAGCTGCCCGAGCGCCACGCGCCACGGGATCGAGTTAAAATAGTTCATTGCGTTCTCCTAGGTTTGAATCGACGGAAGGGGTGCATTTCGTAAACCATTCTCTTCAGGGTTCCGCCGTTGCTTATGTATACCCCTTTTTTAGTAATGCGTAAAGCGAAACATTTGCATCGCATTAATGCAAAATAATCATCTTTCACGAAATTAATAAAGCTGACACAGGATGGCAAGATTACTTTCGTATCATTAGGATACCGATACGAGGAGAACCCTATGGAACCTGATTCACTGGCCTCAAGCGTCGCCTACTGCGGATTAGTCTGCAATCTTTGCTTTCTCGCCGCGCGCTGCGACGGCTGTAAGACCGCGAATAACCGGTGCGACCGCGATTGCTCGGACGAGGGGTGCTTTCAGAAAACCTGCTGCGTCCAAAAGGGCTTTTCTGGCTGCTGGGAATGCGACGCGCTCGAATCCTGCGTCGAGGGTATCTACGCGCAAGGCGACCGCTCGAAGGTTAAGGCATTCGCGATCGCCATCCGAGAGGACGGCATGGAAGGTTTCACGGGAAACGTCAGGGCCGCCCTCAAGCGGGGCTTAAGCGTTGAAAAAGGAAAGGATTTCGACAACCGCACGATAGCGGAAGTGCTCGCGATGCTCCGTCAATAAACGTTGATTCGCGCGTTTCCGTCCCGGAATTCCTGGGGACTCATGCGGCACCGTTTCGTGAACTCGCGAAAAAACTGGCTATAGTCGCCGTACCCGACGCGGAAGCCGATTTCCTTGAGCGAAAGCTCGGTATTCCGGATCAAGAGCTGGGCCATGCTGATTCGGTAAAAAAGGATGTGCTCGAAGACGCTCATCCCGAACTCGTCTTTGAATATCTTTTGCAAACTCGTCCGATTGGACCCGAAGAACCGCGCGATATCGTCAAGGCTCAGCTTCTCCGCGTAATGCGCGTGGAGGTAGTTGATTATCGCGTGGGCCTTCGTGTTTTTCGCCGGCGCCATGTTCCCGTCCATTTCGGAGATCATCACCAAGGCCTCGAGAAAGTACGATCGGCTCCTGCAGGGCCAATAGGGATC
Source organism: Treponemataceae bacterium (assembly GCA_035352735.1). GTDB lineage: Bacteria > Spirochaetota > Spirochaetia > Treponematales > Treponemataceae > Teretinema. Next base: position 2,362 of record DAOPYF010000033.1, on the reverse strand, counting down.
TTCCTGCGCCGAGGTCAGGTTCTGTATCTGCCTGAGGAGGATTGCCATGAAATCCGCCTCGTCGGCGCGCAATTCCCGCGAAAGCCCCGTGTCTCCCATAAATGGCTTAACCAAATCGACGTCGCGCCGCACGAAGGGATCCGAAATCGCCAGGGGATCAAGCGGCAGCGATTCGGCGAAGGACCGGTTGATGATCGCGGGCTGAAACGAAACGGCAAACCCGGACGGGGGAATATCGGCGCTTGAGGTCTCAAAGCACTCGCCCCGCTTCAGGCACGCGATGAACGGCGCGCGGAGAGAGGCGATTCGGGACGGGAAGGTAACTGAACCCGACAATACGAGAGCGAACCACCAGACGTCGGGGTTCACGGCATAGCGCGCCTCGACGCCATCGAGGGCCCTGATTGAAAGGGTCATCCGATACTGTTCGTAATACCGAAAAGCGGGAATGCACGACTCGAGGAGAATTTGCCTATCAGCCATTCCTTCCATCCTTCAAACAATCGCCGTCCCAGTCTGCCAGGGATACCATGCCATTATACGTTCACCCGCGAAGGATGAACAAGTATGGAGGAAAAAATGAAGAAACTTGAAAAGAAGGCATTGCTTCGCGCGGGGCTTGCCCTGGTATTGGCTTTCGGAACGATGTTCTCGGCGGGAGCCGAAGCGAAGAAAATCGCCGCGACGCCGAATGTGGACGTGTACATCCCCGAGGGCGCCACCGGTAAACTCCCGGTCGTGTTCCTCGCCCATAACGGCGGGGGGAAGAAGGAAGACTGGCAGGACTACGCGGGAACCCTCGCCGACTCGGGCTATATCGTCGCCTCGATCAGCTGGACCGACTTCAACAACAACAAAGACCTTAAGGACGCGATTGCGAAGGTCCTGACCGACTACGCGGACCAAGCCGATACCGAGCGCATCGCGTTCGTCGGCGGTTGCCACGGCGCGGTAAAGTTCACGCAGATCCTTTCCAAAGAACCGTATTCGAAATTCAAGGCATTGGTCTTCCTCTCGATCTCCGAGGACGTCTTCGTCCCGAAAAAGCACGCCCCGATCCTCGCCGTGTACAGCACGAAGGATCACCTTGGGGATTATTACATTGCCAAGACGAAAGAGGTCGCGACGCGGTTCTCCAAGCCCTGCAAAGTCGTCGTCGTTGACGGAAAGCCCCATGGACACGAGTTCGTGACCGACCCTGAAACCGCCCCGACGATCCGCGAGGAAATCAAGAACTGGCTCGCGGCGAATCTCTAGACTGCTAATCACCGTTTATCGTGAAACATTGCACCTTCCACGATAAACGGCTATCCTCCAGTTTATGGATTTCCACGAACTGGAGGCGTTTATCGCGCTCGCCGACACCTTTCACTTCGCCCGCGCTGCAGCGCAAGTGCACTTAAGCCCGTCGGCGCTCAGCCGCCTTTTAGGGAGGCTCGAGGAAGAGCTCGGCGTAACACTTTTTGAGCGCGACACCCGCCAAGTCTCCCTGACGGCCGAAGGCGAAACATTCCTCTCCTTCGCCCGCGAATCCATCCACCGCCGCGACGATCTGAGGCTCAAGCTCAGCGAACGCGACGACCAGCTTCGGGGAATCCTGCGAATCTACGCATCCGTCACCGCGTGCTACTCGATCCTCCCGCCGCTCATCGAAACCCTTTCGAAAGAACATCCCGCACTCAGGCTCTCGGTGGAAACGGGCGATCCCGCGGGCGCGGCAGAAGCGGTCCGCGAGGGACGGGCAGAGCTCGGCCTCGACGCGATTCCCCCGAACGGCTATCGCGACCTTGAGTGCCACTCGGTCCGGAAAACCCCGCTCGTCTTCGTTTCCTCGCGCTCGGGGGCCTTCGGCAAGCTGCCCCTCGCCGAGGAATCTCGCTCATCCCGCGACGGCGAGTTTCGCCTTGGAGCCGCACCCGATCCCAAATCCGAACCGCTTGAGTCCGTTTTGCAGACAGTGCCGCTCGTCCTCCCGAAGACGGGGCTTTCCCGCGAGCGCTTCGACCGCTGGTCGCGTATCCATGGGGTAAAGCCCGAGATTGCGGCGGAGACGGCCGGAAACGAGGCGGTCCTCGCGCTTGCCCGGCTCGGGCTCGGCCTCGGGCTCGTCCCGCGGCTCGTGCTCGAAAACGGACCGTTCGCCGACGGACTCGTCCTCTACGGCGCGGGGCCCGAATTCGGCGACTACGACATCGGCTTCGTCCAAAAGCCCTCGATAACCGGTACCGATTCCGCCCGCCGGCTTCGCTCCGAGCTCGCGCGGATCATCAGGGCCACCTACCCCGCAACCTAAAGGGACACAAGGGCGAAAAGCTGCTATACTGCCGTATGTACACGCAAACCCTCGCCAAGCAGATGGAAT
>DAOPYF010000032.1:0-22212 GCA_035352735.1 Treponemataceae bacterium | reverse complement strand
GCGACGATCCGCGGGCTCACGGGCAAGCCAGATTTCTCGCTCCCGCAATCCGGCGCGGCGAAGTAACGGTTCAAGCCCCCTCCTTCCCTGACCGGAAGGGTGGCGGAGCGACGTCGGACCGGTCTTCTTGACCGGCCCGAATCGCGGAGCCAGGGGAACCCGCGACGAACAACGCTCGCGCGATGCGCCTTCTCCTTTTTTTTGTAGTCCGTTGCCCGCGCGCCAAAGCTCGCTCGGGCGCCCGAGGAAAAGGGACGTGAACGATTCCGCAAGCCCGCAGGGCTGAGGACCAGTGAACGGCCCGTTTCCCCGGCGGCTCGAACGGCGTACCCGGTCGGGCAACGGACATCAGCATGGTTCCCCTTTACAATTTCGCGCGACCTCGCGTACCATGAACCCATGCTGCAAACCGAGCGGATACGCGACGTAATCCGATATATCAAGAAGTTTAAGGGCTCCACGGTCGTCATCAGGCTCGACGACGACGTGGTCGATTCGGCGCTCTTCGCCGGGCACATGCACGACGTTTCGCTCCTCTACGAGACGGGCATCCGCGTGGTCATCGTGCCGGGCGCGGCGAACCATATATCGAAGGTGCTCGACGCCTATGACGTTCCCTGGGAGTTCAAGAACGGGGTGCGCGTGACGGACGACGAGGGCATCGGCTTCATCAAGATGGCCGCCTTCGACGTGTCGAACCGGATCATGACGCGGCTTTCGGCCGAGCGGCTCACCGCCGTCATCGGCAACTGGGTCCGCGCGCGCGGGCGCGGCGTCGTGGGCGGCGTGGACTACGGGAGCGCGGGGCTCGTCGACAAGGTGCAGCTTGAGTCCCTCCAGGCGGCGCTCGACGACGGGTTCATCCCGATCATCCCATGCGTCGGCTGGAGCTCGACGGGAAAGCCGTATAACATCTCCTCCACCGAGCTTGCCGTCGCGACGGCGGTCGCCCTCAAGGCGGAGAAGCTCTTCTTCATCGGCTCGGGCGCGACGATCTCGGTCGACGACTACAAGATGCCCGAGGGCGCGGCAATTTCCGCCGAGGGCCGCATGGCCGCGATCGCGGTCGACGACATCGACGGCTTTATCGAGATGAACCGAGACGCGGGGCGGGCCGAGTGCCCGCTTTCGGAGATCGCTGACCTTCTCGCGCGCGGGCGCGACGCGTGCGTGCAGGGCGTCACCCGAGCGCACATCCTCGACGGGGACGTCGACGGCGTGATCCCGACGGAGATTTTCTCCGACCTCGGCGCGGGAACGATGATCTACCGGAGCGACTACGGCACCTTCCGCCAGATGACGCGGGACGATATCCCGGCGGTGCTTTCCCTGATGAATCCTTTCGTCGAGCGCGGCATACTCCTTCCCCGGTCAAGCGAGGATCTCGAGACCGAGGCCCACGCCTTTACCCTCTACGAGATCGACGGGGGTATTCGCGCGTGCGCCTCCCTCCTCGCCTACGAGGAGAACGTCGGCGAGATCGCGGGGATCGCGGTCGACGAGGGCTATGCGCACATGGGAATCGGCCCAAAACTGATGGAGCTCCTTATCGCGCGCGCGCGAAGCAATGGTTTCACGTCAGTTTTCGTCCTCACGACGCAAACGGCGGACTGGTTTGAGCGTTTTGGCTTTAAATCCTGCGAAATAGACCGACTCCCGGCGAAAAGAAAGGAAAAATGGAGCAAAAAACGCGGATCGCGTATGTTCATTCTGGAATTTAAGTAATTTTTCTTGCAAACCGCTTTACCCCGTACTATCATTTCAGAAGAACTGATTGACGGTAAGGGGGTATGGCGGTGCCACAGGTAGACAATTCTGCGCGAATAATCCTCGAGGACGGTACGGAATTCGAGGGAACCGCGTTCGGCTATGAAGGTTCGGTTTCGGGCGAGATCGTGTTCTATGCGGGACAGGCGGGCATTCCCCGACTCCTGACCGATCCCGCGCTCCGCGGCGCCATCCTGGTGCTCGCCCAGCCGGAAACCGGCGCGTGCGGCATCCCCGACGACGGCGCCCTCGACGCCTTGGGGCTCGAGACGGAAACCGAGTCGTCCTCGGGTCAGGTCGCCGGCCTCGTCGTCGCCTCCGCCTCGGGCATGGCGAGCCACCACGGCGCGAAATACGACCTTTCCCGCTGGCTTAAAAAACAGCAAATACCCGGCATCTCCGGAATCGACACCCGCGCGCTGATCCAGCGCCTCTGCCTCCGCGGCACGATGCGCGCGAAGATCCTCGTCGCGGGAACGCGGGACGCGTCGTTTAGCTCCGCGTCCGCCCATTCGCAGCCCTCGCACGCCTCGACCAAGAAGGTCGTCCAATACGGCTCAGGCGCGAAACGCATCGTGCTCGTCGACTGCGGGGTACGCAACTCGGCCATCAGGGCCCTCGCGGCGCCCGACGTCACCGTGACGCGCGTTCCGTGGAATTACGACTATTCGGGCGAGGAGTTCGACGGCCTCGCGATCGCGGGCGGGCCCGGCGACCCGACCTCCTGCGAAAAGACCGTCGCGGCCCTCAAGTCCGCGCTCGGGCGGAATAAGCCCGTCTTCGCGACGGGACAGGGCGCGGTGATCCTCGCGATCGCCGCGGGCGCCTCGGCGTTCCGCATGGCGCAGGGGCACCGGGGCTCATCGGTCCCGGTGATCGACCTCGAAAGCGGGCGCTGCTTCGTCACGGCCCAAAACCACGGCTACGGCATCCGGGACGATTCCCTTCCCGAGGGCTGGGCGCCGACATTCCTCAACAACGTCGATAACGCGATCGAGGGCTTCGCGGCGAAAAAAGGACTCTTCAGCGGCGTGCTCTTCCAGCCCGAGGGATTCCCCGGGCCGCACGACGCGGACTTTCTCTACGGGAACTTCCTTGACATCGTCCGAAACGGGGGGATACGCGCATGACAGACTACCGGATAAACACGCCCAAGGCCGTCCTCATTCTCGGTTCGGGCGGGCAGAAGATCGGGCAGGCGGGCGAGTCGGATTACGCCGGGCTCCACGCGATCCGCGCGCTCAAGGCGGAGAAGATCAGGACGATCCTCGTGAACCCGAACATGACGGCGGTGCAAACCTCCGAGGGCATCGCCGACGCGACCTATTTTCTCCCCGTGACGGGGGAGTTCGTCGAGCGGGTCATCGCGAAGGAAAAGCCCGACTCTATCCTCGTGAGCGCCGGAGGCAAAGCCGCGTTCGCGTGCGCGCTCGAGCTCAAGGAGCGCGGCGTCTTCGAGAAGTACAACGTCCAGGTGCTCGGCACCTCCCTCGAGAGCATGCGGGTGACCGCCGACCGCGACGAGTTCATCGCGCTCATGGCGAGCGCGGGGATCCCCGCGCCGCGCTCGGCCCGGGCCGCGACCGCGGCCGAGGCAAAGGCCGCCGCCGAGGCGACGGGCTATCCCGTCATGGTCCGCGCGGAGGCGACTCACGGCGAGTCCACGACGGCCGCCTGCGCGGGCGCGGAGGAGCTCGAGGCCGCCTGCGAGCGGGGATTCGCGGTCGCGAAGACGGTCAACGTCGAGGAATGGCTCGGCGGCTGGAAGGAGATCGAGCTCGAGATCGTGCGGGACGCGATGGATAACTGCGTCGTCGCCTGCTCGACGGAGAACGTCGATCCCCTCGGCATCCACTCGGGCGACTCGATAGCGGTGTCGCCGGCGCAGACACTCTCAGACGGCGACATGCGCGCGATCCGCGACGCCGCGTTCAGGGCGGCCCGGGCGCTTCGCGTCGTCGGCGAGGCGAACGCGCGATTCGCGCTCGACCCCGACTCCGGGGACTTCCGGCTCGTCGAGATGAGCGCGCGCGTTTCCCGGAGCACGGTGCTCGCGTCGAAGGCGTCGGGCTACCCGCTCGGGTACATCGCCGCGCGCGTCGCGCTCGGCTTTTCCCTCTCGGAGATCGATAACCGCCTCGCGGGAACGGGACGCTACGCCTCCGAGCCCGCGCCCGACTACGTCGCCGTGCGGGTGCCGCGCTGGGACACCGGAAAGTTCAGGAACGTCGACCGTCACGTCGGCCCCGAGATGAAGTCGGTCGGGCAGGCGATGGCCTTCGGCCGCTCCTTCGCCGAGGCGCTCCAGAAGGCGGTCCGCATGGCCGACCAGGGGGCGCCGGGAATCGCGTGCCATCCGTTCCAGTTCCGCGACCTTAAGGACGCGCTCAAGAACCCGACCGACCTCCGCGTGTTCGCGCTATACTCCGCGCTTCAGGAAGGTTGGTCGGTCGACCGCATCTATAAATACGCGAAAATCGACCGCTGGTTCGTAACCCTGATGGCCGAGATCCTCGCCGTCGAGACCGACCTCCGCGCCGCGAAGGGGCTTCCCCCGAAGGAGCTCCTCCTCCGCGCGAAGAAGGCGGGATTCTCCGACATCCAGATAGGGCTTTGCGCGGGCGTCCGCGAGGAAAAGGTCCGATCGCTCCGCAGGGAACTCGCCCTGAGGCCGGCGATCAAGCAGGTGGACACGATCGCGGGGCAGGCCGCCACGAAGAGCGCCTTCCTCTACATGACCTACGCGGGAGTCACCGACGACGTGAAGCCCTCGGAGCGCGGCGCGCTCGTCCTCGGCTCGGGGCCCTACCACATCGGCTCGAGCCTCGAGTACGACTGGAGCTGCGCGAGCGCGCTCAGAACCCTCCGCAAGGTCGGGCACTACGCGATACTGCTGAACTGCAACCCCGAGGCGGTCTCGACCGACTTCGACGCCGCGGACCGGCTATACTTCGAGGAGCTCTCGCTCGAGCGCGTCCTCGACGTGTGGGAGGCCGAGCGCCCCGAGGGCGTCATGCTCTCCTTCGGCGGCCAGGCGCCCAACGGCCTCGCGATCCCGCTTTCTCGCCTTTCGATACCGGTATACGGCACGAACCCCGCGGACATCGACCGCGCCGAGGACCGGAACAAGTTCGGCGCCCTCCTGGACCAGCTCGGCATCCAGCAGCCCGAGTGGGCCGAGGCCACGAGCGCTGACGCGGCGAGGGAGTTCGCGCTGAAGGTCGGCTACCCCGTCCTCGTCCGGCAGAGCTTCGCCGCCTCGGGCGCGGCGATGGGGGTTGCGTGGGACGACGCGAGCCTCAAGGCGTTCCTCGCGCGCGCGACCGAGCCGAGCCCGGACCATCCGGTCGTCGTCTCGCGCTACGTCGAGAACTCCAAGGAGATCGAGATCGACGCGGTCGCGAACAAGGGGGAGATCCTCGTGTACGCGATCAGCGAGCACATCGAGAACGCGGGCGTCCACTCGGGCGACGCGACGGTCGTGCTCCCCGCGCAGCGCATCTACCTCTCGACCGCGCAGGCGATCAAGAAGGCCGCGCGCAAGATCGCGCGGGCGCTCGAGATCACCGGGCCCTTTAACGTCCAGTTCCTCGCGAAGAGCGCGACGATCCAGGTGATCGAGTGCACGCTCCGCGCGAGCCGCTCGATGCCGTTCTGCTCGAAGGTTTTCAAGATCGACATGATAGACATGGCGACGCGCGCGCAGATCGGCGCCGAGGTCGCGAAGGTCGACGGCAGCAGGATCGACTTCGACTACGTCGGCGTCCGCGCGGCGCAGTTCAGCTACGCGCGCCTGCGCGGCGCGGACCCCGTCGCGGGCGTCGAGATGGCGAGCACGGGAGAGGTCGGCTGCATCGGGCGCGGCGTGCGCGACGCGTTCATGAAGGCGATCCTCTCGACCGGCTACCGCATCCCGAAGGGGAAGATCCTCCTTTCGACGGGCCCGCTCGAGGATAAGGTCGACTTCATCGACAGCGCGAGAAAGCTTCGCGCGATGGGATACGAGATCGTCGCGTCGAGCGGCACCGCCCGTTTCCTCCAGAACAACGGGATCGAGGCGACCGCGCTCGCCTGGCCGCTCGAGGAGAAGAAACCGAACATCGCCGACGCGATCAGGGAGCGCGAGATCGACCTCGTCATCAACATCCCGAAGAACAACCGCGAGACGGAGCTCAAGAACGACTTCATCATCCGGAGGCTGACGGTCGACTACGACATCCCGCTCATCACGAACATCAAGATCGCGAAGCAGTTCACCGACTCGCTCGAGTGGTACAAGACCCGGGGCCTCGAGGTGAAAAGCCGCGAGGAGTACCGATAACCGCGGAAGGACCCGGGTCGCGCGCCGATTTGCGCAAACGCGCGGGACGCGCGACCCGACCGAGGCGGGCAGAATAAGTCTGGCGCCGCCGCTAGAACAAGCCAGGCCGATTCGCTATAGTTTCCCATCATGATCGCAAAAAAACACTTTGGGACGCTCGAGTTCTACAAGGGGGCGCTCGCCATCGCGGTGCCCGTCATGCTTCAGGCGCTGCTCCAGAACATGGTCTCGCTCATCGACAACTTCATGGTCGCGGGCCTCGGCGACGTGAAGATGAGCGGCGTCAACGTCGCCAACCAGATCATCTTCGTCTTTTTCGTCGCGCTCAACACCCTCGTCTCCGCGGGCGGCATCTTCATGTCGCAGTTCAACGGGGCGAAGGACGCCGAGGGCATGCGCCAGACGTTCAAGTTTAAGCTCTACTCGACCCTCATACTCGCGCTCGCCGTCGGCGCGCTGACCCTCGCCATACCCGAGGTCCTCCTCGGCCTCCTCCTCAACACGAACACCCAGGCGGCCGCGATCATCGCGCAGGGAAAGATCTATTTCTTCTGGATCGCGTTCACCTTCATCCCGATCGCGATATCGACCGCCATCGGCTCGTCCCTCCGCGAGATCGGCAAGGTCAAGCCGCCGCTCATCATCTCGGTCGCGTCGACGCTCGTGAACACCTTCTTCAACTGGGTCTTCATCTACGGAAACCTCGGCGCGCCCCGGCTCGAGGTCGCGGGAGCGGCTATCGCGACGATCATCGCGCGCACGGTCGAGCTCGCGGTCTACGTGATCTACATCAGAAAGACGAAACCCGCGTTCTATACACGAGCGCGCGAGATCCTCCGCGTGCGCTTCGAGCTTTTCTTCGCGATCCTCCGGAAGGGCGGCATCATATTCCTTTCCGAAATGTCCTGGGTACTCACCGAGACCGTGATGGCCGCGGTGTACAACGGGCGCGGCGGCGCGGAGATCGTCGCCGGCATGTCGGCGGCATGGGCGATAGCGAACGTGTTCATGCTCATCTTCGGCGGCGTCCACACCTCGATCAACGTCATCGTCGGAAGCACCCTCGGGCGAAACGAGCTCGACAAGGCGCGCGAGGAAGCGCGCTGGCTCAGGGGTGGGTCCCTCATCGCGGGCTTCGCGATCGCGTTCGTCGAGGTCTTCTCGGTTCTTCTCATCCCGCTCGTGTTCGGCAACCTATCCACCGACGCGCGCGCGGTCGCACGCACCATGCTCTGGGTCATCTCGGGCTACATGCCGATCTGGACCTACCTCAACTCGCAGTTCGCGACCGCGCGCGCCGGCGGCGACGCGATCATGGGCGCCTGGGTCGACATCTCGATAAACCTGACGATGTTCCTCCCGGGTATCATCCTCCTCGCCCTCTACACGAATCTCGGGCCGATATGGATATACGCGATCGTTAAGCTGACCGACCCGATCAAGGTCGGCATCGCGCACTGGCAACTGGGAACCGAGCGATGGCTCAAGAATCTCGCGAGCGAGCATCGCAGCGAAGGAGTATGACATGAAGGTACGCATCATAGAGATGCCGCTCGACTACGGCGCGTCGAGGCGCGGCTCGGACATGGGGCCGTCGGCGATCAGGCTCGCCGGGCTCAGGGACAAGCTTTCCTCGCTCGGCATCGAGTCGGACGACCTCTATCCCCCGATCTCGATCCCGCCGCAGGAGTACATCGACCCCGCCACCGAAACGACGCACGAGCGCGCGAGGCACCTCGGCCCGATCGTCGACGCGTGCAGCCAGCTCGCGACGAACGTCGAGTCGGTGCTCCGCGCGGGCGACTTCCCGCTCATCCTCGGCGGCGACCACTCGATCGCGCTCGGCTCCCTCGCCGGCGTCGCGGCCGCGCAAACCGCCTCGGGGAAGCGAACCGGCGTCCTTTGGATCGACGCCCACGGCGACTTCAACACGGTCGACACGACCCCGAGCGGGAACATCCACGGGATGATCCTCGCCGCGTCCTGCGGCTACGGGCTCCCCGAGCTCGTGAAGTTCTATAACCCCGTCCGCAAGATCGACCCCGCGAACGTCTGCTACATCGGCGTTCGCGACCTTGACCCCGGCGAAAGGCGACTCATGCACGAGGCGGGCGTCCACGTGTACACGATGACAGACATCGAGCGGAACGGCATCGCCGCGGTAACGCGCGAGGTAACCCGCTTCTTCCGCGAGCGCGTCGACACGGTCCACGTGAGCTTCGACATCGACGCGATCGACCCGCGCTTCGCGCCGGGAGTCGGCATCGAGGTTCCGGGCGGCTTGAGTTTCAGGGAAGTTCTCTTCGTGATGGAAGAGCTCGCCGAGACCGACCTCGTGAGCTCGGCCGACGTCGTCGAGGTAAACCCGATCCACGACCTCCGCAACACGACCGCGCAGATGGCCGTCACCCTGATCGGGCGGCTCTTCGGCGAGAAGATTTTCTAGCGTATGTCCTTTGAAAAGAATCCGGGCGATTCCTCGCTGAACCCGATTTTCGCGAGGTAGCGCGCGTGGCGCGCGTCGGTGGTCTCGCACACGAGGCGCTCGAAGCCCCGCTCGCGGAAGGTCGCGAGATGCTGGTCGAAGAAGTACGCGCCGATCTTCGCGTCCCGGTACCGGGGCGTCACGAAATCGATCATGACGCGGCACTCGGTCGGTGAGTTTTCCTTCCACGCGAACAGGCCCGCGATCTCGGCGTTGCGCACGAAATACGAAAAGCCGCGCGATTCGATGAAGGCGTCCTCGCCGAAGATGGCGGATATCTCGCGCGCGTTGGCCTGGTAAAAGAAGTCGAGAAACGCGCTCGTGCGCTCGGCGTGAATCAGGCGGAAGTCTTCCTTCCGCGCGGTCAGGCGCGACACGTACCAGAGGTCGATGGCGATGATGCCGACGTTCATCGCGACCGTCGGCCACGAGCGGGTAAGGACGGCGAACGCGACGAAGAGGAGCGAGCCCGCGGCGTTTATCCACCGAAGCCTGACGATCGACTTCATGGTCAGCGAGACCAGGATGATAAACGAGGCCGCGTACCCAAGGGACTCGATCAGGACGTCTTGCATCTAGCGCCTCCCCGTCGGCCGAACGACGGTTATTTCAAATACGAGCAGCAGTAATCCGCGACCTCGCGAATCACGAGCTTATAGGAAGACTTTGCGGGGACCTCGAAGGAGTCTCCCTCGCGATAGAGCTTAAACGCGGCCTCGCCGGGAAGCTTCACGTCCATGGAACCGCCGAGGATCTCCATGATCTCCTTGTCGCCGGTCGAAAACTCATACTCGCCGGGAAGCATGATCCCGAGCGTCTTTCGCTCCCCGTTCGGGAAAATGACGGTGCGGCTCGTTACCTTACCGTCGAAATACACGTTGGCTTTTTTCACTGCGGTCACGTTGCGGAATTCCTGCATACATCCTCCAAAGTTTACAATGAGTATACAAGGGAAACGGCGCCGTGACCATCGGGGACAGGGCTTACCACCGAAGTTTACGTTTGCTAACTCGGGAAGTCAAGCAAAGAAACACTAGAGCCCGTTTTTCGGACACAGGGACTCGATGGGACACTCCGCGCATTTTGGGTTTCTCGCGGTGCAGACGTAGCGGCCATGGAGAAGCAGGAGGTGATGCGCGTCGCGGAGGAACCGCGCGGGAACCTTTTTGAGGAGGTCATCCTCGATCTCCCGCGGCTTCGTTCCCGCGCTTAAGCCCGCGCGCGGCGCGAGGCGCATGAGGTGGGTGTCGACGGGCATCGTGGCCTGGCCGAAGGCGACGTTGAGCATGACGTTCGCGGTCTTTCGCCCGACGCCGGGAAGGCTTTCGAGCTTATCCCTCGTGCCGGGAACCTCGCCGCCGAAGCGGTCGACGAGGATGCGGGAAAGCGCGATCACGTGCCGCGCCTTCGTCGGGTAGAGGTTAATCGACTTGATGTAGCCCTTGAGCCCCTCCTCGCCGAGCGCGAGCATGGCCTCCGGGGTCGAGGCGACGGCGAACAGGGGACCCGTCGCGCGGTTCACGCCGCGATCGGTCATCTGCGCGGAAAGGACGACCGCGACGAGGAGGGTGTAGACGTTCACGCTCTCGAGCTCGGTCGCGGGCGCGGGGTTCGCCTCCGCGAGAAGCTCGAAGACGCGCTCGATTTCCTTGGGTTTCAGGAGTTTCATGGATGCGGTCAGTGTAGCCGCCATTCCAGCAAGCGGCAAGACCTGCTATACTGCGCGCTATCATGAATCTCCTTTCCGTCAGCAAGCTTTCCCGACAGGGCCGCGAGGCGCCCCTCTTTACCGACGTGACCTTCGGCCTCGACGAGGGCGAAAAGGTCGCGCTCATCGGCCGGAACGGCTCGGGCAAGAGCACGCTCCTTTCGTGCATCGCCGGTATCCTCCCGCCCGACTCGGGCACCGTCGTGATCAACAAGGCAGCCGGCGTTTCCTTCCTTCCCCAGACGCCGACATACCGGAAAGAGGACACCATACGCGACCACGTGTTCCGCTCCGACAGCCCGAAACTCCGCGTGATCCGGGAGTACGAGTCGGTGTGCGACCGGATCGCGACCGACGGCTCTCTCCACGCGCGGCTCGACGAGCTCACGCGGGAGATGGACGAGAAGGACCTGTGGAACCTCGAGGCGCAAATCCGCTCGACGCTCACGACCCTCGGGCTCGAGGGCCTCGACCGCCTCATGGGGACCCTCTCGGGCGGCATGCTCAAGAAGGTCGCGCTCGCCCAGGTTCTCGTCGAGGACACGAGGATTCTCCTCCTCGACGAGCCGACGAACCACCTCGACATCGCCACGATCGCATGGCTCGAGGGATACCTCAAGGAGACTGACAGGAGCGTGCTCATGGTCACCCATGACCGCTACTTCCTCGACGCGGTGTGCACCTCGATCTACGAGCTCGATGGCCGCGCGATCACCCTCTACGAGGGAAACTTCTCGCGCTACCTCGAGAAGAAGGCGATCGCCGAGGAGATCGCGGCGAACACGGACGCGCGGATCGAGAGCGTTCTCCGCACGGAGCGCGAGTGGCTCCTCCGCGGGCCCCAGGCGCGCGGCACGAAGGCGAAGGCGCGCATCGACTCGATCCACCGGATGATGAACCGCGAAAAGCTCGCCGAGCGCAAGGGCTTCGAGTTCGAGGTGACGGGACGCCGCCTCGGCGGGAAGATCCTCGAGGCGGAGAATCTCGCGAAAAGCTACCCGGAACGGGGCGACGGGACCAAGCGGCGGACGGTCATCTCGGGCTTTTCCTACGCCTTCAAGAAGGGCGAGAAGATCGGGGTATTCGGCGACAACGGCGCGGGAAAGACGACGCTCCTCAATCTCCTCACCGGCTCGATCGAACCCGACTCGGGGACGATCACGCGCGGCGAGAACACCGTGATCGGCTACTATCGGCAAAACCCCGAGATCGGCGAAAGCCCGCTCACCGTGCTCGAGTACATCAGCGAGGTCGCCGACACGATCGCGCTCGCGAACGGGAAGGAACTCTCCGCGTCCCTCTTCCTCGAGCGCTTCGGCTTCTCGGGGAAGATCCAGCACTCGCCCGTCGCCGCCCTCTCCGGAGGCGAGCGCAAGCGCGTGTACCTCGTGCGCCTCCTCATGGCGAACCCGAACTTCATCGTCCTCGACGAGCCGACGAACGACTTCGACATCTACACGATGAGCGTCCTCGAGAACTTCCTCACCGGCTACGGAGGCTGCCTCCTCGTCGTCTCGCACGACCGCTACTTCATGGACCGGGTCGCCGACACCCTGCTTATCCTCGAGAAGGACGGGAGCGTCTCGGGCTTCGTCGGAAGTTGCTCGGAATACCTCGCCTACCGCGAGGAAGAGTCTCGCGCCGACGAGGCGCGCGCGCGCGAGGCGCGGGATAAGGCCGCGCAGGTCGCGCGTCAGGGCGCGGGGGGAGCGGGCGGGGATAAAGCCGCGCGGGCAGACGCAAAACCGAAGAAGCGCTCGTTTAAGGAACAGCGGGAATACGAGGGGATCGAGGCCGAGATCGAGGCGCTCGAGACGAGAAAGGGCGAGCTTGAGGCCCTTCTTTCAGGCGGCGAGACCGATCACGTAAAACTCCGCGCGATCGGCGAGGAGTTCAAGACGGTTTCGGAGACCCTCGAGTCCCGCTACGAGCGCTGGGAGTACCTCGCCGCGCTCGGCTAGAGCGCCACGCTCGGCTAAGCGCGCCGGGCAAGGCTTCAGCGCGCGGAATGAGGCGACGCGCGGCGTCTGCGCTGAACGCGGCGTTCCGCTACAGCCCCGCGGCGGCGAGCCGCCGATCGAAGGGACCCCGGTCATACCGGGCGTCGCGGAACGAGACCGCGCGCGCTTCCGTGTCCCAGAGGGCGTAATAGGCGGGATACCGCTCGATCGAGAGCGGCTCGGGTTCGGGGATCTCCGGGGATGAACCGCCGCTTTCGTCGATAACGTCCGCGAAAAGCCCGAACTCCCGCGGGAAGCCGACGCTCCCGGGATTCGCGATCACCGGCGACCCCCCAACCGAAAGAACGCCCCGAGGGGAAACGGCCCCATACCCACCATACGAGAAAACCGAGGCTACGTGCGTGTGCCCGACGAGGCACAGGGGAACGGCGCGCGATGCCATCGCGGCGTACGTCTCGACCGTTTCCTCGCCGCCCCAAAGGTATCCCGTCAGGGGCTCGTCCGCCGAACCGTGCGCGGCGATCGCCGCGAGGATAGGCTCGCCCTTGCCATTTCCGGAGGGTATGAGGACATCCCCGGAGGCCGGAAGCGCGGCAAGCCAGTCTAAGGCCTCCGAGCCAAGCCGCATGCGGGTGAAACCGACCGACCGCAGCGCGGAGGCGTTAAACCAGGACGAGTCCACGCGACCCGAGAGCACCGCGTCGTGGTTACCCGTAAGGACAAGGCTCAATGCGGCCTCGCGCGCGGCGCCGCGCACGAGTGCGACGCACTCGGCCGGATCGCAGCCGTAGCCGGTCGTGTCGCCGAGGCAGAGAAACCCCTCATAGGCCCCCCGCTCTTGGGCGAGCACCGCCTGGAAGGCGTCGAGATTCGCGTGAATGTCCGAAACAATGAGTATTTTCACCGTATACCGAGTATACTCTATATCGGTATGGCACCAAAAGCAAAGACATCGCTGAAAGCCGCGTTCACCGACCGATTCGCGAGCGAATGGAAGCTTCTTTCCGAAACGGAGGCTTTCCTTTCCAATACGCCGGAATTCCCGGCCTATGAGGCCCAATTCAAGGCATGGCGAAGCCGTATCCAAAAACAGCGCCTCGGGGATACCGAGCTCATCACCCTCCGCAGCGAGATCGTCACGCTCCGAAAATCCCTCAGGCTTCTCGGATATGACCTTTCCCTCGGGCTCCAACGCCTCACCGTCAAGGGCTTTCGCAACGATGACGCGATCAAGGACGGCTTCGCGCGGGTCGTCATCTGCTTTTGCGGCTCGGACGTCTTCTACAAAAAAGGATCCGCGAACCACATAACCCTCGCCGCGGAATTGACCGATGCCCTCGTCCACAGGCGGCTCATCCACGATCCCGAGTTCCACTACCTCTGGTACCGCAGGGACGCGCATGGGCTCATACTATCGGGCGCCGCGACCGAAACCGAGCGCGATTTCATCCGACTCGAAAACCGCGCCCGGGCGAACCCGATGCGCATGCTGTCAGCCCTCAAGACACTCACATAACCGGCGTCGATGAAATCGTTGAAGAATGGCATAAACGGGCATACAATAAAGCATTAGGGAACCAGGAGTTATCATGAAACTTTCTCCATTAGCAAAACGAATCAACCGCCTGTCCATCGCGTCCTATTTTTACGTGCAACTCGGAACGCTCGCCATCAGCGAGTTTTTTTCCCAGCTTTTCAACCCAACCAAGAACCTCGATATCGCGGGCCGCCTCCTCGGGATCTTTAACCCAAAGCTCACGATATTCGTCGTACTCATGTGCTGCGCGTCGATTCCCCTCATTAGAATATACCTCGCCCCCCTCTGGAAATGCCTCGACGCCGCGCCCGATAATCGGGACGAGAAGACCGTCTCGCGCGCCAGGCTCGTCGCCGTCGGGCTTCCCTGGGTAATCGTCATATTCAACACCGTTATTTGGGTCCTCGCGGTTTTCCTTTTCTGGTACTTGAGCGGCTACCGAATGCCCTCGGGCCTCCCGCTCTACTGGGTTCTTGTCCTCAAGCTCTCGGTCTCGCTCATTGGGTCGCTTATCAACGCCTTCATCATCGACTCCTACCTCAAGGAAGCGAAGCAACTGCTCGATATCACGCATTTCAATAAAAACGAGACGGACCATTTCATCGAGATCAAGGCGGTGTTCATCCCGATCGTGTCGGGCCTCGTGATCATCACGCACATGGCCTTCATCTCGTGGTTCTTCCTCGTGCGCGCGGCGGACCTGAAGGGCCCCTCCTCGCCCATCGCGTCGAACTTTTTCGCCGGGCTTCTCCTCCTCGCCGTCATCTACTACCTCTCGTACCTCTCGAAGCGGCAGGACATCATCCAGTTCAAGCTTCTCGACAAGCAGATCGCGCGGCTCGCCTCGGGCGAGTCCGCAGACCTCAACAAAAAGGTCGCGATCCTCAACTTCGACGAGACGGGCCACATCACCGAAAGCCTCAACGCGTATCTTGAGACGCTCCGAGAGATGGTCATCGAGATTCAAAAGGGCTGCGCCGCGCTCACCGACAACGAGTCGGGCCTTTCCGCGAGCATGTTCGAGGCGGAGGAAAGGCTCGCCGAGATCACCGAGTCCGTCAAGAAATCGAACGAGGGTATCGACGCGCAGATAACCGCGACGGCCGAGTCGTCGGACGCGGTCGCGAAGATCGCGGCCAGGGTCCAGGAGCTCCACGCGGCCGTCACCCAGCAGACGACGAGCGTCAGCGACTCGAGCGCGGGCATCGAGCAGATGATCGCGAACATCGCGGCCGTCACCGCGAACGTCGAGCGCGCGAGCAAGACCTGCACGAACCTCCTCGCCTCGGCGAACCGCGGCAAGGAGAAGATCACGGACTCGAACTCCCTCATCGGCAAGGTGATGGAATCATCGGCGCTCCTCCTCGAGGCGAACAAGATGATCGCGTCGATCGCTGCGCAGACGAACCTCCTCGCGATGAACGCTGCCATCGAGGCCGCGCACGCGGGCGAGGCAGGAGCGGGCTTCGCGGTCGTCGCCGACGAGATCAGGTCCCTCGCCGAGAAGAGCGCTCGCCAATCCTCGATCGTCAACGGGCACCTCAAGGAGGTCAGCGCGGCGATCGCCAACGCGGTCTCATCCTCGAGCGCGGCGTCCTCGGGCTTCGACGAGGTTCTCGCGCTCATCACGGAGGTGACGGGGATGGAGGTCGAGAACGCGAACGCGATGCGCGAGCAGAAGGCGGGATCCGACCAAGTCGCGCGCACCCTGCACGAGATGCAGCAGACGACGGAGTCGGTCAACCGCGCCGCGGGATCCCTCACCCTCGACGCGAAGCAGCTCAACGCGGCGATCGCCGAGCTCGTCGCCTGCTCGGACCGCGTCAAGGCGGAGATGGACGCGATCCAAGTCGACACCGTCGGGATGAACTCCACCTTCGACGAGGTCAGCGAGCTCAAGAAAAACAACAGCGAGGCCTTCCGGAACGTTTCCGTGCAGGTCAACCGATTCATACTTTAAGGAGCGAATTACATGAAACGAGACTTAGCGACGATACTAGTCGGCGCTCTTTTCCTCATCGCGGGCGTCGCGATAGGCGGAAGCATGCTTGGATACTTTGACCTCAGGCTCGACTTCGCGGGCTGGTGGACGGTGTTCATCATCGTGCCCGCGCTCATCTCGATCGTGAACGGCGGGGTTAACCTCGGGAACCTCATCATGCTCGCCGTCGGCGTCGTCCTTCTCCTCGACCGACAGGGCATCCTGCCCCGGAACTTAAGCTGGAGGCTGATACTCCCCGCGATACTCCTCGTCGTCGGGTTTCAGCTCCTCGTCGGCGGTAGCGGACATGGCTGGGGGAAAAAAGACAGGGCGGGTAATCGCTGCAAAGGCGGCGATTCCGGTCCCGCCGGAAGCGGGGAGGAAACGCGCGGAACGGAAGGTTGGCAAGGAACGACCCACCGCGAAAGCGCGGGCCCCGAAAAGAAAAGCGCGTCCGTCGTCTTCGGCGAGCAGAACATCAGCTACGGAAGCGAGGAGTTTACCGGCGGCGCCTACAGCGTCTTTTGCGGCTCCTGCTCGGTGAACCTCACGAGCGTCAGGCTCACGGGCGACGTCGTCATATCGGCGAGCGTCCTCATCGGCGGCATCGAGCTCGTGCTACCCGAAAACGTCACGGTGATCTCGCACGTCACCCCGGTCATCGGCGGGTGCGACGTCAAGTATCCCTCGTCGCGCGATCCTCAGTCCCCGAAGGTCATCATCAACGGAACGGTGAGCCTCGGCGGCATTACGATAAAATAACCCTTAGCCGAGGAGCCCTTCCAGGCGACTCTTGATCCCCTCGGGCCCGCCCGCGAGAAGCGCGGTGATAAAGGGCCTCCCGATCATGACCTCGGCGGCGCCGAAGGACGAAGCGACGAGGAGATCCCGCCGCTTGCGTATGCCGCCGTCGACCCACAGGGCGCCCGACGCGGCCTTGAGCGCGGCGCCGTGCCGCGCGATGAATTCGGCGGTGCTGCCCCGCGCGGTCTCGACCCGTCCCCCGTGATTCGAGATTACCGTAACGTCGGGCCTCACGGCCTCGACGAGCGCGACGTCCTCGGGCCTGAAAACGCCCTTGATCGCGAACGGGACGCCGAACGAGGCGGCTTTCGCCTTGAGCGCAAGGAGGCTCGCGGCGTCTTTTTTCTCGAGGTTCACGAGATTCCGCATCGTCACGATCGCGTAGGAGTCGATATCGACGCCGAGAATCTCGGCGACCCCATGCGCCCATTCCATTCGCTCGGCTATCCGCTCGTTCGCGTACGGCTTGATGAACACCGCGCCCTTGGCGCCCGCATCCTTAAGCGCCGCGATCCCGAAGCGGATCTTCTCATCCGGATACCCGTCGCCGATCGAAAGTCGAACGCCCGCGCGGACGCACGCGCCGACGATCTCGCCGTAAAACGGCCCTTCCTCGGCATACCCGACATTCTGTGAGGCGCCGGTGATCGGCGCGAGCCTAATCGCGGGAAGCGATCCCTCGACCGCGTCAAACCGGTCCCATTCGGCGCAATTGCGGATGAAGTTTTCGTTGGCGTACACGCCTCCCATGCCCGGGAGCTCGGATACGCAGCCGTGCCCATCGCAGGAGGCGCAAAAATGGCATTTAGGTTCGATCGTCGAATGCATGAGTCCCACTATAAAGCAGATCCGGCCGAGATGGCAACCGCCGTCGATTCAGGCGGTTGCCAAACCGTGCCGGTAGATCCTCACATCGCCTTCAGCGGTCCCTTGACCCGCGCGAGCAGATCCTCGTTATCGCAAATGACCGAGTTGTCGTTCGCGTAATCGTACGCGGTCTTTCCGTTCTCATCGACGAGCGAGGTATCGGCGCCCGCCTTGAGGAGAAGCTCGATCGGATCGGGCACGTCAGTCTCCTCGCAAGCGTACATCAGCGCGGTCTTTCCCTCATCGTCGATCGCGTTGACGGGAACCCCTGCGTCGAGGAAGGGCTTGAGGAGATCCATCCGCCCGTACCATGCCGCCATGATGAGGGGATTGGTCCCGTCGTTGCCGGTCACTCGCGCCTTCGCGCCAGCCTTGAGAAGGATCGGCGCGACAGAGGACGCGTTCGCGTTATAGATGGAATAGAGAAGCGGGGTATAGTTCGAGTCGTCCGCGGCGTTGACCACGGCACCCGCCTTGATGAGCTGCTCGACGACCGCAGGCTCCGAGTTGTCCGAGCACGCGCACATAAGCGGCGTCGTCCCGTATTCGTCGGACCCGTTAACCTTTCCCCCGGCCTTGATAAGCGTCTCGATGATCGCGGTCGAGGGTATCGCGCTCGCGGCCGCCAGGAACGGCGTGCGCCCGCTCGTATTCGCCTCATTCACGTCGAGTCCCGCCTTGAGGAGCGCGGCGATAAACTCCGCCGTGACGTGGGGGTTCTCGCAGGCATGGCAGAGAACGGAGTTCCGCTCCTCGTCGCGCGCCTTCACGTCGGCGCCGTTTTTAATGAGCCATTTCGCGATATCCATCGATTCGTTCTTGACCGCGTACATTAGGGGCGTCATCCCGTCGTCGTTGACGGCGTTCACCTTCGCGCCCTGCTTGACGAGAAACTCGACGACATCGAGGCTCGGCGCATACTCTGCCGCGAGCATCAGCGCGGTTTCCCCCGAGATATTCCGCGCCTCTACCGGGGAACCGGCGTTTAGGAGATAGCCGACGATATCCTTGTCGCGGCCGGCCATGCAGGCGACCATCAAGAGGGTGTTGCCGTCCTCGTCTTTTTTCTCGGCAAGGCCGCCCTTTATCTCGTCGAGGGTGCCGCTCCGAATGAGCTCAAAGACGGGATCCTCGTCGGAATAATCCTCGTCCGCATCATTCTCTTCGTCCGAAGCGTCATAATCGTAATACCCGTCGTCGGAATCGTCTTCCGAATACTCGTCGTCCGAGTACGAGTCCGAAGTATCTTCGGAATAGCCGTCATCGGAGGAAGCCCCGGTAGCCGCGAAAACGGGAACCGAAAAGGTAAGGAAGAATGCGATGAGGGCAAAAAGCGGTAGGCGAAACGATACTTTTCTCATAAAAGCTCCTTGTGAAAGAGTGTACCATGACCCTCGCGAAAAAGCATTCATTCCCTTGACCTTTGCGCTGAATATGTATTAATACAGTATTAATACCTATGAATATTGATAAGACGAGCACGACACCGCTCTATATTCAAATCCGCGAAGACCTGAGGCGATCAATCGTCTCGGGGAAGCTCGCCCCCGGCGAACGGCTTCCCCCCGTTACCGCCCTTGCAGCCGAAAAAGGGGTTACCGCCGCGACGATCCGCCGGGCGCTCCAGGACCTCACCGACGAGGGACTCATCTTCTCGCATGTCGGGCGGGGAACCTTCGTCGCGGGAAGTACGGATGCCCCCGACGCAAAAAAACAGGGCGGCTCCGACACACCGCGCGCGATCCCATCGGGGGAGGACGCGAACCGCAGGCGCGAAGAGGCGTCGCTCAGGGCGGCGCGACTGCTCAGGCAGAGCGTGACCCGGAGCCTCAACGAGATGATGGGCCTCGCGCAGCGGCCGGGGGTCATCGCCTTTACCCGCGGGATCGGCGCGCCGGACATGATCGAAAAGGGCATTCTCACCCGCCTCGCGCAAAAGGCCCTCTCGGGCGGCGAGGAGCTTTTCCACGACTATGGCGACCCTCGGGGACTCCTCCCCCTCAGGACGGCGATAGCCGCACTTTACGCCGAGCAGGGACTCGCCGTTTCCCCCGACCAGATTCTCGTCACGAGCGGCTCGCAGCAGGCGATCGCCCTCCTCGCGCAGCAGGCCGCGGAAAACGGCCGCAGGGTCCTGTGCGAGACGCCGTGCTACACCGGGGTCAGCAACGCCTTCGGCGCGTTCGGCCTCAAGATCGACACCGTCCAGCGTACGGTCGACGGCCCGGATATTTCACGTTTCCCCTCGGGCGGCGACTGGCGCGACGCGCTTTTCTATCTTTGTCCCGTGCTCCACAACCCGATGGGAACCGACCTCTCGGACGAGAAGCGCCAAGCGGCGATCGACTGGGCTACCCGGAGCGGGGCGATCATCCTTTCCGACGAGGTATTCCGCGACCTTCACCTGACCGGAAGCGGCTGCGCGCCCATTCCCCCGTCGTTCCTCAAGGATCCCGGTCCCGACCGCGCGGTCGTCATCGGCTCGCTCTCGAAATCCTTCATCAGCGGGCTCCGCGTCGGCTGGCTCGTTACCTCGGAGGAACGGGCGAGAAACCTCGCGCAAATAAAGAAGCTCATGGACCTCGGCTGCCCGCCGCTCATGCAGGGAATCGCGCAGGCATTCCTCGAGGACGACGACGGCTACCGCGCCCACCGCGATCGAATCCGCGCGCACTATCGCGCCCTCCGCGACGCGACGCTCGACGCGCTCGAGCGGCACATGCCCAAGGGCGTCTCCTGGACCCGCCCCGAGGGAGGGTTCCAGCTCTGGGTCACGCTCCCCCAAGGCTACTCGAGCGTCGAGCTTTTTCTCCGCGCGGTTGAAAAGGGCGCGGCCTTCCTCCCGGGGCCGCTCCAGGACATCAACAACCGCTTCATGAATTCCTTTAGGCTTTGCTACGGCTCGCTCGGGCCGGAGGATATCGCCGAGGGAATCAAGCGGCTCGCCGAGGCGACGCGAGAATTCCTTTCGGAAACGCCCGGCGACTCTGGCTTTGCCGGGCTTGGCGACTTTTAATTAACTGAAGAACGAACGGACAATGAAGGAGTTGACTATGGATCAGAAAGAAACGTTTGCGGTAAAGGTCGGGCTCGCCGAGATGCTCAAGGGCGGCGTCATCATGGACGTCACCAACGTCGAACAGGCGAAGATCGCCGAGCAGTCGGGGGCCGCGGCCGTCATGGCGCTCGAGCGCATCCCCAGCGACATCCGCAAGGAAGGCGGCGTCTCGCGCATGAGCGACCCGAAGATGATCGCCGACATCCAAAAGGCGGTATCGATCCCGGTCATGGCGAAATGCCGCATCGGGCACTTCGTCGAGGCGCAGATCCTCCAGGCGATGAGCGTGGACTTCATCGACGAAAGCGAGGTACTCACCCCGGCCGACGAGGAGTTCCACATCAACAAGCACTCCTTCAAGGTTCCGTTCGTCTGCGGCTGCCGCAACCTCGGCGAGGCGCTTCGCCGCATCGGCGAGGGCGCCGCGATGATCCGCACGAAGGGCGAGGCCGGCACCGGCAACGTCGTCGAGGCGGTGCGCCACATGCGGCAGCTCATGGCGGACATCCGCCGGATCTCGGGCATGGACGAGGCCGAGCTCATGACCGCGGCGAAGGAGCTTCAGGCACCGTACGAGCTCGTGCTTGAGACGAGGCGCCTCGGAAAGCTCCCCGTCCCGAACTTTGCAGCCGGCGGAGTGGCGACCCCCGCGGACGCGGCGCTCATGATGTACCTCGGCGCCGAGACCGTGTTCGTCGGCTCGGGCATCTTCAAGTCGAAGGACCCCGAGCAGCGCGCGAAGGCGATCGTCCGCGCGGTGACCCATTATCAAGATCCCGCCGTCCTCCTTGAGGTCTCGACCGGCCTCGGCCAGGCGATGGACGGTATCGACATCAACAAGCTCGACGAGAGCGAGAAGCTCGCGTGCAGAGGGTGGTGATCGGAATCCGCTAACGCGGTTTCCGATCACTTGGAGTTTACGCGGCGTAACGCCGCGTAAACTCCAGGCATCGGGCGACGAGCGCAATTTAGGAGCTAACGTAAGATGAATACGAAAGTCGGCGTTCTCGCCCTCCAGGGCGGGTTCGCGAGCCATGCGGCGGTACTCGCGTCCCTCGGGTGCGCCGTCAGCGAGATCAGGACCGAGGAAGAACTCGCTTCCTGCGAGGGACTCATCCTTCCCGGCGGCGAGTCGACCGTCCTCACGAGGCTGTTAATGAAGCCAGGTACCGGCCCTTCGTTCGGGAAGCCCTGGGAACCGGGACCGCTCTTCCTCGCGCTAAAAAATTTCGCCCGATCGAAGCCCGTCATGGGGACCTGCGCGGGGCTCATCATGCTCGCCGAGGACTCAGGCGACGAACGCGTCGTGCCGCTCGGCGCCCTTCCCGTCACGGTCGCGCGAAACGCGTACGGCAGGCAAACCGAGTCCTTTATCGAGCCGATATCGCTCGAGCTTCACCGCGCGCGGTCCGCTTCCTCTGGGCACGAAGCAAATGACAAACCCTTTCAGGCGACCTTCATCCGCGCGCCGAAGATCACCCAGATAGGCAAGGGCGTGGCGACCCTCGCGCGCGCAAGGGACCGTCTCGGAAACCCATATCCTGTCATGGTGCAATTCGAGCGGATACTCGGGCTCACCTTCCATCCCGAGCTTAACCCCGGCGACGCGCGCGTGCACGAGTATTTCCTTTCGCTTTTCTAAGCCCGCGGCGGCGCATATCGAACGCACGCGAAGCGCCGCACACATAAAGAAAGGCTCACCCGCGGAAATCATTCCCGCGGA
>DAOPYF010000031.1:0-22308 GCA_035352735.1 Treponemataceae bacterium | reverse complement strand
GTTCGTCGCGCTCGGGGTGTTCGCAGCATTCTGTCGATTCCCCGCGCCAAGCGTGTTCGCAACATCCTGCGTATTCCCCGCGCGCGGAGACTCGATGAGAATGGCGATTGACTCGTTGGGAACGAGGGAAACGCCGTTGATCGAGAGCGCAGAAGGCGTAAGGCAGCGCGCGCTATGAAGCGTACCGCCATGCGCCGCGCTCCCCTCGCCGATGCGCCAGGTAATCTCAGCGCGGTAGCATTCGCACGGAGTGCGTAAGTCAATCTCGCTCGAAGTCAAACCGGAGTTTCCTTTTTCTTTCCCGATCCGCGCAACGCTGAGATCAAGCCTCCAGCCCGGTCCGAACGGAAGGGACGCGTCCGCTGAGTCGAGACCCTCCGGCAGGTTCGGGAAAAGATCGAGGACATTCTCGGAAAGCCGGGGCCGGAAACCGAGCACGGCGCGAAGGGCGGAGACGAAAAGACCCGCGGTAGCAGGAACGTCGGGCGCCGATCCGCGCATGACAGGCTCACCCGAGGCGTCCGGGCTCGCGTCGATAAACCGAGGCAGCGAGCCGGGGAACGGGGACGCGAGGAGCATTCGGGCGGTATCGAAAAGAAGGGCGTCGCGAAGCCGCTTGTCCTCGAGTCCGTCCCCATACGCGCCGAGCGCGGCGAGGAAGACGGGCGTCAGGCGCGCATCGATCGAGCCGTTATGCCGCGCGGCGTCTGATCCGTAGAAACCAGGCTCCTCATGGCGCGGATGGAATCGGGGATCGTCGGGACACAGCGAATACAAGCCGAATGGAGAGGCGAGCTCGCGCGCGAGGGAACGAATGACAAGACGGGGGATGTCCGCGCCATCCCGAGGGGATAGAAGTCCCGAAAAGGCGAGCGCGGCGAGTTGGTTCGGCCTCACCCGATAGTCGGGGAGGGATTCTCCCCGAGGGCCTGAAGGTACGCGATCGGCGAGCGCATGCGCGGAGTCATCCCAAAATTGCGCGACGAACGCCGCGCGAAGCCGCTCGGCCGCCGAACCAAGCCGGGCTGCGCGGGTCTCGTCTCCGCGGAGGCTCGCCATCCGCGAACCGAGGGAAAGCGCGAAAAACCACAGCGACTCGACCTCGACGGCGCGGTCGCCCCGGGCGGTGAGACCTCCCGACATCCGGGTTTCGTGGGGGCCATGGAGGAGAAACCCGCGCGCGTCGCAGCGACGCTCGAGCGCGGCGTCAAGCGCGATATCGAGCGCTGCGATCGGGCTGATCGCCCCGACGGTATCGGATGAATCCTCGGTGCCGTCGAGAATCGATCGGTCTCCCGAGGCCTCAAGGTATTCCCATACCGCGACGGCGTAAAGGCTTGGGGAGTCGGCCACTCGATCGCGCGCGTCCTCGCGGAAAAGGCCGAATGAGGGATTCGTTTGATCTCGCTCGATGAGACCCGAAAGCGCGGCAAGCTCGGCGCGTGCCTCGGCGAAAAGACCGCAGGGAATCGAAAAAGATACAAGCGCGAGCAGACGCTCGCGGACGGTCGGCGGCGGTGAGTCCTCACCCGCGTGGGTTTGCGCGAGGCTCATCCACGCGGTGAATCGCGCCCACGTGATGGCGTCATCGAGTTCCGCGGAACCGAAGGAAAGCGGGCATGCGGCAAGGAAGGATGCTATTTCCTTTCGATGGGCCTCGATTGCGCGCGAGGATGCGAGGCGAATCGCGTCCGCAGCAGCGGCCTCGCCGGGAGTGCGCGAGGAACCAGGCTCTGCGGCGGAGAAGACGCAATAAAGAGAAAATCCCGCGCCGAGCGCGCGCGAGGCGCCTGAGGCCGATACCCGAGGAACGCAGCGAACGGCATCGCCTTCGCCTTCCGCAAGGTCGAAGGGATCGGCCGAGGCAAGGGCGAAGCCTCGCGCGTCGGAAAAGACGGTGATCCCGGAATCCTCATGGCGCGACCAAGAAAGCGGGGAAACCATTGGCGGAAAGACGAGGCCGATCCCTTCTCCCGCGCTGCTTCCCGAAAGCGCGAGGAATACCGCGCGCTCATGGAGCAAGGCGGAAACCGATAGCGAAAGCGCGCGGTGACCGTCCCCTTCCTTAGTAAAAGCGAGGTACGCGCCTTCGGGCGCGAAATCGATCGCCTGGGCATTGCCCGCGAAAAAATCGGAGCCTTCAGAAACCGCGACGAAGCAATCCTCGAGAACTCGCTTCCCTTCGAGGGAAAACAAAGCCGGGCACGCGCGCGGGTTATCAGTCCTGTTTCCTAAGGCGGAAAGGGCAAGCGAGCCTGAGTCCTGGTTTGACCAAAGAAAACGTCGATTTTCTCCGGGATACGCGCGGATTCTCATAGAGCCTCTAGGATAGCAGCTTTCTCGGATTTTACAACTAAAACGGTTTACCTCCCGAGAAAACAGGGGTATACTGCGCCGCGAACCGAAGGAACACGATCATGAATCAAGCGGGAATCTTTCATAGCTGCGGGGGCACGTGGTGCTACCCCACGAGCGGTACAATGCTGACCATCAGGCTCTGGACTGCGGCGAACGACATCGACCGGGTCGAGCTCGTCGCGGCAGATCCCTACGAACTCACCGGCGAGGGGCCAGGGCGGGTTTGGGACAGTAAGCTCATCCCGATGATAAAAACGGGAACCGACGGCGTCCACGACTTTTGGGAAGCCGATGCCGATGCCCCCTACCGGCGGCTCAAGTACTGGTTTCTCGTCCATCGGGGCAGGGAAACGCGTGAGTACGGGGAAAAGGGACTCGTCTCGCCGGCGGACCGCCATAACTTCTGGAACGCCTTCATCTATCCCTATATCCACGACGAGGCGATCTTCCGCGCGCCCGATTGGGTGCGTGACACGGTCTGGTACCAGATCTTCCCCGAGCGCTTCCGAAACGGCGACCCTTCCCGCTCGCCGAGCGGCGCCCGCGCGTGGCAAACGGGAGCGGTGACCAACGAGGAATTCTACGGCGGCGACCTCGCGGGGATCATCGAAAAGCTCGACCACATCGCCGACCTCGGCTTCAACGGGATCTACCTCACGCCGATTTTCGCGTCGCCCTCGGCGCATAAGTACGACACGACCGATTACCTCGCCATCGATCCCGCGTTCGGGACCGAGGGCGACCTTGAAAAGCTCGTGCGGGAATGCCACGCGCGCGGGATCAGGATTATCCTCGACGCCGTCTTCAACCATTCGGGAACCGGCTTCGCGCCCTGGAAGGACGTACTCGAAAAAGGCGAGGCGTCCCGCTACCGCTCATGGTTCGCGATCGACCGATTCCCGCTTTTCCCGGAAGGCAAAGACTCGGGCGACTCGCACGGCGCGGGCTTCCATACCTTCGCGTTCACGACCGGGATGCCGAAGCTCAACGCCGCGAATCCCGAGGTTGCCGAATACCTCATCTCGACGGCCGTCCATTACGTCGAGCGATTCGGCATCGACGGATGGCGGCTCGACGTCGCGAACGAGATCGATCACCCCTTCTGGCGGGAATTCAGGCGGCGGGTAAAGCGGGCTAAGGGCGACGCGTTCATTGTCGGGGAGATTTGGCATCACGCGATCGACTGGCTGAAAGGCGACGAGCACGACGCGGTGATGAACTACCACTTCGGGCAGGCGATCGCGAACTTTCTCTCGAGCGCCTCCGAGATACCCGACGGCGTCGCGCTCGCGCGCCGCGTGTCCGCACTCGAGGCGGCGTACCCCGAGCCGGTAATCCGCGCGGGGTTCAACCTTCTCGACTCGCACGACACCGAGCGGCTCATCACGCGACTCGGCGGAAGCCTCCCGCTCGCGCGCGAGGCGTGGCTCATCCTCTCTTTGCTCCCCGGGGCACCGTGCTTTTATTATGGAAGCGAGTTCGCCGTCGAAGGCGGGCGCGACCCCGATTGCAGGCGGTGCATGCCGTGGGACGACGTTGCGGCGAAAAGCGGCATGGTGGAGGCGAATGAGGGCGCCGAAAGGCGCGCCGAGCAATACGCGTTCATCCGCGAGACCGTGCGCTTCAGGAGGCGGCACGCCGCGCTCATCAACGGAGGCAAGCGGATCTGGATCGCGGACGCGCGGGAGCCTGACCTCTTCGGCGTCGCGGTAACCGACGGGAAGGACGCGATCCTACTCTTGGTCAACCGGGGAAAGCGCGCGATCGGCAGAAAGCGGCTTTGGAAAGCCGTCGGGAGATCGCTTGACGCGCGCGGGTACTCAGACGAGTCGCGGGCATGGCTCGGCTCGGCGTGCGCGCGAAAAGAACTCCCGGCGGAAGGCTACGCGCGCATGGCGCTCTCGGGAGACTAGCCGGCGAAGAAAGGATTCGTCACTCCCTGACGAACGGAACCCGGGACGCGGTGCGTATCTTTACCTCGCACGACATGCCGGGAAGGAGTATCGCGCCTTCGGGCACGTTCTCGAGCGCGATCTTCACCGGGACGCGCTGCGTCGTCTTCGTGAACTCGCCGATCTGGAACGAAGGGGGAACGATCCCCGCGCGAATCATCGATACCTTGCCCTCGAAGGGCTTTCGGCCGTACGCGTCGACCGTCACCGCGACCCGCGCTCCCTGCCTGACCCTCCCGATCTTCGTCTCCTCAAGATTCGCGATGACCCACACGTCCGCGAGGTTATTCACCGACACGATCGTCTGCCCCGGCTGCGCGACGTCTCCCGCCACGAGCGAGACGCGATCGACGGTGCCTGATATCGGGGTCTTAATCTCGGTATTCGCGAGCTGGGCCGCGATGACGCCGAGCTGGGCCTCGCTCGTCGCGATCTGCGCGGACGCGAGCGCGAACTGCGCCTCGGCCGCCTTGAGCGCGCTCTGCGCGTGCTCGTCGCTCTCGCGCGTCGCCGCCCCGCTTGAGTAAAGCCGCGCGGACCTGGCGGCGTCCGCCTTCGCCTTGTCGAGGCTCACCCGCGCGAGCGAGAGGTTTTGCCGCGCGTACGCGAGCGACGATTCCGCCTGCTTCCGCTGCGCCTCGAGGTCGGCGGCGTCGAGACGCACGAGCACGTCACCGGCTGAGACCTTCTGCCCCTCAACGGCATCAACGCTCGCGATGCGCCCGAGCGTCTTCGAGCCAAGCTTGATCTGCTGGCCGTCGATGGCCGCGTCGTCGGTACTTACGTACGCGAGCGACTCCACGAGCCACCACGAGCCGCCGACGAGCGCCGTAACGGCAAATAGGGAGAGGATCGCCCGAGCGACGACCTTCGGTCCCTTCCTGATTTCCTTCTTTCCGTTTTCCATCATGACACTCCCGTTATCGTCATTGCCCATCGGTAAACGAACCGCTGAACTGGCTGTTATAGAGATCGGCGTAGAACCCGTTCTTCGCCAGAAGCTCCCGATGATTGCCCATTTCCACGATGCTGCCCTTGTCCATGACCAGGATCTTGTCCGCGTCCCGGATCGTCGAGAGGCGGTGCGCGATGACGAAGTTCGTCCGTCCCTTCATGAGCGTCCGCATGGCATTCTGGATATATGCCTCCGTCCGCGTATCGACGCTGCTCGTCGCCTCGTCGAGGATCATGATCGGCGGATCCGAGAGGATCGCGCGCGCTATCGTGAGGAGCTGCTTCTCGCCCTGAGAGAGGTTCGACGCCTCCTCGTTGATCATGGTCTCGTAGCCGGCGGGCAGCGCGCGGATGAAATGGTCAGCGTGCGCGGCGCGGGCGGCCTCGAAGATCTCCTCGTCGCTTGACCCCTCGCGGCCGTACGCGATGTTCTCGCGAATCGTCCCGTTGAAGAGCCAGGTATCCTGTAGGACCATGCCGAAGGTCGTGCGAAGCGCGCCGCGGGGCATCGTCCTGATGTCGACGCCGTCGACTTCGATCGCGCCGCCTTGGATCTCGTAAAAGCGCATGAGCAGGTTGACGAGCGTCGTCTTCCCCGCGCCCGTCGGGCCGACGATCGCGAAGGTCTCGCCCTTCCCGACCTCGAGGCTGATGCCGTCCATGAGCCGTTTCTCGGCCGTGTAGCCGAACACAACGCTTTTAAACGATACCTCGCCCGAAACGACCTCGAGCCTCCGCGTGTCCGCGGCGTCCGGCTCGTCCTCCTCGCCGTCGAGGACCTCGAAGACGCGCTCCGCCGACGCGAGCGCCGACTGAAGGACGTTCGCGATGTTCGCGAGCTGCCCGATCGGCATCATGAACTGCCTCGAGTATTGGATGAACGCCTGAATGTCGCCGAGGGTTATGGTCTTGTTCGCGGTCATCACGCCGCCGACGACGCAGATCGCGACGTAGCCGAGGTTGTTGACGAAGCTCATCATCGGCATGACGATTCCCGAGATGAACTGCGCCTTCCACCCGGCCTCGGTGAGCCGAACGTTGATCTCGTCGAAGGTCTCGACCGAGGTTTCCTCGCGGGAGAACGCCTTAACGACCTTGAAGCCCGAGTACATCTCCTCGATATGGCCGTTGAGCGCGCCGAGTTCCTTCTGCTGCGCGCCGAACTTCCCTTGGGACTTTCGCGATATCAGCATCGTTATCCGCATCGCGACCGGCAGCGTGAGGATGCTGATGAGCGTCAGCGCCGGGCTGATCGTGAGCATCATGACGATGACGCCCACGATCGTGCAAAACGAGGTGATGAACTGGGTGAGGCTCTGCTGGAGCGTCGTCGCGATATTGTCGATATCGTTCGTCACGCGGCTCATCACCTCGCCATGGGTTCGCCCGTCGAAGTACTTAAGCGGCAGCCGGTGTATCTTCTCGTTAATGTCCTTGCGCATGTCGTACACGATGCGCTGCGCGACGCTCGACATCACGAGCTGCTGGGCGTACGAGAGCGCGGCGCTCACGAGGTACAGGACCGCGACGAGCGCGACCATCCGCTCGATGTACGGCAAGTCTATGGCCGGCATCGGGGAGCGGGTCATGTACGCGGCGTACTTCGCGAGCACGCCGTCGAAGAGCTTCGTCGTGATCTTCCCCTGCAGCTTCGGCCCTACGATCCCGAATACCGTGCTCAGGATCGCGAGCGTTAGCACGACCGCGAACTGAAACCGCTGCGGCCTGAAGTAGGAAAGGAAGCGGCGCAGGGTCTTCTTCATGTCCTTGGGCTTACCCCCGGGGCCCATCGCCATGCCGCCCGGTCCGCGGCCGCCGGGACCGCCCATCGGGCGAGGGCCCATCGCGGGCCTGCTTCTCGCGTCGCTCATGCTATCTCGTCCTCCGAAAGCTGCGAGGAGACGATCTCGCGGTATACCGCGCACGAGTCGTACAGTTCGCGATGAGTCCCGATGCCGACGACCGAGCCCTCGTCGAGCACGATAATCCGGTCCGCGTCCAGTATCGTCGCGACGCGCTGCCCGACGATGATTACCGTCGCGTCCCCTGTTTCCTTCCTAAGCGCCGCGCGGAGCTTCGAGTCGGTCTTGAAGTCGAGCGCGGAAAAGCTGTCGTCGAACACGTAGATGCCCGGCCTTTTCACGAGCGCGCGCGCGATCGAGAGCCGCTGCTTTTGCCCGCCCGAGACGTTCGTGCCGCCCTGCGATATCGGCGAGTCGAACCCGCTTTCCATCGCCTCGACGAACTCGAGCGCCTGCGCGGTCTCCGCGGCTTTCCTGACCTCCGCGTCGGTCGCGTCATCCTTTCCGTACCGGATGTTCTCCGCGACAGTCCCCGAAAAGAGCAGCGCCTTCTGCGGGACGAAGCCGATCCGCGCGCGGAGGTCGGCTTGCGTCATCGCCCGTACGTCCACGCCGTCGACGAGGACGGCGCCTGAGTTCACGTCGTAAAAGCGCGGGATGAGCGAGACGAGCGTGGACTTCCCCGATCCCGTGCTCCCGATAATCGCCGTGACCTCCCCCGGGTTCGCGGTAAACGTTATCCCGCGGATCGCGTCGGACTCGGCGCCATGATAGCGGAACGAGACGTCCCTAAACTCGACGCGACCGCGCGTCGAGGGATCGGGCGTTACGGGAGACGCGGGGTCCGAGAGATCGGTCTCGAGGTCGAGGATCTCGTTGATACGGCCCGCCGACGCGCCCGCGCGGGGCACCATGATAAAGAGCATCGTCGCCATGAGGAAGGCGATGAGAATCTGCATCGCGTACTGGAGAAAGGCCATCATGTCGCCGATGTTCGAGACGCCGCGGTTCACGCGGGCGCTCCCGAACCACAGGATCGAGAGCATCGTCGTGTTCATGATCAGCATCATCACCGGCATCAAGACCGCGAACATCCGGTTGACCTTGATCGACTCCTCCATGAGGTCGGCGTTGCCTCGGTCGAAGCGCGCCTTCTCGTGCTCGATCCGGTTGAACGCGCGGATCACGCGGATGCCGGTAAGGTTCTCGCGAAGGATGAGGTTGAGTCGGTCGATGCGCCGCTGGATCCCGAGGAAAAGCGGGAACGCGCGGCTCGCCACCGTTCCGATGAAGACGCCCATGATCGGGATGACGGCGACGATTATCCACGCGAGGCCGGAGTCTTTCCTGAGCGCGAGGATCATGCCGCCGATCGCGGTGACCGGCGCGCTCACGACCATGCGGAGGATCATCATGACGGTGTTCTGCACCTGCGTGACGTCGTTCGTGCTCCGCGTGACGAGCGAAGGCGTGCCGATTCTGTCGAACTCGCGGAGGGAAAATCCCGATACCTTGACGAAGACGCGGCGCCTGAGGTCCTCGCCGAAGCCCATCGCCGCGTGCGCGGAAAGATAGCTCGCGATGACCGCGCACGCGGTTCCCGAAAGCGCGACGAGCATCATCTTGAAGCCGGTCTGGGTGATATAGCCGATGTCCGAGCGCGTGATGCCCTTGTTGACGATATCAGACATCAGCGTCGGAAGGTAGAGGTCGCACATGCATTGGCAGAACACGACGGCGATGAGGGCGATGATCGGCGTTCGGTACGGCTTGAGCATCTTAAAGAGCTTGAGCATCGGCAGTTACCTCCCGGACCGGGAAGCGATATCCCCGATCGGCGCGATTCCGCACGCGCGCGCGAGGTCCGCCTCGGCGATCCGCCGGTCGATCTCGCGATTCGTCACCGCGTACTCGCTCCTGAGGCGCGCGACCTCGGCGGCGAGTAGATCGACCGCGTTCGCGCTTCCCGCCGCGACGCGCTCGGCGGTAACCCGCTCGTTTTCCCGCGCGGGGGCGACCATGCGCCCAAGGAGCGCGAGATCGCTTTCCGTCCGCCCGTACGCGATGAGGCAATTCCGCACGTCAAGCTCGACGAGTTCTTCCTGCCGCTTCCCGTCCGCGACGCTTTTCTCGACCGACTCTCGCTGCGCGTCGCGCTCCGCGAGGTTCGCCGGTATCCCGCCGACGTCCCACGAAAGCGCGACGCCCAGGCTCCAGGTCCCGGTGAACTTCCAGGGATCGGATTGGAAATAGACGCGCGAGTTGGGGTCGGCGTAGGTATAATTTCCGGAAACCGCGAGGGTCGGATAGAGCGGCGCCTCGGCGACCTTCTTCGCCGCGCGGGACGCCTCGACCGAAACCGCGGCGGCTCGCGTCTCGGGCCGGGCGGAAAGCGCGTACGCGATGAGCGCGTCCGCGTCGAGCGCGGGGGACGATTCAGGGCCGTTCGCGGGTGACGAATCGGTATCGTTCGCCGGCGTCGCCTCGGCGTCCTTCGGGGTAAGGGCGGCAAATCGCGTGGGGACAGGCGGGACTGCGGGATCTGAGGAGAGCGCGAATCGAGGGCTGCCCTGGGTATCCATGCCGACGAGAAGCGCGAGGTTCAGGAACGCGCGCTCCTTCGCGGCAGTCGCGTTTCCGAGGTCGATCTCCGCCTGGTCGCATCGCATACCGGCGACGAGAAGGTCGGCGGCGAGCGCCGATCCCTCGGCGGCCTGGCGCTCGGTAATAGCGCGGTTCCGGCGCGTCAGCTCAAGGTTCTCCGCGAGCATCCGCTCGTTTCTCGCCGCGCGCTCGGCTTCCCAATACGCGCGCTCGGTCTCGAACGCGATGGCGCGAAGCGTCATCTCCTCCGCGATTTCCTTGCAGCGTTTCTGCAGTCCCGCCAGTCGGGCGGACTCCGCATACCGGAAGCCGGCAAAGATCGGGTACTGCGCGTTCGCCTGGAGCGTGAAGATGTTATCGAGGGAATCGATCGACATGGTCGTCGGCCCGAGCGATATCTCCGAGACGACGTTGCTGAGCCGGGTATATCCCGCCGAGAGCGAGAGGGACGGAAGTTCGCGAAGCCGCGCCTCCTCGGCCTTCGCCGCCGAGGCAAGCCAATCGCGTCGGGCGCTTTCCGCGCGCGGGTCGGCCGCGAGCGAGCGGGCTACGGCATCCTCAACCGAAAGCGGCGCCTCGCCATCCGAAAGCGGCGCGTCCTCGGCTCGAGCAGGAAGCGAACGCAGCGAAATGAACGCAAGGAGAAACGCGACTGCGATACCATTTGCCGAAAACGACTTTTGTCTCATATCATGCCTACCTCTCGCGCGGCTTATCCCCATCCGGCGCGTCACGGGTTTCCTCGTCCTTGAGCATCTCGGTAAAATAACGCTCGGTTTCCGCGAGATAACCGCAAAAACGAACCGCGTCCTCTTCGCCCAAGTGCCCGATGAGGCCGGAAAAATGATCCTCGACGCGGCGCAGCGCGGGCAACAGGACCGACTCTCCCTCCGGCGTCAGGGAGACCAGGATCGCGCGCCGATCCCCGGGGTCCATATCCCTCCGAACGAACCCACTCTTTTCAAGGGCCGTTATGGACTGGGTTACGGCGGGTACCGAAACGCCCAATAGGTCTGCCAAGGCCGTGACGCGAAAGCTCTCGATCCCGTTCCGCTTTGCCCGGTGAAGCTTCATCAACACGAAAAGCGAGCTCGCGTTGAGATTCGTTTCGAGCGATAGGTGCATGTCTTGGTGGAACAGATGATGGAGATGCTTGAATTGGGTCATCAGTTCGCGCGTTAATTCACTCTTTTCGATCACTTTCGCCCCTTAATATCTTAGCTACTTAACTATTAACAAGATTAATAAATGTGCAACAACGAGTCAAGGGGATTCAAGTATGTGAGACTTTCACCGCCTCATCCTCAATGACGCCGAAAAGCGCATTTTTGTATACGAATTTCAGGAAGAACTCCCATGTTTCAGTAAACACTGAGAGGAAAAACGTTAATTCTCTTGACGATTCTCGGAAATACCGCCAATCTACTATAAAAGCGTAATAAAAAAATGGGAGAATCGCTAAAATATGAAAGTTGGCATCATTTCCTATTCCCTCACGGGGAATAACGAGGCCCTTGCGAACGACCTCGCGTCCATCTATAAAGCCGAACACATTCGAATCAGCGAGGTAAAATGGCGTTCGATGGGAAAGACCGTCAGGGACCTACTCTTTAATCGGGTTCCGCCCATTCAGTTCCATTTTACCGAGGCCGCCTCGTACGACTTGATTCTCTTCGTCGGACCGGTCTGGGGAGGCAAGGCAGCAACGCCGTTTCGGGGATGCTTTAAGCAGCTTCAGCCTATTATCGAAAACTACGCATTCGTCTCGATTAGCGGCGGAGCCCTCGGCCCCAATTTGAAGCTTCAGGATGATCTCGAAAAACGGCTGAAAAAGCCCCCCGTGTCGGTCATCGATCTCCACATCACCGAGCTCCTGCCGCAGACCCCAAAGCCCCGCGCCGCCGATACGAGCGCGTATCGCATCACGAAGGATGACGCGCGTAAGCTCACCGACGCGGTCGTGACGAAGCTTCGACCGCTTTTCGGCTAAGGGGCTCACCTCAGGCGGCCGCTCAGTCGCCGCGAAACAGCCGCTCAGTCGCCGTCAACCTCAAGTTCAATCGCGTTCAGCGCGCTTCGCCTCGTCCCAAAATCCGTCCATCTCGGCGAGATGCGCCTTATCCATGGGGATGCCGCTCGCCTTCATCGAGCGCTCGACGTGCTTGAAGCGCCGGGTAAACTTCGCGTTCGTGCGGGTAAGGGCGACGCCGGGGTCGACCTTGAGATGGCGCGCGACGTTGACGACCGCGAAGAGAAGGTCACCGAGCTCATCTTCCATAGCGCCGGGATTTCCCTCGATTACCGCCGCGCGAAGCTCGGCGAGTTCCTCATCGACCTTCGGCCATACGTCGTCGAGGGTATTCCAGTCAAAGCCGGCCTTTGCCGCTTTCTTCTGCAGTTTAGCCGCGCGCTCGAGGGCGGGCATGCCGCGCGACACCTCGTCGAGAATCGAGTCGGCCGCGCGTCCCTCGACGCCGCGCTTGATGACGTCCCACTGGGCGAGGACCTTCTCTGCCGTGTCGGTCCTACCCGCGCTATTGGGGCCCGCGAAGCCCGCCGTCTCGCCGAAGACATGCGGGTGGCGGCGGATGAGCTTGTCGGATACCTCGGCGAGCGAGTCGGCGACGGAGAAGTCCCCCGTCTGCTCGTACATATACGCGATCATGGTCGCGTTCAAGAACACGTCGCCGAGTTCCTCGCGAACGTGGCCGGCGAGTTTTGCGGGATCGGCGGACGGGGCGACGTCGACGTGCGCCTCGGTGATCGCCTCGACGGCCTCGTATGATTCCTCAATGAGGGTTTCGCGAAGGGATACCGGCGTCTGCTCGATGTCCCACGGGCAACCGCCGGGCGCGCGGAGGCGCTTGATCGTCGCGTAGAGGCGCGCGAAGGATTCCTCGACCGCTCGCGTATCCTCGCCCGCGCGGGCATCGGTTGTATGCTGACTCATGTTTCGCTCCTTTTCGCTTTCGCTCGCGCTCATATCTCGACGACCCGCTTCTTTCCCCATTCCTTCACGAAGGGCTCAGGGCCCTCGCGGATGATCCCGTCAAGAAGGCTCGAGGCCTGTGGCCACACGAGGCCGAGGGTAATCCGCTCATCGGAGGAGAAGTCCGAAAGAACGTACGCGGCGACGTCGGGGTGCTCGGGGCGGCCGATGCCGAAGCGGAGCCGCCAGAAGTCGGGCGTGCCGAGCGATGCCTTTGTCGAGCGAAGCCCGTTGTGCCCGCCGAGCCCGCCCGACCATTTGAGGCTCACGACGCCGAGCGGAAGCTCGAGCTCGTCGTGCACGACGAGGACGTTCTCCGGCTTCAGCTTGAAGAACGCGCACGCCGCCTCGATGCTCTCGCCCGAGAGGTTCATGAAGGTTTCGGGCTTGATGAAATGGACGAGGGAACGTTCCCCCGAGGCGCCGGGCGAGTCGAACTGCGACGACGCGTACTGCGCCTTGAATTTCTTTTGCCAGGAAAGGCTTCCCGCGAAAGGAAGCGAGTCGGCGAACTGCCAAGCGACGTTATGCCGGTTGCCCGCATACTGTTTGCCGTAATTTCCGAGAAAGGCTACGAGGGATATCATGATGGATTGGGATTATACCGTAAGCGGCGAAAATAGTGTATACTTAACGGATAACCCTATGGAAAACACCGAAAAGAAAATTTACGTCATCGGCCACCGAAACCCGGACACCGACTCCGTTGTCTCCGCCGCGGCCTATACCGCGTTTAAGCAGGCGCAAGGCGCCAAGAACTGCGTGGCCGCGCGCGCGGGAAAGCCGACCCCGCAAACCGAGTACATCTTCAACCGCTTCAAGGTCCCGCTTCCCGAATTCCTGCCGGACCTCGTGCCGAAGGTCGCGTACCACTACAACCCGAACATCAGGACGATCGGGGCGGAAACCTCCCTATGGGAGGCGATGGATATCCTCGAAAAGAGCGAGATCCGCGTCCTGCCGATTCTCGACGCCGAGGGGAAATACCACTCGCTCCTCCACTACAGTTCCTTCGCGCAGAAGGTCCTCAAGATGATAAACCCGCAGCAGAAGACGGTGATCCAGACGAGCATCGAGCTCCTCGCGTCCGTCCTCCACACGCAGGCGCTCGTCGTCCACAACGAGAAGGAGATCCGGAAAAGCCCGATCATCATCGGCGCGGCGGAATACGAGACCTTCTGCGAGCACCTCGGCGCGCATATCCCGGAGAACACGATCGTGATCACCGGGAACCGCGTCGACATCCAAAAGTACGCGATCGAGTCGGGGGTGCGCGCGCTCATCGTCACCTCGGGCACGATGATCGACAAGGGGCTCCGCGAGCGGGCGGCTGCCAAGGGCGTCTCGATCCTCGTGAGCCCGTACGACACGGCCTCGACCGCGCTCCTCATCATCTACTCGATGCCGGTCACCTGCATGTCGAACACCGACGTGCGCCCGGTCAACCGCAACGACACGACCCGCAAGGTCGCGCCGCTCCTCGCGACCGCGCCCGGCAAGAGCCTTCCCGTCGTCGACGACGCGGGCTTCGTCGTCGGCGTGATATCGGAGAGCGACCTCTTCGGCGAGCCGAACATCGAGCTCATCATGGTCGACCACAACGAGCAGACGCAGGCGATCGAGGGATGCGAGCACTACAAGGTCCTCGAGATCATCGACCACCACCGAATCGGGAGCGTCTCCACGCGATACCCAATAACCTTCATCAATAAGCCCGTCGGCGCCACGAGCACCATCATCACGAACCTCTACCAGGAAAACCGCATCCCGATACGCGCGGAGATCGCGTCGATCCTCCTTTGCGGGATTCTCGCGGACACCCTCGTGCTCCAGTCCGCGACGACGACCGCGCAGGACCGCGCGGCAGCCGAGTACCTCGCGAACATCACGAACCTCGAAATCGACTCGCTCGGCAAGGACCTTCTCGCGGCGGCGAGCAACATCGCCGGCAGGGGCGCCGAGGAACTCATCAACCAGGACATGAAGGAATACAACGAGGGCGGCTTCGCCTTCACGGTAAGCCAGATAGAGGTCGAGGACTCGCACGGCATCCTTTCGCGCAAGGACGAGTTCGTCGCGATGCTCGACGCGATCCGCGCGCGCGGGGGCAGGCTCTTCAGCGCGCTCCTCGTCACCGACATCACCGAGCTCTCGAGCCTCCTCATCATCGCCGGGGAAAAGGGCTTCGAGCACACGATCGGGCTTCCGAAGCAGGAAGACTCTGTCTATATCATGCGCGACGTCGTCTCGAGAAAGAAGCAGCTCATGCCCATACTCTCCGAGATCGTCGAGCGATACCAGGAACGCTGACATGAAGAAAACGCACGCGCTTGAGATTCTCTTCGAGGATGACTGGATCATAGTCATTGAAAAACCATCGGGCATGCTCTCGGTCGGCTTTCCCGGCTATAGGGGAAGGACCGCGCAGGACATCCTTTCGGACATGAAAAAAAGCAGGGGAAAGATCCAGATCGCCGTCGTTCACCGCCTCGACCGCGACACCTCGGGCGTGATGATGTACGCGAAGAGCGCCGAGGCGAAAAAGCGCATCATGGACGATTGGCACGAGATCGTGACCGAGCGGACGTACCGCGCCGTCTGCGCGCGAACGCGCGGCGCGAAGCCGCTGCCGGACTCGGGAACCGTCGACGCGCCGATCGCGTACAACCGCCAGGACGTGGGCTTCGTGCCCCGCGAGGATGACCGGGCCGCGCTCAAGGACGCCGAGAAAGCCATCACGCATTTCCGCGTCATCGAGCGCGGGCAGGAGTTCGACCTCGTCGAGTGCGAGCTCGAGACCGGGCGCAAGAACCAGATCCGCGTGCACATGGCGCACCTCGGGCACCCCGTCGTCGGGGACGAGGTTTATGGCGCGGAGGGCGCAGCGAAAGGGGATGCGGGCCCGATCGGGAGGCTCGCGCTCCACGCGCGCGTGCTCGCCTTCACGCATCCCTTCACCGGGGACACCCGGCGATTCGAGTCGCCGGAGCCGACCGCGTTCTTGCGGCTCGTTCAGAAAAAATCGAGGGATAAGCCGAACGCCGCGCCGCGCGCTTTCGATAAGCCGGGAGCGGGCCCCGCGAACGCGGAGGAACGCGTGCCGCGAAGGCAGCGGGGAAAGCGACGCGACGACGATGAGCGCGATCTCGGCGCGTCAAGTGAGCGAGGGAGAGATAAGCGCGACGGGGATGACCTATCGGGCCTCGCCCCTGCGCCCAAGCGATCGCGCACGAGGCAACCCACGGGAAAAAGCCGGTTCATACCGGGCAAGTGATCGCGCGGCGGTATTGCGCGTCACCGCATGCGCGAGAAGCGCACCGGCGTCCGATCAGTCCATCCAGGGAAAGATAAAGCTCTTGAGGCTCCGGTTTCCGACGGTTTCGTAATCTTCGGCAATGAGCTCGTCCCAGGGAATTCGCGGGCGAGGGAACTTCCCGTCAAGCTCGGGATGCTTCTCGAGCCAGTCGTACTTGTAGAGGCGAAGGCGGAAGGCCTCGTTCTGCGCGAGCGATATCCCCGCGAACGACGGAAGGGTCATAACCACGAGCAGTGACAGGACCAAGAGCACGATCGAGTAGAAGAACATAAAAATCGAAAAGCCGGGATTGTCGAAAAACACGATGAAGCTTTTCTTGAGCGACTTCGCGAAGCCCTTCTCGAGCTGGCTCCGAATCGGCAGGAACCACTGAAGCGCGAGCGCGCAAATGACGGCGACCCAGAAAAGGAGCATGGCGCACGCGACGCCGAACGGGCCGCCGTGCGAAAGATAGTACGGAATCGCGATGCCGACGACGAAGGCGCCGGCGGCGAGAAGCGCGGCGAAAAGCGCACCGTGAAGCCAAGTCGACTTAACCGCGTTTCCGTATTCCTTGAACGAGAACGGCTTATACGCGGCGACGCGCGCCATGGTCACCGAGCACGCCGTGATCAGCACGCCTTCGGCGAGAACGGCGGCGACGGCGATCGCGATCGACAGGGGCAGGATCGGGGACGCGAAACCCGCGAGGAAGAATCCGCCGAAGCCGACGGCGAGCATGGCGATATTCACGCTCATGAGCGCGAGCAGGTTATCCCATCCGTCGTAAAACGCCTTTTTGATGAAAAATCCGATCATGCCGTTATGGTAGCATAACCCGTTCGTTTTTACTATATTAGGATGATACGGTATCAGGAGATCTTACATGAAAACACGGAATCTACTTGCCGTCTTGGCGTGCGTCACCCTCATCGCGGCCGCCTCATGCCAGGCTAAGGGCGCCGCGAAGGCAGGCTCGGCGACGAAAGAACGGAACGTCGTCGTCTTCGTCCCCGGCGTCGTTTCGGGAAACTCGGTATACGAGATGCTCGTCTCGGGCGTTAAGCGCGCCGCTGCGGAAACCGCCGGGACCGACAAGCCCGTGACCGTGACCGTCATCGAGGCCGGTGCCTCGCAGGCGGAGTGGGAACCGAAGCTCACCGCGCTCGCCGCCGACGGCACCCACGATCTCATCGTTACCTCGAACCCCGCGATGCCCGACATCATCGCGCCCGTCAGCGCGAAATTCCCGAAGCAGGAGTTCATCGTCTTTGACGCGCGCGCGGAGGGAAACAAGCAGGTCACCTCCTTCCGCTACAACCAGCGGGAACAGGCTTACATATCCGGCTACCTCGCGGCGCTCGTCAGCTCGAGCTCCATGAAATACGCGAACGCGGAGAAGCGCATCGGGCTCATCGCGGGGCAGGAATACCCGGCGATGACCGGCATCATCCTCCCCGCGTTTCTCGAGGGCGCGCGCGCCGTCGATCCCGGCTTCACCGTCGACTTCCGCGTCGTCGGAAACTGGTACGACGCGGCGAAGGGATCAGAGCTCGCGCGCGCGATGCGCAAAGCGGGCGTCGACGTGATCATGCCGATCGCGGGCGGCGCGAACCAAGGCGTGCTTTCCGCCGCGCAAGAAACGGGCTTTTACGTCGCGTGGTTCGACGATAACGGCTACGCCAAGGCCCCGGGATACGTCGTCTCCAGTTCCGTCATGGCTCAAGAGCGGCTCGCGTACGAGAAAACTAAGGCATGGATCGACGGCACGCTCGTCGCCGGGGAACCTCAGACGGTCGGTATTAAGGGCCGTTACGTCGACTTCGTTGCCGACGACCCGCTCTATATCTCAACCGTTCCCGCGGATATCCGCGCCAAAGAAGCCGCGCTGATGGACCGACTCTACGGCGGCGAGCTCACGCTCGAGGCGCGGTAACGGGCAATCTCCATGAACGTGCGCAAACGGGCGGAGCTCGAGGACATACATAAGGAGTTTGACTCGGTCGAGCCCGGCGAGGGCGAACAGCGCCGGTTCACCGCGCTCGACGGCGTCAGCCTCGCCTTCTATCCCGGCGAGCTTCACGTTATCCTCGGGGAGAACGGCGCCGGGAAGTCGACGCTCGCGCATATCCTATC
The DNA here is from genome assembly GCA_035352735.1 of Treponemataceae bacterium. GTDB lineage: Bacteria > Spirochaetota > Spirochaetia > Treponematales > Treponemataceae > Teretinema. The sequence continues at coordinate 4,218 of DAOPYF010000031.1, read as the reverse complement.
GGGACTCCATCGTCCGACGCGCGGGGCAATCCGCCTCGACGGCGAAACCCTCAGATTCGACTCAGCCTCCGACGCCCTGCGAAACGGGATCGCGATGGTGCACCAGCGTCCGCTCCTCGCCGCCGAGGCGAGCGTCCTCGAGAACGTCCTCCTCGGCGCGCCGGGGACTTTTCTCAACCGCGCGAAGGCGGCGAAGCGGCTCGCGGCAATCAAGACCGCATGGGGGATCGAGCTTTCTGATCGCGCGCGCGCGGCGGGGCTCTCTCCCGGAGACCGTTTCCGTACCGCGCTCCTCGGCGCGCTTTGGCGCGACCCCGACTATCTCATCCTCGACGAGCCTTCGGGCGTCCTCGCGCCGAACGAACGCGACGTCCTTTTCGCCGCGCTTGATCGCGCGAAGTCGCGCGGGCTCGGCGTCATACTCATCACCCATCGACTCGAGGAAGCGCTCGCCCACGCGGACCGGGTATCGGTTCTCAGGCGCGGAAGGCTTGCCTTCACCTCCGCCATTCGCTTGGGGCTCGTCGACAAAGACGCCGGAGGCACGGCAACGGTTCCCCTCACCTACGAATTCCTCGCGCGCGCGATCGATCCCGACGCGCCCGTGTCAGCGCCCGCGGCTACGCCCATGCGCATGCCCGAGCCGATCCCCGCGCCTATGCCTGCTACGCACGATGGTACCGAACGCGGAAACAACGGAAGCGCGCCCGCAATCGCGCTCGAAAACATATCTTTCGAGTCGCCTGAGCGCGCGGCCCTTCACTCCGTCTCGTTTACGGCCTATCCCGGAACCGTTACCGCGATCGCGGGCTATCCGGGAAGCGGACTCAGCACGCTCGAGGACATTCTCTCCGGGCTGCTGAGACCGGACTCGGGAACGATCTCAATTCGCGGGAAACGCGCGACGACGGCGAGCCTAACGCCCGCGCGACTCAGGTCGCTCGGCCTCGCGTGCGTTCCCTCAGACCGCGCGTTCCGCGGCTCGAACCCAGACATCACGATCGGCGAGATGCTCACGCCCTACGCCCGAACGGGATTCTTCAGGGGAATCGCGGCGCCGTCCCGCATGGCGAAGGAGCTCCTCGCGCGCGAGGGAATCGACGCGGCCCCGACGCGCGCGGTCAGGACGCTTTCCGGCGGTCAGCTCCAGCGATTGATCCTCGCGCGCGAGCTCGCGACCGATCCCGCGATCGTCGTCCTCGCGTCTCCCGAGTGGGGACTCGACGTGAAAAGCATCGAGCGGCTCAAGACCAGAATCGCCGAGCTCGCGGCCGAAGGGAAGGCCGTCATCGTGCTTACCGAGGAAACGGGATCGGGCGGGATCTCAGCACCGACGCACACGCTCAGGGACGGGATACTCTCATGAATCGCTTTACCCGTGGCCCGTTACGAGCGTCCCGTCTCGCGCGCCTTGCCTCGCACGCAGCGGTCCCGCTTGCATCATTCGGACTCGCGCTCGCGCTCATCGCGGCCCTGATAGCGCTTTCTTCGCCCGATCCCCTATCGAGCGTCGCGTCGTTTTTCACGCGGCCCTTTTCGTCCGCGTGGTATTTGGGGAACACGCTCGACATGGCGGGACTCCTTATCCTCGCGGGGACCGGTTCCGCGGTCGCGCTCCGCGCCGGCGCCTTCAACCTCGGCGGCGAGGCGCAAATCTACGCGCCCGCGCTCGCGAGCGCGGTGATCCTCGCGGGCGGCGCCCCCCGCGCGGCCGCTGCGTTGGGGCTTCCGCCCATCGCGACGGCGTTCCTCGCGCTCGCGGCGGCGATAGCCCTCGGCGGCGCGCTCGGCTTCATCCCGGGAATTCTGCGCGCGCGCCTCGGGATCAGCGAGCTCCTCTCCTCCTTCCTTCTTTCCGCGGCGCTCATCCCGGTCGCGGATTATCTCGTCTCAGGGCCATTTCGCGATACCGCGGGTAACCTCGTCGCGACGAAGCCGATCGGAGACGCGCTCGCGCTTCGCTCAATCCTGCCGCCCTCGCACCTTAACGTCTCGTTTTTCGTCGCGCTCGCCGTCGCCGTCGCGGCATGGTTTTTCCTTTCGCGTACGGAACCCGGCTATCGCCTGAGGATGACCGGCTCCGCGCGGGACTTCGCGCGCTTCGCGGGCTTTCCCGTCGCGCGCGCGGCCGCGCTTGCGATGGCGGTTTCGGGGGCGCTCCACGGGCTTGCCGGGTACTTCGCGGTGACGGGGACGTGGTATCGCTGCCACGAGGGATTCTCCTCGGGCATGGGATGGAGCGCGCTCGCGATAGCGCTCGTCGCGCGGCGTAACCCGCTCGCGGTCATTCCCGCGGCGATCGCGTTCTCCTGGCTCGAGACCGCTTCCGACGCGGCGACCCTCTCGGCGTCGCTTTCCTTCGACGCGACGCCGCTCATCCAGGCGATCATCTTTCTCGTCGTCTCCGCGCGCTATCTTCCGTTCAGGAGAAAGTCATGATCGCCGATATCCTCGCCCAGGCGGCGCCGCTCCTTTTCGCGACGCTCGGCGCGCTCGCCTCCGAGTATGCCGGCGTCCTCGCGGTCTTCATGGAAGGGACCATCACGATCGCCGCCTTCTCGTGCGCCGCGATCGCGTACACATCGGGAAGCGCCGCGCTCGGCGTCGCGGGATCGGCGCTCGTCACGATGGCGCTCCTTTTCGCGGTCGCGCGCTTTACCGAGCGGACGCGCGCGAACCCCTTCATCACCGGCATCGCGGTCAACTTCCTCGCCGCGGGCCTCATCCCGCGACTTTCGACCCTGCTCTTCGGCACCCAAGGCGTCGTACAGATATCCTCGCGCGTAAGCCTCGCGGGCGAGTCCGTTCGGAACGCGGGCTTTCCCGCCGCGCTTTCCCTCGCGGTCGCCTTCGCGCTCTTCCTTTCGCAAACGAGCCAGGGGCTCTCGCTTCGAAACGCGGGGAGCGCGCCCGACGCCCTCGCCGCGCGCGGCCTCGAGCCGGGGCGCTATCGATCGCTTTCCTGGGTAATCGCCGCGTTCTTCGCGTCCCTCGCGGGAAGCGAGCTCGTCCTCGGCCTCGGCGCGTATGTGCCCGCGATCAGCGCCGGGCGGGGATGGACGGCGCTTGCCGCCGTGTACCTCGGATACCGCAGCCCGCTCCTGTGCGTCATCGCCGTCATCGTCTTCGCGTCGGCGTCGTACCTCACCGACATACTCCAAGGCACGGGGAAGATTCCCGCGACGCTGATCCTCGGCCTCCCCTACGCGCTCGCGCTCGCGGCCTTCGTCATCGCGAGGAAAAAGAAGCAATGAATGTGACGTCGATTCGCCATGGCGAGAATTTCGCGTACAAGACGAAAAAAAAGCCGACGGGCGATATACCCGTCGGCTGCGTTTCTTTGGTAGCGAGGCGCCAGAGGCGCCCCATCGATCACATCCTGAACAGAAGTTCCTCGTAGGTCGGCATCGGCCAGTAGTCCCTCGGGAGAAGTTTCTCGAGGCGGTCGATCGGCGCGCGAAGCGCTTCCATGTCGGCGAACACGGTGTCGCGATACGCCTTCGCCTGGGCGAGCACGTCGGTGAGCGCCTTGGTCGCCTTCCGGTCCGCGTCGAGCTTCGCCGCGATCTTCGCCGCTTCCTCGACCATCGTCATGACGTCGCCGAGCTTCTGCTTGAGGGACGCGGACTTGACGCCCGAGCCCTCGAGGGTCTGAAGCTGCGCCGCGAGCTCGACCGCGTAGTCGGAGCACGCGGGGATGATTTCGCGGGTAGCCATCTCGAACGCGACGCCGGCCTCGATGTTGATCTGCTTGGAGTACTTCTCGAGGACGATGTCGAGCCGCGCGTGGATCTCTTCCTTGGAAAACACCTTGTGCTTCGTGAAAAGCTTGACGGAGTCTTCCTTGCCGAAATAGGGCCAAGCCTCGACCGAGCTCGTGATGTTCGGGAGTCCGCGCTTGACGGCTTCCTTGATCCACTCGTCGGTATAGCCGTTCCCGTTAAACACGATGCGGTTGTGCTTCTTCCAGGTCTCGGTGACGATCTCCTTGACGGTCGCGGTGACGTCCTTCGACTTCTCGAGGCGGTCGGCGAACTGGGAGAGGACCTCGGCGACGGTCGTGTTGAGCGTGAAGTTCGCTCCCGCGATCGATTCGCTCGAGGGAACCATGCGGAACTCGAACTTGTTTCCGGTGAACGCGAAGGGGCTCGTTCGGTTACGGTCGGTCAGGTCCTTCGGGAGCTTCGGCAGCGTGGTGACGCCGAGCTCGAGCTTGAG
>DAOPYF010000030.1:0-23171 GCA_035352735.1 Treponemataceae bacterium | reverse complement strand
AAAAAAGCCTCGCGGAAAGGCGCCAAGGGCGCAAAGGAAGCGCCGGCCGAGGAGGAAGCGGCCGAATAACGGTCATCATCCCCTTCCACGGCCACCGATCGAGCTCCCGGACCTTTCCCGCCGATTCAAGGTCCCGGATTATCCCGAGGAAGTCGGTATGCTTCCACGCGGGATATCCCCCGCGCTCGCGCGCGACGCGGTTCCCCGCCTCCGTAAGGCTTTCCGCGATTGCCTCGCGCGAATAGCGCCTCCTATTTTTCCCAATGTATTCATGAACTAACTCGCCATCCCTCGGGCTCGTATCGGCGTCGCCGTCGCACACGTCGCAGCCCGAGCACGCGATGCGCTCCCCCTCGCTTGCGCCCTCTCCCGCGCGCGGGTCGCCGAGGGCCTCGAGCAAAACCTCGCGCCTGCACCGCCTGCCCTCGGCGAAAAGTGCAAGGACCGCCGCTCGTCGTCTCGCCGGCTCGGGCAAGGCCATCGCGCGCGCGCGGTCGCGCGGACTCCAAAGGAGTATCGCCTCGGCGGGCTCTCCGTCGCGCCCGCCGCGCCCCGCTTCCTGGGCGTACGCCTCGGCGCTCGGCGGCGGGTCGCGATGGATGACCGTGCGCACGTTCTTCTTGTCGATGCCGAGACCCCACGCGCAGGTAGCGGTGAGGACCGCGCTTTCGTGGCCGTGAAACCAGGTTTCGACCGCGGCCTTTTCCTCGCGCGAAAGCCCCGCGTGGTAAAAGCGGATCTCGCGGTCGCCGAAGGTCTCGCGGAGGAGCATCGCAGCGCGCTCGGTGCCGCCCCGCGTCGCGCAGAACACGACGAGCGGCCGCTTTCGCCGCGCGACTTCCCTGATGAGCGCGGTGTCCTTGGCGTGGCAGAGCCTGACCGCGTACGCGATGTTGGGTCGGTCCGACTCCCCCCGGACGACGTGGGCCTCTCCCGCGAAGAGCGCCTCGGCCGTCCGGGCGAGCACCTCGGGCGAGGCCGTCGCGGTAAAGCCCGTGACGGCGAACGGCTTGACGCGCTCGATGACTCGCGCGAGCTCGAGATAGGCGGGCCTGAAGGTGTCTCCCCATTCCGCGACGCAATGGGCCTCGTCGATCGCGAGGTGCGCGACCCCGCGCCGCGCGATTCGGTCGAGTACCTCGCCCGGTGCGAGTACCTCGGGGTTCGCGATGACGATACGCGCCGGCTCGTGGCCGTCGGTTCCCTCGAGGCGCGCGAAGAGCCGGTTCCGCTCCTCGGGCGTCTGTCCGCCGCGGAATACGGCGGGCTCGAGGCCTACCGCGCGGAGCCGGCGCTCTTGGTCGGCCATTAAGGCGAGAAGCGGAAAAATCACGAGCGTCGGTTTGGAAAAAAAGAGCGCCGGTATTTGGAAGCATAAGGATTTCCCCGCGCCGGTCGGAAGGAGAACGATCTGCCTTCCCCGTGAGGAGCCGTCCTCGTCGAGTCGTTCATCGTCATCGTCGTCGTTTACGCGTACGTCGCGCACGTCGCGCACGCTCAGGGCGTCACGCGCGTCCGTTGCCGCGCGCGCGAGTTCTTCCGCGGCGACGGCATCGAGGATGTTCGCGATCACGAGACGCTGCCAGGGATAGAGGTATTCAATGCCGAAACGGGCCTTCGCCGCCTCGAGGACGGGATCCGTATCGCGCGTCGATTCCATGCGCGCGTTATTCGCGCGGAATCTTGCCCTTTGGCCTGGTTTTCTTGCGCGTTTCCTCGCCGTCGAAGCGATCGCGCGGCTTTATCGGTTTCCGAAAAGCGCGCCGACTTTCAGGGTCACGAACGGAGATTCCTCGGTGATGTCCCACCCGCCGAAGGCGGTGAGCGTGAGCGGGGCGAGTCCGATGAGCGAGACCGTCGAGGCGACCGCGAGCCCGGCCGCGAGAGCGGGGGAATCGCTTTCGATCGCGTCGAGGTAGAGCGCGGCGTCAAGGCGCGTCACGAGGAGGGTTTCGCCGAAGGAAAGCGAGAGACGATCGGCGTTGAGCGCGACCTCGGCGTTGAGGACGGCGTGGGGAAGCGGGGTATCGCGCGGCATTATCCCCCGGTATCCGTCGTTCGCGAAGAGGTTAAACTCGTCAGTCCCGGAAAGGCCATAGCGGCCGAGCGCCCGCGCGCGGAACTCGAGCGGGTACGCGGGCGCGACCGCGAGGGATGCTTCGCCGCCGACGCCGCGCGCGTCGTCCGATCGGCTAAACGCGTATGCGGTGAGCCTCGGCCTCAGCGCGCCGTGTCCGGCCGCGAAGAAGGTGATCCCTCCCCGATGATAGGAGTCCTCCGCGCGGAAATCCGAATCCGCCTTAACCTCCGTCTCGGCGAATGGCATCCACGCGAGCGGGTAGGGAAGCCAGAAAAGCGCGCGGGCGGTCGCCTCGGCGTATCGATAGTCTGCCGCGTAACGGCCGTACGAGTCGAGCGAAAAGGGGCCGAAGGGCCCGAGGGCAAGCGCGACCGAGGCTGAAGGTTCCGCGCTGAGGAGGCTCATCGAGGGACCGGCCGCTACGCTGAGCGGTCCTTTTTCGGCAACGGCGTACACAGTCGCGTACGGGTCCTCAATAAAGTGATAGGGCGATCCGTAAGACGCGGGAAACCCGAGCGAAAGCCGCGCGAATGCGCGCCCATCCCGATGGAAAAAAGGCGTTCCGAGCTGTATTCGCTTTTGCACCTCGGCTTCGCGCGATGCGAGCGAGGCGCGGTTTGCGGGATCGGGTCGCGGGTTGAGCCCGACGCGGGAGACGATCGCCGGTAGGTCTCGGTCAGCCGATCGGTAGCCGCGATCGACGATTTCGGATATCCGCGCGTAGTCCATGAAGGAAAGGTCCTCGACGTCGCACCGGATGAGCGGTGGATCGTAATCCCTGATCATTTCGATGGCGGCGAGTTCCTTCCCAATGGAGAAATTGAGGTTGAGTATGGTCAGCGCGTTCCGATAGTTGACCCGTTTGTTTTTATAGAAGGTCGTCGCGACGATCATGCGGTCGGTGAAGCTCGCGACCACGTCCACGGGAACGAGGTTGATCGTGCCGCCGTCGACGAGGATGAAGCCTTCCGTCGGCACCGGGTCGAAGTACACGGGCATGGAGAAGGCGGCCCGCATGACGGTGCAAAAGTCCCCCTCGGTGACCCACACCTGCCGCTTGGTCTTGAGGTCCTCGCAGACGATGAGTACCGGTATCGGTAGGTCCTCGATGCGGACGTCGCCGAAGAGCGCGTGGAGGATGTCCATGAATCGATACGGATTCATGAGCCCGCCGCCGACGGGGAGCTTCGGGCTGAAAAGCTCGGACATCGGCGTCGTCGAGATGATGCTTTCGATGTTGTCGGGGGACATTCCGGTCGCGTAGAGCAGGGCGACGATGGCGCCCATCGAGTTCGCGACGATAAAGTCGGGCTTTACGTTCGCCTCCTCGAGCCGCTTGAGTACCCCGATATGGGCGTATGCCCGGGCCGAGCCGCCCGATAGGAGGATGCCGAGCGGCTTTTTATCGGGTGACGAGGATTTGAGTCGATCGCGGAAGGCCTTCTCTCCGGGGAAGAGGGGAACGGTTCGGAGTAAGAGGTCTTCGTTCGCGTCTGTCGGTGAGGACGCGTCGTTTGCGCGTGCCGCATTGGGCGTGTCTGCCGCGATGATTGGAAGGGCGGGTATCAAGAAAAAGGTTGCCATCAGGATGATCGAACAAAATGAGCGCTTCATTAATTCCATAATATAGGATAATCTCTTATAACGCCATGTGAATCTCGCGAGGGATGCGCGGATATCGGTGGTGACCATTTCAGGAGTATACGTATGAAGAAAATTCCCGTTCGCTCCCTTATCCAGGTGGCGATCCCTCTTTTTCTCCTCGCGATTTTTACGTTTTGCATCGTTTTTCCCGATACAGTCCCGTTCCTGCAGATTAAGGTGAAGTCGTATGACGGTATCGGTTCCGAAATCTTTACCCTTAAAGGACCTGGCGGCCGAGGTAAGGCGATTTCGTTCGCGCTCAAGCGCGTCCCCGCGGGGGTCGCGCCTACGGGCTGCACCGATATCCCTGACGGTACCGTCGTGAAGGATCCCTTTATGCTCGCGGAAACCGAGGTAACGGCGGGGCTTTGGGCTCGCGTCGTCGCCCTTTCCGCCGCTCGGGGGTACGCGTTCACGCGCCCCGAATCGCCCTTGAAGAAGGATAAGTATCCGGCCGAAAAGGTGAGTTGGGAAAACGCGGTCATTTGGTGTAACGCCCTTTCCGAAGCGCTCTCCCTCGAGCCCGTGTATTACGCCGATGCGGCGTTCACGGAACCGCTCCGTACGGTGAGCGCGCTTACGAAGCTTGACGACGAGCCGTTCGTGAAGGAGAGCTCGCGGGGCTTCCGGCTCCCGTACTCGGCCGAGTGGGAGCTCGCGGCCCGGTATATCGACGGGGTCACCTGGAATCACGGCGGCTGCCCGAGCGGAAGCCCGGTGCTCTACTTTAGCGGCTCAATCGCCTCGGGATACGCCATATTCCGAGCCGATGGCGCGGCTCCGGTAAAGTCCAAGGCCTCGAACCGGCTCGGGCTCTATGACATGAGCGGCAATGTGTGGGAATGGTGCTTTGACCGTTTCGCGGAGTCGACCGATGACCCGCTCGCGCACCAGAAACGCGTCGTTCGGGGCGGGAGCTGGTCCGGTAACGCCTATCGCCTCCAGATCGGTGGGAAGTTCGGAACCTTGCCCGACGCCGTCGAGAACGCTCAAGGCTTCAGGATCGCGCGGTCGGGCTGGTAAGCGGTTCGCGAAACTATGTGAGATTCGCCGGGGATTTTCTCCCCGGCTTTTTTTTTGATATCGCCTAGCGCGCGAGGGTCTTCTCGAGCTCGTCGACGAGGGCGCCGAAGGCGCGGCACGCGGCCGCAACCGGCTCTGGGCTCGCCATGTCGACGCCGGCGACGCGGAGCGCGTCGACCGGGTAGCGCGAGCCGCCCGACTTGAGGAAGGCAAAGTAGTCGTCGCGTTCCCGCTTGCCGCCCGAGCAAACCCGCTCGGCGAGCGCGAGCGACGCGGAGATCCCGGTCGCGTACTTGTAGACGTAGAAGGCGTTGTAGAAGTGCGGGATGCGCAGGCCCTCGAGGTCGCTCGCCTCCTCGAACTCCATGTCGGGACCGAAGTAGGCCTCGAGGAGCTTTCGGTACTCGGCGCGGAGAAGCTCGCAGGTTAGGGGCGTTCCCCCCTCGACGAGCTCGTGCGTCTTCTTCTCGTACTCGGCGAACATCGTCTGGCGGTAAAGGGTCGCGAGGATGTCGCTCGCGCGGGTCGAGAGGAGGAACGCGCGCATGGCGCGGTCGTCGGTCGTCCGCATGAGATGACGGAACACGAGGTCCTCGTTGAAGGTCGACGCGACCTCCGCCTCGAAGATCGTGTAGTCGTACGAGAGGAAGGGATTGTTCCGCGCGGAATAGTGGCTGTGCATCGAGTGGCCGCCCTCGTGCGCGAGGGTGAACACGTCGCGAATCACCTCGTCCTTGTAGTTTAATAGGATGAAGGGGTCTCCCGTGAAGCCGCCCGAGGAGAACGCGCCCGATCGCTTTCCCTTATTCTCGTATTTATCGACCCAGCCCGTCTTAAGGCCGCGCGTGATCGTGGAGACGTACTCGTCCCCCAAGGGGGCGAGCGCCTCGCCGATGACCGAGACCGCCTCGTCGTACGGGGTTACCCGCGTGACCTCGCCCGCGAGGGGCACGTACACGTCCCAATGCCTGAGCTTGTCGAGGCCGAGGACCCGCTTTCGCAAGGCGTAGTAGCGGTGGAGCGTCCCGAGGTTCGAGCGGACGGTCGACACGAGGTTGTCGTAGACCGACTCGTCGACGCGGTCGGGAAAGAGGGCCATCGAGCGCGCCGAGGCATAGCCGCGGATGCGGGCGTCGGCGACGTCTTGGTTGACGCTTCCCGCGTAGAGCGCGGCGATCGTGTTCTTGTGCGCGTCGAACCCCGCGTAGAACTTCCGGTAGGCTTCCTCGCGTACCGCGCGGTCGGGGCTCTCGAGGAATTTCGAGAAGGTCGTCTGGCTTAGGGGCATGTCGCCTTCGCTTGTTTTCACCGTGCCGAAGTCGAGGTCGACGTTCGTGAGGACGGAGAACGCCGTCTGGGGCGTCTGCTGGCCTTCCATCTGGAGCGCGAGGATGCGCTCTTCTTTCTCGGAGAGGGTGTGGGCCTTGAGCCTCAGGAGCTTTTCGACCCAGACGCGGTAGGGCGCGAAGCGGCTTCCCGTCGCCGAATTGGGCGCGATCCACGCGCGGATCCGTTCCTCCGGGATCGCCTGGATCGCGCTTTCGACCCAGCTCGCCTCGGCGGCGAAGGCGCTCGCCGCCATCATGTAGCGGCCGACGCGATCGAGGTTGGCGCCGTCTCCCTCGTCGGTGGATTTATTGAGGAACGCGTAGTGCCCGACGCGCTCGGAGAACTCTCCCGCCTCGGCGTACGCGTCGAAAAAGCGCGCGAGGGTTTCGGCGTCGAGGGTATCGGGCGCGAGCATCGCGCCGCGGAAGGCGTTGACCGCGTCCTTCATGCCCGAAAAGCGGGCTAGGGCGGAGTTCCAGGACGCGTCGTCGGCAAAAAGGGAATCGAGGTTCCAGCGGTCTTCCTTCCTGACCTCGGACCTCTTCGGAATGGTTGTGTGTTTCATACCGAAAAGATACAATACTAAGCGATGAGTGAGCAACTGTCCCCGTTCCGGATCAAACGAGGTCGCAGGGTTTTCGACTCCTATAGCGCGATCAACTCATTTTCCTTCGCCCTCGTTACCGGCAACACGGTAACCCTCTATGCGCTCGCCCTCGGCGCCTCGAGCACGGTCGTCGGGCTCTTGAGCGCGTTCATGTACCTCTCGTACTTCGCCATCCCGCTCGGCAAGGCCTCGCTCAGGCGGGGCACCCTCGTCAAGGCCTTCGCGGATAACTGGATGTACCGGAACTGGGCGCTTTGTCCCCTTCTCGCGATCCCGCTCCTCGCCGCGCGGGGCTATGCCTCGGTCGCCCTCTTTGCCCTCGTGCTCTGCGTGTTCCTTTTCAATCTTTTCCGCGGCATCGGGCTCATCGCGAACAATCCCGTCATCGGGAGCCTCGCCCCCGGCCGCGACCGGGGCGAGTACATCGTGCGCCTCTCGCTTATCAACAACTCGACCGCGCTCCTCGCGACCGTTCTCCTCGCCTTTTCCCTTCGCCGGAGCAGCGGGCTCGGAACCTATAACCTCGCGATTCTCGTCGGCATCGTGACCGGCATAGTCGCCTCGAGTCTCCTCTATAAATTGCCCGATATCGGCCGCGGGGAAAGCGATGATTCCGGCGCGCGTGCGGGTTCCGCCGCGTCCGGCGGCGGAACCCTTTTCGCCGATCTTTCGGGCCTCGCCCGGCGCGTCGCCGAGGCGGGGCGAGACGCCAATTTTAGGCGCTTCGTCGGGAGCTACCTCGCGATCGGGCTCGGCATCGGGATGGCGCGGCCCTTTATCGCCGTCTTTTGCAAGGCGGTGTACGGCCAGAGCGACAGCATGGTCACCGTCTTCACGGTATGCTCGAGCCTCGGCGCGCTCCTCATGGGCGCGGTCATGAGGCTCACGATCGACCGGCTCGGGGCGAAGCCGATGTACGTCATCTTCGCCGCGATGAGCTTCTTGAGCCTCGTGCCGGCCCTCGTCGCGCCGGGCATCGCGTCGGGCGTTTTCGCGATCGTCTTTCTCTGCGCGCTTTCCGCGCTCACCAACATGGGCTTCGCCGGCCAGGAAAGCGCCGCGCAGACCTATTTCTTCGCGATGGTCCCGAAGGACGCGATCCTTGACCTGAGCATGGTGTACTACTTCATCATCGGGGGAACCGGCGCGGTGGGCTCGGTCGCGGGCGGTGCCTTCCTCGACCTTCTCGCCGGTTTCGGCTTCTCGCCGCTCGCGTGCTTTCGCGTCTTTTTCGCCGTCGCGCTCCTCGCGATCGCCTGCGGCATCGGGATCCAGAAAGGGCTCCTCGAGCTCGGCAGCTATCCCGTGCGCGAGACCCTCGCCGTGCTGTTCTCCCCCCGCGACATGCGCGCGCTTACCCTTTTGAAGCGGCTCGACTCGAACGAGGATCCCGACGAGGAAACCGAGATCATCGCCGAGCTCGGCGCGGTCGCCTCGCCGGTTTCGGCCGAAAGCCTCCTTGACCGGCTCGCCTCGCCCCGGTTCGCCGTCCGCTATGAGGCGCTTCAGTCGGTCGCCTCCCTTGAGCGTCTTTCCGGCAAGGTGCGCGATGCCCTCATCGCCGAGCTCAAGGATGGGGAATACTCGACCGCCGCCCTCGCGGCCCGGCTCCTCGGGTCCTTCGGCGCCGTTCAGGCGATTACCCCCTTGAGAGGCGCGCTCAAGAGCGCCGATTATCGGCTCTCCGGGGAAGCGATGCTCGCGCTTGCGCGGCTCGGCGACCCGCGCGGGCAATTCCTCATCGGCGAGATCCTCTCGCGCTCGGACAATCCCTTCGTGCTCGTCCGGGGCATCCAGGCCATGGAGGCCTATGGCACGGCTTCGTCCATTCCCATCATCCTCGATCTCCTCCGGAACGAGGGGCTTCCGTCCCATGTCGCCGACGAGGCGATTCTCGCGCTTTGCGACCTCATGGGCATGCCCAGGCGGTTTTACTACGCGTACGAGGGCTACGTCCGGGACCGAAAGCGCGCCGCCGCCATCCTTCAGGATACCCTCGACGAGTTTTTCTCCCTCCGGAAGGAAGATGACCCGCCCTTGCGCGGCGTCATCGCGGACTTTATCCGCGACCCGGACGCGGACGGCCGGTTTACCCGGTGGGTGCTCGATCGGGGAAAGGGCCACACCGGGGTGTACGCGGCCCTCCTCGTTAGCGTGGCCTTCGACGCGAATCTCAATCGGCAGGAGTATTTCCGGTTTTTCCTCTGTTTTTGGGCCGCTTCGCTCTTCCTTGACGCGGGGCTGATTGAAAAGTAGGGAATGATAGGGTATTCTGGACTCATGATCGGCATTTCTTCGAGAAAGGGCATCGCGCGTATCCTCCCGCTCATCGCCGCCCTGGCGGTTCTGTTCGGGCTTTCCGCATGCTCGAGCCATATTGGGTATGGGGTTATGAACTGGTCGCTTCCCGAGCACAACCTGAGCGCGGGAGACGTCGTTCCCGTATTCATCCAGTCCAATATCAGTAAGGTCTACGTCATCGGGGTCGGTAAGGGCGCTCGCACGCACGTCGAGGTTCCCCTCTGGCAGCTCAAGCTCTACAAATCGCGGTCGAAGGCCCATAAGGCCGCCGCGGTATTCGGCGAATATCGGTATACCTACGCGACGGTCAACATCGACGGGCTTCCCATTCGGGCGACCCCGGAGAATACGGCCCGGCAGGTCTACCGCCTCCGGGAAAACCAAAAGGTAAAGATCATCAGGAAAGGCGAGGGGACCCCGGTTCTTATGGGCAACTCCCCGCTCGAGGGCGATTGGTTCGAGATTATGACCGACGACGGCGGACAGGGGTGGTGTTTCTCGTATAACCTGACGCTCTTCGACGAACGCCAGGCATCCCCGGCGACCGCGACTGCCTCGGGCTCGGGGGCGGACTCTAGCCTCGACAACCTGCTCGCGCGGGCTTGGTATCCCGATAGCTATCGCACGATGATCGCGGACGACCGCATCGATCTCGACCGCATCGACCCGCAATGGGGCTTCTTCCCCGGCAAGGACGCGGGCGTCGCGCGCGTGCAGACGGCAGAGGGGCTCATCACCTTCCCGTACACCGCGATCGTCAAGGCCGACGAGGGCCTCTATCGTTTCGAGGGAAGCACCCTGACCGTGCAGATCAGGAAGAGCGACTCGATCCTCGTGCAGTACTCGGACTCGAACGGCATGCCCCACGCGCTCTATTTCTCAAGCCTCGACATAGCCCCGGCCGACCTCATCGCGACGGAAAAATCCCGGCGCGCCGACCTTATCGCCGAGATCGTCAAGCGCGGTCCCGGCTTCTCCTCCGGCAACTACGGCGTCATCAGGTTTCTCGAAGACGGCCGTTTCCTCTGGAGCGGCTACCAGCTCCTAACACCCTCGGTAATCCCGGCGGGCTCTGGCTCGGGCGGCATGGTTGACGTGCGGTGCTTCCTCCCGAACGGCGTCGCGCCCGAGTATGACGGCGTGCTTTCGTTCAAATTCGAGAACGCCCGCGCTTGGACGCATTTCCTCTACGCGGTTTCCGGCAAGGGCCTCAAGCTCGAGTCCCTTTCGGAATCCTCGATCAAGGACAACGTCGTCACCGCGCGCTCCCTCTCGCCGACCGTCATCTTCTTCACTCCCGGCAACTCCGGCTCAGGCGGCTCTTGATGGCATTCGTCCAGTTTTCTCGCGTTTCACTCGCCTTCGGCGACCGGGACATTCTCGACAATGTCTCGCTGAACCTTGCCTCCGGCACCAAGGCGGCGCTCGCCGGCGCGAACGGCTCGGGAAAGTCGACGCTCATGAAGGTCCTCGCCGGGTTCATCCAGCCGGACTCGGGCGAGCGCGCGATCCAGAAAGGCACGCGCGTGTCCTTCCTCCCGCAGTCGGGGATCGTCCACACGGGACGGACCCTCGCCGCCGAGATAGAGACCGCCTTTACCCGCGGCATGGAACTTTCCGCCCTCCTCGACTCGCTCGGGGACGAGCTCGCGCGCCTCCCGCCCGACGACGGACGCACCGCGCGCCTCGTCGAGGAGCATCACGAGGCGCAGGTCGCCCTCGAGGAATCGGGCTGGCACCGCCGCCGATCCCTTGCCGAGACGACCCTCCTGGGGCTCGGTTTCGAGGAATCCGATTTCGAGCGGCAGGTCGACGAGTTCTCGGGCGGCTGGCAGATGCGCATCGCCCTCGCGAAGATCCTTCTCGAGCGCCCCGACATCCTTCTCCTCGACGAGCCGACGAACTATCTCGACATCGAGGCCCGAGGCTGGCTCGAGGGATGGCTCCGCGATTTCACGGGCGGCTTCCTCATCGTCAGCCACGACCGCTTCTTCCTCGACGTGACGGTCAACGAGATCTACGAGCTTTTCGGCGGGACGCTCAAGCGGTACGTCGGCACCTACACCCAGTACGAGAAGGTACGCGCGGTGGAGCTCGAGTCGCTCATCAAGCGCTATAACGAACAGCAGCAGGAAATCGAGAAGACCGAGGCGCTCATCGAGCGGTTCCGCTACAAGGCCACCAAGGCCGCGATGGTGCAGGAACGCATCAAGCACCTCGAGAAGCTCGAGCGGATCGAGATCCCCGAAAGCCTCAAGAAGATCCATTTTCAGTTTCCGCCAGCGCCCCATACGGGCCGCCTCGTCCTCACGACGCAAGGACTTTGTAAGCGCTACGGCGAGCGTCACGTCATCGAGAACCTCGATCTCGTCCTCGAGAAGGACGAGCGCCTCGTCGTCGTCGGGCGTAACGGCGCGGGTAAGTCGACCTTGCTCCGCATACTCGCGGGCGTCGACCCCGACTATTCGGGGACCATGAACCTCGGCGCCGGGGTCATCACCGGCTACTTCTCGCAGGACAACGCCGAGACCATCACCGGTTCCGCGCGCATCCTCGATCTCTTGGAAGGCGAGGCACCGACGGCGCTCATCCCGCGCATCAGGGACATGCTCGGCGCCTTCCTGTTCCGGGGCGACGACATCTACAAATCGCTCGACGTCCTTTCGGGAGGGGAGAAGAGCCGCCTCGCGCTCTTGCGGCTCCTCCTCAAGCCGGTGAATCTTTTAATACTCGACGAGCCGACGAACCATCTCGATCTCCATTCGAAGGACGTGCTCCTCGAGGCGCTCAAGGGCTTCGGCGGCACGGTCATCTTCGTGAGCCACGACCGCGGGTTCATCGAATCGCTCGCGACGCGCGTCGTCGAGCTCACCGCCTCGGGCGGCGGGATTCCCTCGCGGGTGCGCAACTTCCCCGGGGATTATCGCTACTATACGGAGCGCCTCGAGCGCGAGGCCTCGGGCGCCGAGGGCTCAGGCGGTTCGGGCCCTGGTTCGCGCGCCGCCTCGGGCGACCGGCAATCCGCCGCCTCCGAGCCCGACGCGAAGGCCCGCGCGATACAGTCCCGCGAGGACGACAAGCGGCTCAAGGCCGAGCGGCGCAAGCTCGAGCGGGAGGAAGCGCGGCTCCTCGCGGAGATCGAGAAGGCCGAAGCCGATAAGAAGGCCCAGGAGACGGCGCTCGCCGACCCCGCCGTCTATTCGGACGGCGCGAAAAGCCGCGCGGTCCAGGCAGAGATCGAACGGCTCGCCGCGCTTACGGAGAGCCTCTCGGCCGAGTGGGAAAGCGTTTCCCTCGCGCTCGAGGAATGCAAATGACTTTAGTAAGGCGCGCCTGATTTAGCTGCGCGCGCGATGGAAATCGGTTAAGCTTTTTTTGGAGGACACACTATGAAGGTTCTGGTCATCGGCGGTGCGGGCTACATCGGAAGCCACGTCACCAAGGCGCTTCTCGCGGCAAAGCACGAGGTTACGGTATTCGACAACCTGTCCTCCGGCCTCCTCATCAACCTCTTCCCCAACGCGGGTTTCATCGCGGGGAGCATCATGCATCCCGAGGACATCGACGCGGCCTTCGCGCGCGGCTTCGACGCGTGCGTCCACCTCGCCGCGTTCAAGGCCGTCGGCGAGTCGATGGCCGAGCCCGAGAAGTACTCGCTCAACAACATCTCCGGCACGATCAACATCCTCAACGCCGCCAGCCGCCACGGCTGCCGGAATATCGTGTTCTCGTCGAGCGCGGCGATCTTCGGCACGCCGTCCTACGTGCCCATCGACGAAAGCCATCCGGCGAAGCCCGAAAGCTACTACGGTTTCACGAAGCTCGAGATCGAGCGCTTCCTTCGCTGGTACGACGAGCTCAAGGGGATCAAGTTCGCCGCGCTCCGCTACTTCAACGCCGCCGGCTACGACGTCGACGGCGACGTCGTGGGGCTCGAGCGGAACCCGCAGAACCTCCTCCCGATCGTCATGGAGGTCGCGATGGGCTGGCGCAAGGAGCTTCAGATCTTCGGCAACGACTACGACACCCGCGACGGCACCTGCGTCCGCGACTACGTGCACGTCTCCGACCTCGCCGAGGCGCACGTCAACGCGCTCGCGTACATTGCCTCGAAGCGTGAAAGCCTGACGGTCAACCTCGGCAGCGAGGCGGGCGTCACCGTGACCGAGATGGTCGACGCCGCGCGCCGCGTGACCGGGAAGGAGATCCCCGCGCGCTACGTCGGGCGGAGGCCCGGCGACGCGTCGGCCCTTTATGCGACGAGCGCGCTCGCGCGGGAGCGCATCGGCTGGAACCCGAAGCATTCCGACGTCGATACCCTCATCGGCTCGACCTGGGCCGTCTACCAGCGGTATAAGAGCCCGACCTAGGCGAAATAGCCCGTGGCGGCGCCTCGTCCCGCTTTTACCGCGAAGCGCGGCGCGGGGCGAGACTCGGCGTGGGATTCGGTGCGGGATGTGTGTCCGTGCGGGGCGCGACGGCTCGCACGGTGATCTTTATTCACTAAGGAAGCGCGTATGAACGATCTCGAAATCCTTTCCTCTTGGATCCGCGGCCAGATTCCGGCGATGGTATCCCTCCAGACCCTCCTTACCTCGGTTCCCGCGATGGCGCCCGAGTCGGGCGGCGAGGGCGAGCTCGCCAAGTGCGAGGCCCTCGCGCTCGCGCTCCGCGAGGCGGGCTTCAGGAACTTCGACCGCTACGACGCGCCCGATTCCCGCGTGCCCTCGAAAACCCGCCCCAATCTCGTCGTGACCGTGCCCGGCCGCGACGATTCGCGCTCCGTCTGGATCATGAGCCACCTCGACGTCGTGCCGCCGGGAGAGCTCGCGAAATGGGATACCGATCCCTGGACCGTCGTCGAGCGGGACGGAAAGCTCTTCGGCCGCGGGGTCGAGGACAATCAGCAAGGACTCGTGACCTCGGTCTTCGCCGCGCTCGCGTTCGTCAAGTGCGGCATCGTTCCCCGCCATACCGTCAAGCTCCTGTTCGTCGCGGACGAGGAGGTCGGCTCGGTCTATGGCATCCAATACCTCCTCCGCGAGCATCGCCTTTTTCGGCCGGAGGACCTCATCGTTATCCCCGATAGCGGCGACCCCTCGGGCGAGCCGATCGAGATCGCGGAGAAAAACCTTTTGTGGCTCAAGCTGATGACGAAGGGCAAGCAAACCCACGGCTCGCGGCCCGATCAGGGCGCAAACGCCTACCTCGCGGCCTGCGATCTCGCCCTCGCGCTCAATGCCCTCGAATCGGTCTTTGACCGCCGCGATCCCCTGTTCGAGCCGGACCGCTCCACCTTCCAGCCGACGAAGAAGGAAGCGAACGTCCCGAATATCAACACGATCCCCGGCGAGGACGTCTTTTACGTGGATTGCCGCATCCTTCCCTGTTACCCGCTCGAGACGGTGCGGAAGGAGATCGCGCGCGTCGTGGCAGCGGTCGAGAAAAAGCACGGGGTCTCGATCGAGTGGTCGGAACCCCAATCGGCTGAGTCCCCCGCGACGAGCCCGGACGCGCCGGTTGTCGCGGAACTCTCCCGCGCGATCAAGGCCGTGTACGGGGTGACGCCCCGCGCGGTCGGCGTCGGCGGCGGAACCGTGGCGGCGTCCCTCAGAAAAGCGGGCTTCGACGCGGTCGTTTGGAGCCGTCTCGACGAAACCGCCCATCAGCCGAACGAGTACTGCAGGATCGAAAACCTCTCGGGCGACGCGTGCGTCATGGCCGCGCTCATGCTCGGGGTAGCCGATAAGGCGTAAACTCGGGTTTTTTCCGGTTCTGACTCTTTTTTTGCACACTAGGGAAGCAGAAAAGTATACATCATTTCCCCACGTTTGTATGAAAATTAATACAGTTTCCCTGAAATGAAAAGGGTCGTGTATTCTCTAAACCGATACTATATATAGAAATGCATCTCCTTTCAAATGATAAATCGTGATTGGCACGCTTCTTGCATATATTGTGCGGGGGAAAGTATGACCGACCACGATTCAATAAACGAATATTTAAAAGAGATCCGAAAGTACCCGCTCCTAGCCTTCGATGAGGAGATTGAACTCTCGAAGCGCATTCAGGAGGGTGACCTTGCCGCCCGCAAGAAACTGATCGAGTCGAATCTCAGGCTCGTCGTCACCATCGCCCGGAAATATACCTCGCCGGACCTGCCGCTTCTCGACATTATCCAGGAAGGGAATCTCGGGCTCATCACGGCGGCGCAAAAATACGAGTTTTCGTATAACGTCCGGTTCTCTACCTATGCGTGCTGGTGGATTCAGCAGGCGATTACCCGCGCCATCGCGAATAAGCGCCGCCTGATCAGGCTTCCGTTTCGGAAAGAAGAGCTTGCCGGAAGGGTTCGCCGCGTGTCCGCGGAGCTTTTCCAGCGGCTGTCCCGCTGCCCAACCCGCGCGGAGATCGCGGAGGAACTCGGTATCCCGAGCTCGGACGTCGCCGATATCATGCTCAATTCGGGGACCATCGCGAGCCTCGACGTGCAGCTCGACGAGGAAGAATCCGCGTGCTTAAAAGACCTGATCCCCGACACGACCTATAACCCCGAGGATCAGTTTATGAAGCAATATACGCGAAACTGCATCCTTGATGTCCTTTCCGAGCTCAAGGAAGGCGAGCGCGACATCATGATAAAGCGCTATAACCTCGATAACGACGGGACGACCTATACCCTTAAGACGATTGGCGCGCAGTACGGCGTCTCCGCAGAGACGATCCGCCAGGTGGAGCTCCGCGCGATCCGAAAGCTGAAAAGCCGCTCCGAGGAGCTCCGCGCGATCGCGTATTCCTGAGGTTGACATCGAGTCAGGCTCTCTTTATCCTGGTATCCGATGGAACGGAAAAAGCGCGCCGCGGGCGGCTCCTCCCGGAAAAAGGGACGGTCGCCTCGTAAACGGGAAGCATTCAATCTAAAGCGATTTCGGGCGAATTTAATCCTTATCGCGGCGATTTTCGGGGTCTCAGCGGGCATTTTCATCATCCGGTTTGGCGTTATGCGCCAGGATCCAGCCCATCCCGAAAGCATCCTTCCCGCAACGGAGAAAAAGCACGCCGCGGATTCGGAATCCGCGAGTAACCCAACGGCTTTATCCCCGACTCCTTCGCCAAGCGATCCCACGCAACCGACCGAGGACGTTGATCGAACGCCCCCGAACGGTGATGGGGCGCCCGTTGAGACCGTCTCGTCGGCATCGCCGCAAAGCCTATCCAAGCAGCCAAACGCGCCCGCGCAATCAAGCGTTCCCACGCAATCGGGCGGGCCAACCGTTGCCGCCCCGCAGCGAGCCTCGGACGCGCGAACGAGCCTTCCCGGTCCCGAAAAGGTGCTCGCCGTGAGGCAAAGCCCCGCGAAGGCGCCTGAACTGAAAACCGCCGATCCTAAGGCCGTGACCCCGAAGGCCGTCCCGGAAAAAGCGCCCGCGCGCGTACAGCCGCCTCGCGCAATCTCAGGGTTGACTCCCGCCGCGCCGCCGCCCGAACGCCCTTTTCCGGTTAAGCACCGGGGCACCATCATATTCATCTTTGACGACGCGGGGCATAACCTCAAGCAACTCGAGCCGTTCCTGAAGCTTCCGTTTCCCTGTACTATTGCCGTTTTGCCCGGATTGGAGTATTCTCGGGAAGCAGCGCGGAGGGTTCGCGCCGCCGGTAAAGAAGCCATCCTGCATCAGCCGATGCAGGCAATCAATCTTTCAATGGATCCAGGCCCCGGCGCCATCACGCAGGGGATGTCTCCCGATCAGATTAAGGCGACTATACGGAAGAATCTCGCGGAGGTCGGGCCCGTTTCCGGGCTCAACAACCACGAGGGTTCGCTCATTACGGCGAACCGCAAGGCGATGGAAGCCGTTCTCGCGGTGACGCGGGAAAAGGGTATTTACTTTTTGGATTCGCGCACGAACGCGGCAACTCAGGCTCCGGCCATTGCGAGGGAAATGAAGATGACTATTTGGGAGCGGGCGGTATTCCTTGATAACGCCCAAGACCGCGAGTCGATAGAGGAGGCCGTCACCGGCGGCCTCAAGATCGCCGAGAAGAAGGGCGCCGCGATCATGATCGGACACGTTTGGTCGGCCGATCTCGCGGACGTTCTCATCGAGATGTATCCCGAGCTCATCAGCCAGGGGTACTCGCTCTCGACGATAGCGCGCATCGCGACGGATAAGGACATAGAAGAATGAAGGTTCTCGGCATCGAGAGTTCCTGCGACGAAACCGCCTGCGCGATCGTCGAGGATGGGCGGACGATTCTCAGCAACGTGGTCGCCACGCAGATTCCCTTTCACGCGACTTATAACGGCGTCGTGCCGGAGATCGCGAGCCGCAAGCACGCCGAGTGGATCCTCCCGGTCGTCAAGCAGGCGCTCTCCGAGGCGAACCTCGGCATCGACGACGTCGACGGCATCGCGGCGACCTCGCGGCCGGGGCTCATGGGCTCGCTCCTCGTCGGGCTCACCTTCGCGAAGACCCTCGCCTGGGCGACGGGAAAACCCTTCATCGCCGTGAACCACATGCTCGGCCATCTCTACGCGGCGAACCTCACGAACGACATCAGCTATCCGTACCTCGGGCTCCTCGTCTCGGGCGGGCACTCGATCATCTGCCGGGTTTCCGGCTTCGACGACATCGAGGTGCTCGGCACGACGATCGACGACGCGGTCGGGGAAGCCTTCGACAAGGTCGCGAAATTCTACGGTCTCGGGTATCCCGGCGGGGTCGCGATCGACAAGCTCGCGAAAAACGGCAACCCCAAGGCCGCCCGGTTCCCGATGCCCTTCATCGACAAGCAGCGCAGGCATCCCGCGGCGAACCCTGCGGACGCCATCGCCGAGGGCATCGCCGCGCATCGCTACGACGTCTCGTATTCGGGCCTCAAGACCGCGGCCATCAACCAGATCGACCAGTTTTGGAACCCCGAGTTCGAGCGCACGAACGAGAACATCGCCGCGGCGTTCCAGGATTGCGCGGTGAAGATCCTTCTCTCGCGGCTCCTGCGCGCCGTGGAGGACACCGGGCTCACGACCGTCGTCGCCGGCGGCGGCGTCGCGGCGAACTCGCGCCTCCGCGAGATACTCGCGGAGCAAAAGGGCCTCACGTGCGTGTTCCCGCCGCTCAAGTTCTGCACCGACAACGGCGCCATGATCGCCGGCCTCGGCTATCAGTACCTCTCGCGCGGGGAGACGAGCCCCTGGACGGTCAACGCGAGCGCGCGCGTTCAGGGCTTTAAGAAAAACGGCAGGGGCTAGCGGTTCCTGCCCCGGTGCGCGGGTGCGGCGGCATTGCCTTTTGCGTTGACTTTTCGCCTTCCCATGGCATACTATTTGACTCATGAAACGAGTATTTTCCCTCGATGACTCCATCCGCAAAGTGCCCGACTTTCCCAAGCCCGGCGTCCTTTTCTACGATATCACCGGCATCCTCGTGGACCCGACGGCCTTTCGCTATTGCATCGACCAGATGGTCAAGCTCTACCGGAAGGAACGGATCGACGCGATCGCGGCAATCGAGTCGCGCGGCTTCGTATTCGCCGCCCCCTTCGCCGAGCGCTTGGGCATCCCGCTCATCCTGATTCGCAAGAAGGGAAAGCTGCCCGGCAAGACCTACGCCTGCAAATACGCCCTCGAATACGGCTCGGCGGAGATCGAGGTCCATCAGTCGGACGTGAAGGCGGGGGAGCGCATCCTCGTCATGGATGACCTCATCGCGACCGGCGGAACCCTCGCCGCGGCGAAGAACGTCATCGAGCAAGGCGGCGGCACCGTCGCGGGTTTCTTCGGCGTCGTCGGGCTCCCGTTCCTGAACTACGCGACCGTTCTCGGCGACATCCCGGTGCACACCCTTATCGAGTATCACGGCGAGTGAGCGCGGCGCGCCACGGTAAGCCGCGGCTCATCGCGCGGCTCCGTCGTTCTGCGCCGTTCTTTTTGCCTCGTTTCCTTCCGGGGCACCCGTTGACAAAAAAAGGCGCGCATGCTACTTTCATCCTCGCCTTCATTCCCCGGTTGTGTAATGGTAGCACTACAGATTCTGGTTCTGTTTGTGGGGGTTCGAATCCTCCCTGGGGAAATATCAGAAGCCATCGCGGCTTTTGCTTTTCTTCTGAATGGCTTTCTACGAAGAGTCTTGGCGAAGCCAGGATTCTTCGGGAGAATAAAATCGACTTACCGAGTCGATTTTATTCTCCATGGTCCCTTCGTCTATCGGTTAGGACAAAAGATTCTCAATCTTTAAAGACGGGTTCGACTCCCGTAGGGACCGAAGATACGCCGCCCAACGATTTGTTGGGCGGTTTTTTTTTCTGGTCAATTCGCGCGTTTGCTATCATAATGAGGGAAGGATGAACGAGTTACCCGATACCTTCGAACGACTTGTCCTCTCTCTCGAGTCTTCCGAGCGTCAGGAGCTGCTCCGCCAGCTTGCCGAGATGACCGAGCTCCAGGTTGAGGAGGTTCGCGCCCTTCGCGCGGGAACAGGTCCCGTCGTTGAGGAAGAGCGGGCCGCGGGATCAGAAAAAAAGCTCATGGAAGAGCCGTTTATCGTGCGGCTCTGGTTCACGATCTGCGCTTTCTTCACCTCCTCATCACCGACTCGGCTGTATTCCGCCTATCTCGTCTCGAACCTCGGCAAGGAGCTTTCGCGCGCGTACGGCAGGTACTTTTCCCTCCATCAGCGTTCGTATACCGACGCGATGTATCAGGAATTCGTGAAGATCCGGCGCGCCCAGGTTTTTTTCGCATCGCTCCTTGAGTCCTACGAGCTCGACAAGGGCGATTTCTTCGTCGTTCTCGGGTCGATGCTCATGAAGAATACCTGCGCGGCGCTCGCGACCGCGTCGAATCCCTTTTCGGTCCCGTACGACGAGGCGCCGAACCGCGACGTTCGCGCGAGCCTCCTTCGCGAGATGGAGGCCGCGTTTCTCGCGGTGCCCGAGGACGAGCGCTCGAGGATGCACCAGGCCGCGCTCGCCATCGAGTGGCTGAGGTCCTTTTGCGCGATACCGGTCGAACGGATCCTGCAACGCTTCGGCTCCGTGGAGAACGTGGGGGAAACCTGCCTCATCGACTCGATCAAGGACGAGATGGAAGTCCTCGTCGGGGTGTTCTCCGCCGCGCGGAAGGTTCCCGTCCTGCTCCTTGAGGCGCTCTTCCTTTTCACCAAGCAGGACGCGATGACCGAGGGGAAATTCGACCTTGAGTCCGAGTGCAAGAAATTCGTCGGGGACGCGGCCGATAACCTCGGCCTGATTCGCGGCGTGAAGTCATGCGTCCCGCTCGTCGATTTCGTGCGGTATACCCTCAATGACGTTTCGTGGCAGCCCGTCAATCAGGAAAAGGCGGAGGACTGGTTCCTCCTGTTCAAGAGCGCCTGGAAGCGGCGCTTCGACGAGAAGTGGGCGGAATGGAACCGCTTGCACCGGCGATCGATGCTCGAGAAGCGGATACTCTCGTTCCTGGGAATCCCGGCGCTTCCCACGCTCGCCTTTCGGCCGTGGGAGGGGCTTTGGATCCCGCTCTCGTTTAGAAACGACCTTTCGATCGCTTTCCTGAAGGGGCTTTTCTCGGTCGTGTACCCGGCCGTCATCATGAAGCCGCTCAAGATCCTCCTCATCGAGGGGGACTTTTACCGGCGGGAAAACCTCGTGGAATATACGGACGCGTTCAGCGTGCTCGAGCATCAGACTCAAGTGATCGAGATGTTCGAGCGGCGACTTTCGGAGAAGGGCGATTTCGGCGAGGCGTTCATGATCGTCGAGCGCGAGCGGATGATAACGATCAAGGGCAAGGCGCGGCTCGAGAACCTGATGGTCTCGGTCGAGCTCGAGGCGGGCGGCATCGTCAACCGGACGCTCGACGCCTTCAGGAGCATCGACGCGATCCTCGGCGGGGTGCTCTCCGTCGTGCGCGGCGGTCCCTACGAGACCCTCGCGAACCTTTCGTCGGTCCAGGGAAAATTCAACGAGCGCTTTCGCAAGGACCTGCAGCAGGTGAGGCAATTGCTCCAGACCGCCACGGAGATCCTGAGCGAGGCGAGCGTTATCGAAAAGGAAATACTATGAGCGTCGTAAGGTTCTACTCGTTCGGCAAATCGCCGGCATATCCCGATTGCGGCATCACCCTCGCGGCCGCGGGGCCCATGAAGCCCGGCGTGGATGACGAAAACAGGGCGCGCGTGTTCCGCTCGCTCGCGATCGCCCCCGATACCGTGCTCGCGGTAAAGCAAATCCACTCGCGGATCGTGCACGTCGCCGACTCCGCGGCGTCCTTCATCGGCTTTCCCCAGGGCGACGGCATCCTCACGCGGAATCCCGATCTCGTCCCGAGCGTGACGATCGCCGACTGCATGCCTATCTGGCTTTTCGACCCGGTTACCGGCTGCTTCGGCGTCCTTCACTCGGGCTGGAAGGGAACGGGAATCCTGCAAACCGCCCTTGAGCTCGCCGCCGACGAATGGGGGGCGGCAGCCCGCGACTTTCGGGTGATCCTCGGGCCGCACATCCGGTCTTGTTGCTATACCGTGGACGCGGAGCGGGCGGAATACTTCACGCGCGCGTTTGGGCCCTCGTGCGTCACCCTTGACGCGGCGCGGAAGGACGAGGGGAATCAGTGGCCGTACCGCCTCTCGCTCGCCGAGGCGAATCGGCTCCTGTGCGCGTCCCTCGGCATACCGGCGGAGAATGTCATCGATACGGGGGAATGCACCGCGTGCACGCCGGTTTACGGCTCGAACCGGCGAGAGGGCGCGGAGCGCTTTACGCACATGGCCGCCTTTATCCGGCACCGCGCGACGCATTGAAATAGCCCCGTTTTTCGGCTAAAATCCCCATTCTAACGCAATAGGAGAAAATCCATGGCCGAAATTCGCGACGAATGGCGCGCGCTCGTGGCTGGCGCCCTTACCACTATACAGAACGAGAAAATACCCGGAACGCCCGCGGTCCTTCCCGAGGCGGTTTCCGCGGAAAACCCGCCCGATACCGCGATGGGCGACGTCGGGTTCCCGATGTTCGCGTTCGCCCGCAATCTCAGGATGGCGCCGCCAGTCATCGCGGCGGAGGTCGTGGGGCTCCTTGAGGCGAATCCCGCCGCTGCGGCGCTCGGCACGCTGAAGCAAGTCGGGCCGTACGTGAACGTCTTCCTCGCGAAGGGAAACGTCGCGGGGAAAACCCTTTCCGACATCATCTCCTCGGGCGAGGCCTTCGGCCGCCCCGGCACGCTCAAGGGCAAACGCATCATGGTCGAGTTCTCGAGCCCGAACACGAATAAGCCGCTCCACCTCGGCCACCTCCGGAACGACGCCCTCGGCGAGAGCCTTTCGCGCATCCTTAAGTTCTGCGGCGCCGAGGTCTTCAAGGTCAACATCATCAACAACCGCGGCATCCACATCTGCAAGTCGATGCTCGCGTACCAGAAATTCTTCGCGCCGAAAACCCCCGAAAGCGAGGGGCTCAAGAGCGACCGCTTCGTCGGCGACTGCTACGTCGCGTTCAACAACTACGCGAAGGAAAACCCCGAAAAGGCCGAGGCCGAGGCGCAGGAGATGCTCCGCGCCTGGGAAGCGGGCGATAAGGCGACCCATGCCCTGTGGAAGCAGATGAACGCGTGGGCCGAGAACGGCATCAAGCTCACCTACGCGCGCACGGGCGTCTCCTTCGACAAGATCTACTACGAGAGCGAGACCTACCTCAAGGGCCGCGACGAAATCCTTCAGGGAATCGAGAAGGGAATCTTCTACCGCGAGGAGGACGGCTCGGTGTGGGTCGACCTCGCGCCGATCGGCCTCGACAAGAAAGTCCTCCTCCGGAAGGACGGCACCGCGCTCTACATGACCCAGGACATCGGCACGGCGATCTACCGCCACGGCGACTGGGACTTCAACCAGCTCGTGTACGTCGTCGGAAGCGAGCAGCAGTATCACTTCAAGGTTCTCTTCTACGTCCTTCAGCAGCTCGGCTACGACTGGGCGAAGGACCTGTATCACCTCTCGTACGGGATGGTGAACCTCCCCGAGGGGAAGATGAAAAGCCGCGAGGGCACGGTCGTCGACGGCGACGATCTCATCAACAGCCTCAGGGACGGCGCGCTCGAGGAGATCGCCGCGAAGGGCCGCGAGGAAGCAGTCGGCGATCCCGCCGAGGTCGCGGAGAAGATCGCGCTCGCCGCGCTCCATTACTTCCTCCTCC
>DAOPYF010000029.1:10066-23425 GCA_035352735.1 Treponemataceae bacterium | reverse complement strand
AGCGGATGAGGGGAGTCGGACCCCCGTCACGAGCTTGGGAAGCTCGGGTAATAGCCGTTATACGACATCCGCTAAAATATGTCTTACTGTGTAAGCCGCATGACAAACTACGTAATAGCCGTTATACGACATCCGCTGTATTTTTTCTATCAATGTCCGCAAAGCGATTAAGCCAATATACCATTCTCTCCGCGATGTGTCAAACGGGCACCGGTCCCGTCGACTCGCGTACGATCAGTTCCTGCGGGTAGGTACGGACGATCGGCTCGATATCGGGATTAGCGATGCGTTCGGCGAGGCGGCTCATCATGTCGCGGCCGATGCGGGCGCTCTGCT
The DNA here is from genome assembly GCA_035352735.1 of Treponemataceae bacterium. Classification (GTDB taxonomy): domain Bacteria; phylum Spirochaetota; class Spirochaetia; order Treponematales; family Treponemataceae; genus Teretinema. Next base: position 23,089 of record DAOPYF010000029.1, on the reverse strand, counting down.
GGCTGACCGAGGTCAGGCGGGGAACGGTATAATCGTCGATGGAGAGGTTGTCGTATCCGACTATCGAAAGGTCGCGCGGGACCGAAAGCCCGAGGTCGTACGCCGCGCGGATGCCCGCGAGGGCCGTTGCGTCCGAGTAGTAGAGGATCGCCGTCGGTCGGTCCTCGCGCGAGAGGAGTTCCTTCGTGACCCGGTACGACGCGGCGCTGTCGTATTGCCCGTCGGCGACGAGCCGTGGGTCGGCCTCGAGGCCCGCCGCCTCGAGCGAGGCTTTCCACGCGCCGTGCCGATGCTTGACCGAGTGGCTCGCGTAGCCAAAGCCCTCGACGAGCCCGATCCTCCGGTGCCCGAGCGCGATGAGGTGCGCCATCGCGTCACTTGTGCCCTGGAAATCGTCGCACATGAAATTGTCCCACCGGTCCCCGGTGATGAGGCGCTGGAACAGGATGCAGGGAAGCTTGAGTTTCGTGAGGGTTTTCGTGAGGCGGGCGTCGGTTTGCAGCGAGTTGAGGATGAGCCCCTGGATATTGCGCCGGGTAAGGTCGCCGATGTGATGGTCCTCGCGGTCGGCGAGGCAATCGTCGTCGGGGATGAACGCGTTCGTCGTGCACACGTCGACGAGCTCCGTGTGCGAGATATAGACCCCGAATCCCGCTTCCCACCCCCGCTCCTGGATGCCGTGGAGCACGAGGGTGAAGTAGGGATCGGAGTTCGCGATGCTGACCACCCCGATCGTTTTCGACTCGCCCGAGCGGAGCCCGCGCGCGACGACGTTCGGCGAGTAGCCGAGAGCCTTAATCGCCTCCTCGACGCGCTCGCGCGTTTCGGGGGCAACCGCGCGGGTCTCGTTGATGACGTGCGAAACCGTCGTGAACGAGACCCCAGCGAGACGCGCGACGTCCTTGATGGTCGCCATGGCTACACCGCCATCCGTTCGGCTTCGGCGACTTGCTCGACGGCTATGCGGATCTTCCGGTGAAACCACGCCCCGTTGATCGCCGCCCTGACCGCCTCGTCGGCGAGCACCGCGAAGAATAGCCCGGCGAGGCTCAGCTTAAAGGCGAAGATCATAATGTACGCGACGGCGACGACGAACGCGGTGCCGAACACCTGGCTCGCGAGCATCCAGCGGGTGTCACCCATGCCCCTGATCCCGCCCCCGTAGATGATGTTCATCGCCTTGGGGATGAGGGTGATCGAGGCGATCAGGAGCATGGAGCCCGCGAGGGCGATGACTCCCCGGTCACGCGTGAAAATCCCGGCGAAGCGCTCGGGCATGACGGCGAAAAGCGCGATGAAAAAAGCCGACACGATCATGCACTGGATCATCGCCTTGCGATTGGTCAGCCCTATTTCGGCGGGCTTCCCTTCGCCGGTCTTTCTTCCCGCGAGGGTCATGGCCGCGGAGCCGGTCGCCATGAAGTAGAACGACGGGATGAGGGTGATCGACATGACGATCGTATAGATACCGGCCGCCATCGGGTTGATGCCATTGAGGATTCTGATGAGGATGATGTTGCCCGCGTTCCACGCGAACTCCTCGAGCCCCGCCGGTATGCCGATCTTGATTACGGCCATGTAGGTCTTGAGGCTTGCCTTCCTGATCGCGGCGAACGAGAGCCTGACCGGGAGCTTTTTCGAGAATGCCTGCGAGATCGAGTACGCGCCGCCGATGAGGTCCGCCGTCAGGGTCGCGATCGCCGCTCCCGCGATTCCCATCGCCGGAAAGCCGAAATGCCCGAAGATCAGGACCCAGTCAAGGCCCGCGTTGATTCCCGCGCGGAGGATCGAGGTGACCATCACCGGCCGGGTGCTTCCCGTGCCGTTATAGACCGCCTGCGCCGCGGAGGAGAATCCCGAGATGAGCACGCTGATCGTGCAGATGCGCGCGTAGAGGGCGGTATACCCGAGGATCGGGTCCGACAGTCCCATGAGGGTAAAGATCGCGCGGTTTCCGAAGGCCCATATCAGGAAGATCAGGATCGAGAAGGCGCTCGAGAAGACGAAGGTCGACCCGAGGATCGCCTCGGCCTCGGCGGGTTTCTTTTCACCGATCTTTTGGCTAACAAGGATGGCGGCTCCCGTTCCCAGGGAGAACAGGAACGAAATGGTCGTCCAGATGGTAAAGCCCGCGTTTCCGACCGCGGAAAGGTATTCCGCCGACGCGTGGCCGAGGAATGCCTGGTCGGTAATCTGCTGGATTTGGCCGACAAGCATGCCGGTAAATACGGGAAACCCGATCCTGATGAGCGAGCGGTTGATGCCGTCTTTTTTCATACTGTACCTCTCTTCCGTGATAGCAAACGATTGCGCAATCGTTTGCTATCTTGTACAGCAGAGTCATACTCTTGTGCAAGTACCTTACAAGGTTTTATTGCGAAAAAGAGCTTTAGGCGCTAAATCTTGATCTTTACGGGTTTGATCTCCCAGATATCCTTCGCGTATTCCTGGATCGTCCGGTCGGTCGAGAACTTCCCCATGTTGGCGGTATTCAGGATCGACATCCGCGCCCAGCGGTCCCGGTCCCGGAATGTCTCGCTGACCCGCTTTTGGCAGGCGACGTAGTCCTCGTAGTCGGCGAGCAGCATATACTGATCTCCGTTATGGAGGAGGGTGTCGACGATCGGCTTAAAGCGGTCGGGCTCGTCCTTCGAGAAATAGCCCTGTTGGATCTGGCTGATGACCCGCTTTAGCTCGAGGTTTTTATAATAGTAGTACTCGGGATCGTATCCCGCCTTCTTCTTCTCGGCGACCCCGTCGGCGTCGAGCCCGAAGATGAAGATATTCTCGCGGCCGACTTCCTCCATGATCTCGATGTTCGCGCCGTCAAGGGTACCGATGGTGATCGCGCCGTTGAGCGCGAATTTCATGTTTCCCGTGCCCGAGGCCTCGGTGCCGGCCGTCGATATCTGCTCCGAAAGGTCCGCGGCGGGGATGATCTTCTCGGCGTTTGAGACCGCGTAGTTCCTGAGGAAGACGACCTTGAGCCGGTCCCCGATGACCGGGTCCGAGTTGACCGTCTCGGCGACCGAGGTGATGAGCTTGATGACGAGCTTGGCGAGCCAGTATCCCGGCGCCGCCTTCCCCGCGAAGATGACCGTGCGCGGGACGTAATCCTCCCCGGGGTAGTCCTTGATGCGGTTGTAGAGGGTGATGACGTGGAGGCAATTGAGGAGCTGGCGCTTGTACTCGTGCATCCGCTTCACGTGGATGTCGAAGAGCGAGGCGGTGTTCACCGTGACCCCGTTCCGGCTCAGGATGTACTTCGCGAGGAATTCTTTCTTCCGCTGTTTGACCTCAAGCCATTTTTTCCGGAACTCGGGGTTCTCCGCGTGAGGGATGAGTTTCTTGAGCTCGAAGAGGTCCGTCACCCATTTGTCGCCGATCGTTTCGGTGATGAGCTCCGAGAGTTCGGGGTTGCAGAGTCTGAGCCACCGGCGCTGCGTCACGCCGTTCGTCTTGTTGTTGAAGCGCTCGGGCCAAAGGAGGAAAAAGCCCTTGAAGACCCGGGCCTTGAGGATCTCCGTGTGAAGCTGCGCGACGCCGTTTACCGAATGGCTCCCGACGATCGCGAGGTTCGCCATGCGCACGCGCTTTTCGTTCCCTTCCTCGATGATCGACAGTTCCCGGAGGATGTCGTTGTTACCGGGGAGAAAGTCGCGCACGCGGTCGAGAAACTGCCGGTTGATCTCGAAGATGATCTCGAGGTGGCGCGGGAGTACCCGGCCGATGAGGTCGACCGACCAGCGCTCGAGCGCCTCGGGAAGGATCGTGTGATTGGTGTAGCCGAAGGTCCTAACCGTGACGTCCCATGCCTTGTCCCAATCGACGCCTTCGATATCGACGAGGATGCGCATGAGCTCGGGGATCGCGATCGCCGGGTGGGTGTCGTTGAGCTGGATCGCGACCTGGTCGGGGAACTCCGAGAAATCCGCGTGGTATTTCTTGAACCGCCGCATGATGTCCTGGATGGTCGCCGACACGAAGAAGTATTCCTGCTTGAGGCGGAGCTCCTTCCCCTCGAACATGTTGTCGTTGGGGTAGAGGACCTTCGTGATATTCTCCGAGACGGATTTTTCCGAAACCGCCTTGATGTAGTCGCCGTGGTTAAAGTAGTTGAGGTCGAACTCGCGCGAGGCCTTCGCGGACCAGAGGCGGAGGTTGTTCACCGTGTTGTTGCGGTAGCCGGGAACGGGGGTATCGTACCCGATCGCGACGATCTCCTCGGCGTTTACCCAGCGCTTGCGCGGGTTCCCCTCGTCGTCCGAGTAGGTCTCGACGTTTCCGTAGAAATTGACGACGTACGTGAACTCGGGGCGGGGAAACTCCCACACGTTCCCGAGGCGGAGCCAGTTGTCCGGCGTCTCGACCTGCCACCCGTCGCGGATGCTCTGGAAGAAGATGCCGTAGTCGTACCGGATGCCGTAGCCGACCGCCGGGAGCTCGAGGGTCGCGAGGGAATCCATGAAGCACGCGGCGAGGCGCCCGAGCCCGCCGTTCCCGAGACCCGCGTCCCATTCCTTCTCGCGGAGTTCCTCGAGGCTATAGCCGAGTTTCGCCATCGCCTTCGCGGCGGCCTCGGTGAGGTTGAGGTTCACGAGGCTATTGCCGAGGCTTCGCCCGATGAGGAACTCGAGCGAGAGGTAATACACCCGCTTGGCGTTTTTGTTGTAATAGGTTTGCTGGGTCGCGATCCAGCGCTCGATGAGCCGGTCGCGGGTCGCGAGGGCGAGGCTCATATAGCAGTCGTTGTCCGTCGCGCTGTACTGATCTTTCCCGAGCGAATACTCAATATGGTTCACGAATGCTTTTTTCAGCGATTCGGCGTTCATTCCCAGAAGCTCGTTCGTCGATGGCGTGAGCGGCGACTTCTTGATCTCGTCTTCGGACATGGATACCCCCGTATGGTGCGTAATTCATTTCCAAGTATAAGCCCATGAGGGGATTTTGGCAAAATTTGTCGGTCGGTGCCGTATCGCCTACACTTGACGTGAGCGATTTGCGGAAATGAGGAGGCATCGCCATGGGAAGCTTTTCGGGACCCCGTCTGGTCGTCATTACCGGTTGCGATTCGGGGATCGGAGCCGAACTCTGTCGGCAGTATATCGAGCGCGGGTACACGGTCGCCGCGGGGTACTTAGGTCAGCTTCCCGCGCCTTTAAGCGCCCGCCATCGGACGCTCCCGCTTGACTTGCGGTCTCAGGAATCCATCGGATCGTTCGCGCTTTCGGTGCTGGCCCTTCTTTCGACGGGGGCAAGCCTTCACGCGGTCGTCAGCAACGCGGGCATCGTCATCGCGGGACCCGTCGAGAGTATCCCGCTCGACGCGGTTCGGGAGACCTTCGAGGTGAACTTCTTCGGCGCGTACGCCCTCATCCAACGCCTTATCCCGTCGATCATCGAGGCCCGCGCGCGGATTGTCTTGGTCGGTTCCCTCGCGGGACTCGTCGCCATGCCGTTTTTCTCCCCGTACGTTTCGTCAAAATTCGCGCTTGAGGGCTTCGCGGACTCCCTCCGCCGCGAGCTCAATCCCTTCGGGGTGAAAACGATCATCTTCGAGCCCGCGGCCGTCGCGACGCCGATTTGGGACGGGAGCTGGGAGCGAATCCGCGAGCGGTATCTCGGGATGGTCTCGGAACGCTATCGCGCGGTATTCGAGGATATCGGCGGGAATTTCGTGCGCGGGGGAAACGCGGGACTGGCCACTGAGGCCGCCGCCGGCGAGATGATCAAGGCAATCGGGAAGCGCCGCCCGCGCGCGCGGTACCTCGTGTCGAAGTCCCCGTTCATAAGCGCGCTCGAGGCTTTTCTTCCCGACGGCGTCATTGACGCCCTGATCGCCCGAGTCTGCGGCATGGATCGCCTCGCGGGAAAGGGGGCAAAGGTCCTATGATACCGAAGGTCGCCGTCATGGACGCCCCGCGCTACGACGCGGTGCTTATCGCTGAAAAGCTTCTTGAGGCGCTTGCCGCGATAGGGCATGCGCTTCCCCGCGGCGCGCGGGTGCTCGTCAAGCCGAACATCCTCGCGCAGAACTACCCCGTGCAATGCGCGACGACGCATCCTGCGGTCATCGACGCCGTGTGTTCCCTCCTCGCGGATTCGGGCTGCGCAATCACAATCGGGGAATCGTCGGCGTTCTGGCAACCGGGCCATACCCGACGCGCGTTTAAGACGAGCGGGATCGCGGCCGTCGCGAAAAAATACGGCGCCGCGATCGTCGCGTTCGAGGAGGACGGCGGAAAACTCTATCGGCGCGAGGAGAACCTCGCCCTTCGCGACGCGCTCCTTACGAGGCGGCTCGACGAAACCGATTTCCTCGTGAACGTCCCGAAGCTCAAGACGCATTCCTTTTTCCGAATGAGCGGGGCGGTGAAGAATCTCTTCGGCCTCGTGCCGGGCGGCGCGAAGTACGAGTACCATTTCGTCGGGGACTACACGCGCGAGGCCTTCGGGGAAAAGCTCGCCGATATCGCGGCCCTCGTCCCTCGGGGGCTTACGGTCATGGACGCGATATGGGGGCTCGAAGGCTTCGGGCCCGCGGCGATCGGGACGCCGAAGGACACCGAGCTCCTCATCGTTTCTGACAATCCCTTTGCCGTTGACTGCGTGGCCGCACGCGTCATCGGGCTTGACCCTATGGCGGTAAAAAGCGTGAGCGCGGGCGTTAGGCGGGGGCTCATACCCGCGAACGCAACGCCGCTTGTCGTCGGCGATCACTCCACGATTCCTTCGGTGCCCTATCGCTTGCCCAAGGAGAAGGAGGAAGAGCCGCGGGAACGCGACGCGCTCTATCGCGTCATCACCGTGCGCCCGTTCGTCAAGGCCGCTCGGTGCGTCCGGTGCGGCGCGTGCGTCGACGCGTGTCCATCGGGCGCGATCACCCTCCCTTCGGGCGGGCGGGGCGTCGGCGCCGTAATCGACCGGGATCGGTGCCTCAACTGCTGGCTCTGCCATTATTGCTGTCCTGAGCGCGCGATCGCGCTCAGGGGCGTATGGTACTCAGGTATGCTCTATGCGCTCAGGCGGGTTTTCAAGATATAGCGCGAGGCATCCGCGCGATTCCCTATCGGGGATCATCGCTTAGTCGATCGTTATCGCCATCCAGTCGGGATCTCCGCTTTCAAGGCTATGATGTTGAATCGTGTCTGCGATGAGGGTATTCGTCGTCGCCGGGGAATCATCATTCATGGCTTCATACGTGTCGGGACTGGATACCATCGTTGTACGCGCCCCTGCGAGCACCCCGGCGGCGAAGTTCATATCGTTTTGTAAGATGATGCTGTAGCCGCCTTCGGTGTCATTGATATCTACAACCTTGACGAGGTATTTCTTTCCGATCTCAAAGGGATACTGAATCGTTGAGTAGAGGGTATAGTCCCCGAACTCAAGATCGGAACACCAGTCGTCGTTTACGGCGAGCCATTTCGTCGTATCGTCTTCGGAGTATAGATAGAGCTTAGTGTCGGTGTATTTTTCACGGCTCACCCCCGAGGACCCATTCACGAGTGTCCGGATATATTTAACCGTCTTGCCTGCTCCCGCGGTATCAGGGGGCATGTAATCCTGACCGGGAAGAAGCCCGCAATCGGCGATGGAACCGGTATAGCCCGTGTCGGTCTTGTAGGTCGCGGAATAGTGCGACCAGGGATCGGCCGCGCGGTAGGTCACGGTAGCCCCGTTCTTGTAGGTTACGACGTCTTCGTAGAGCCACCAGAGTCCGCCATACGAAACGTCTGCGAAGGTATAGTCCTTTTCCCATTCAATGCCCTCGCCGTCGGGGACGCAGTCATAGGAAATGGGCCCATAGACCGCGCCATTTTGGTTTTTTGCCCGTCCGACGACGCTCGCGACGAGGGAGGATGCCGAGTCATCGAGGCATTCGCTCAGGATTGTGTCGGGTCCGGCAGAGGACGATGCCTGTGCCGTGTTCCCGTGAAATGACCAGCTCGTATAATTGACCCACGGATATTTCCCGTGCCCGGTGAGGGTCGTGGACGGCGTTGCCGTAAACGCGGTGGCAAAGTCGAGGGCGTCGGTAAGGGCGCCGTTCCCGTCCTGATCGCGCTTGTAGGCGAGGCTCGTTCCCGATGCCGCGAGGGAAACTCGGGCGGTCGCGCTCGCCTTTGACCAGACATGCGAAAGATACATGGCGAACTCTTCCGTGGACGATCCATGCCAGGTGGCACCAGAATCGTCAATTAAGTAGATCGCCTCAAGCGTCGCGTTGTAATCGGAGCCTGAAATCGGCGAAAGCGATCCTTTGAGGCCCATGAACTTCTCCCATGAATCGCCATCCCAGTAGTAACTTGTTTGCTCGAAGGAAGAGCCGTCGAGGGTGAGCGTTTCGCCTGCGAGCGCCATCCCGTAGGAGTTATTCTCGAAACGGTACCAGGCGCTTCCACTCGTTGGGGCGGGTAGGGTATCGGTTGAAACCGGGCTCCGGGGGCTCGGTAGCGCAGGGGGGGTCACCACTGGTTCGATCGGATCGTCGGTTTGCATGACGACGTCGCTTGAACCGCTCGAGTCACAAGCGATCGCGAGTAGCGAGATGAGCGCAAATGCCGCGAAGAGGACAACTTTTTGTTTCATGGAACTCTCCTTGCCATGAGGATTTTACAGAGAGTTTACCATGTGTCGGGGAAAAAGCAATAAAAAACCGTCTTTCCTGTTCGGCGAGCCTTATTTCTCCGGGACGCTTTCGATACCGTCCCAATCGTCGGCGGTACCCAACGCGATGTGGCGGTGAATCTGCGTCATGAAGGTGACGTTCGCGGGGTCCGCGGGATTTTCGGCCGCGAGCGCCTTAAATCCCGCCATCGCCCGATCATACTCGCCGTTGCGATAATAGTGGAGCGCTTCCTCGAAGCGATCCTTGGTAGCGCTGAAATAGGCGTAATCCGCCTCGGGGAGGCCGTCGAAGATATGGACGGTCTCGACGGGCTGTTTGCGTCCTTGGACGCGGATAAGCCCGAGGTATCGCCAGTGATACTCGTCCGGGTTCTCGAGTTTGTCGAGAAAGTCGAAGGGGACGATGACGCCTTTCCCGTAAAGCTTACTCAAGCCCTCGAGCCTGCTGCAGAGGTTTACCGAGTCGGCGATGACGGTCGTGTCCATGCGGTGTTCCTCGCCGACGGTGCCGAGGATGAGCGGGCCGTAGTTAAGCCCGATGCCGACCTCCATCGGGGGCGTCGTTTCGTTCGCCTTCGTCTCGTTGAACGCGGTTACCACGCGCTGAATGCCGATGGCGGTCTTGAGCGCGGCGTCGGGCGAGCGGGGAAACAGGGCGATGAATCCGTCGCCGAGGTATTTATCGACGAATCCGCCGTTCTCGCGAATGACCTCGCCGACGCGGCTAAAGTAATCGTTGAGGAACTCGAAGGTCTTCGTGGCGCCGAGCTGCTCCGCGAGGAGGGTAAAGCGCCGGATGTCCGCGAACATGATCGTCATGTTCTTCTCGATCTGGTCGCCGAGCCGGATGTCGCCGACTTCTCGGCGCTGGAGCAGCATGAAGAACTCCTGGGGGATGAATCGCCGTAATGAAGCGTTCGTCGTCATGAGCGTCTTGCCGAGGTGCTCGGACTCGTCGAAGGCTTTTGAGAAGCGCATTGCGAGGAGAATCGACTGGGTGAAGAGGAACAGGACGAGCCCGATCGACAGGGAATTAAAGGTGTTGACGAGGCCCATGTTGAAAAGGATCTCGTTAACCCCGAAGGCGAGGAAGATCGCGATCCCGATGATCGTGGTAAGGGCTCCCTCGCGCTTCCGCGCGGCCGCGCGGGCGATCACGAAGAGCATATAGAGCACGTAGCCGCACGTGATCATTTCGTAGATCGAGACGGTACAGTTGAACACCGCGGGCGGAAAGAGAAGGCAGAGGGCGAACGCGAGGCCAAGGACCTGATAGATCCGTATCGCGAAGCGGGAGATGTCGCGCTCGAATATGACCGTGATGTACGCGCTGAATACTGGGATACCGAAGTAGAAGGTCAGGTGGTCGATGCGGTTGAAAACCTCCCACGGGACGCCGGGAAAGAAATTGAAGATGAACCGCTCGCCGTAGATAAGGCTCCTGAGCGCGATGATCATGCAGAAGATGCCGAACCACAGCGGGGAACGGTCCTTGCGGCGGAGCCAGTAAAGGCACAGGTGGTAGATGCCGATGGTCAGGAGCGCGCCGAAGATGATAAGGTCCATCGCGAGGCTTTTCACGTAGAGGTTCTGGATCGAGCCCTCGTTTCCGACGAAGAGGCTTCGATTAATGCCGCCGCGGCGCTCGGCGAAGTTGGCGACCTGGATGACAAGCTCGTTTTCCCCGATCACCGGGTTGATGCTGACGACGCCGGTGCGGTATTGGGGCCTGGTCGAGTCGGGCTTAGTCCCGACCAAGCCGGCGCCGTAGATATCCTTTCCGTTCAGGAAAATCCTCGAGGCCGAAAAGAACTCCGGGATCTTGAGGGCAAGGTTGTCATGGATGGCGGGGAAGGTAATCTTAAGTCGGTAGGTCGCGTATCCATACGGCGAAAGGTTCTTCCCCCCCACCTTGATGTTCTGCCAAAGGCCTGAGTCCGGGATGGCGACGTACTGGGGCGAGGCCTGATTCGTGGGTGAATACGAGTTGATGAGCTGACTCGGGAAGAACTCCCATTCCCCATTAAGGCGAATTGGCCCTCGTTCGGTAAAAGACCATCCCTCGAGATTGAGGTGGCCTTGCTGGGCTTTCGGCGAAAAGATGTCCGGATTGACGCATGATCCGAACAGCGCGAAAACTGCCAAAGCGACAATCACAACCGGTATGAGTATAGTAGCTATTGTAGACTTCTCGGTTTGCATGAACCCCTTCCGCTTGACAGAATCAGATAAGGTCATTGTACCATGCCATTGAAGCAAATGCCACAGGGAGAAAAACAGATGTTGAACGAATTTCCCGATCGCGTGACCTTTACCTCGGATTGGTTGCAATGCAACAACTACTGGCTTTTTGCCGTCGCCCGTCGGGGAGACGACGCGGGGCGCCTCTTCTTCAGGTCGAATACGGACGTCTCCGGGGTACCCGGCGCATGGGCGCGTTTTGGGAAAACCGGGCGGCCCATCGACGATTTTAAGCGGGACCCCGACCGTCCCATCGTCCGGATCGACATGGATAACGACGTGCTCCTCGCGATCACAGAGGGAGGGCTCGTGTATCGGGTCCTCGACACATTTGAAAGCGATCCTGAGAAATTCTTCTGGCGGAAGAGTTGGGGCTGGCCCTTCGACGAAGGCCCCCAGATGCGGATTAAACGGGGGTATCGCGAGCTCTGCTTCAGCTCGTCAAAGGAATGGTCGACGATGTGGACCGCCGACCTCGACGGAAACCGTCATAGCCGCTTCATCGACCACATGTACTGCCTTTCCTCCGAGGATACCCTCATCCATCATAACGACCCTTGGACGCCCGGCGACTGGGCCTATGCCTTTCCCTCCCCCGAGGGCGGCCGCCTGCTTCCTTCGCGCGGCTCAATCCCCGGCCTCACCGCGGGCATCAATGCCTCGGGCGGGGTTCTCGGCTTCATAGCGCCGAACGGCGTGTGGACCATCGAATACGACTTCGACATCGCCGGCGGAAACCCCCTCGCCGAATACGTTCCCCATCCCTTGACTCCGTATGAGGGGATCGCGCCCATCGTGCGGTTCGAAAAGGGCGCCCGCCCGATCCGTTTCCCAAGCGCGCCTTGGCGCTATCAGGGGCCGCTTCCCGGTCCCTGCACCGCCCACATCCAGGTATCGCCTGAATGGGATCGCTTCGGCAAGGTCGTCCCCGGCCCCGACTCGCGAATCATAAGGATTCTGGGGCTCGGGCCTTCGGGCGGGGCGGTCGCTGACGTGGCCGCTGTGGCCGGAATAGCAGGAACGGTGGGCGGCGCGGCTACCGTGCCGGGCTATTGGGAAAAGCGGCTTACCGACGCGGCCTGGCGTTTCGTTCCCTGGGACGGCTACGCCCGAACGGATATCGAGCGGGACCTCATCAATGGCCGAGAGCCCGAGTACGGGCCTTGCTTAACCAGAGACTGGGTTTCACGCGAACGGCGCGGTTCGTCTTGCGCGCTTTCGGGCTTTGGTCTTCGGAGTAATTTCTTCGAGCCGGCGCGCTTCACGCTGACTACGGGCAGCGGAAGCATCGCGGTCGACCTTTATGCCCATATCCAGATGCGGACTTCCCGCGCGGGGCGCGCCCTTGCCCGGCTTCGGGGCCGTCGGGCTCCCCAATGGCTTGGCGCCTTCGTCGTTTTTCCCGCGGACGATTCCCCTCTTGTTCGGGAGCTTAAGCGCCTCATGCGCGCCCGGGACGGCGACCGCTATGCCCATCTTCTCCTCAGGGCGAGGCGGCGCCGAATCGAGCTCATCAAGCCGATCCTGCCGCTCAACGCGGATATCGCGAACGCGCTTAACCGGCTTCTTGGGAAACGGATCGCGGTCTTGCGTGAGGCACCGTCGCGGTAGCCGGGAAGCGGACTCGCCGCGAAAACTACCGAATCGCCGCGTTACGGCAATCGCGCGCTACTTCCCATCCGTTTTTTTCGCCTGCCCCACGGCGATGCAGTCGTAGATCATCCTACCGCCCAGATACGTTATCGAATGTCGGCGGATGAGGCGCCACGCGCCCGCTTGGAAGACGCCCTCGCTTTCGAGCCGCTCGACCGCGCCTTGAGCGCTTTCGATCAACGCGAGAAGCTCGGCGTTCTGGGTGAGGACGACGGGCTTGAAGCCCGAGCCCGAGACGATCGATACCGGCTCGACGACGAGCCCCGAGAGGTCGCCGAGCGGCTGGCTCGCGACCGCGGACTTCGCCTGCAGCCGGATCATCCGGGCGCGCGCGTCGGGCTTGACGGTTTCCTTGCCCGCGGCGATCAAGTCGAGCAGGTAGTTGCGGACGTCGTCGAGCTCCTTGATCGTCCCGATCCGCCCGATGCCCGGGGAGGATTTCAGGACCTTCGCGAGTATCGATATCTCGCGGAGGTAATGGTTGCGCTGGTTCGTGGG
>DAOPYF010000029.1:0-9966 GCA_035352735.1 Treponemataceae bacterium | reverse complement strand
AGCGAGCAGGCGCCGACCACGCTGAACATGTTGCCGAAGTTCGAGCTCGAGCCCATGCGGATGTACTTCACGATGTTCGAGAAGATCCTGCGGCCTTCCATGATGCCTTCCTCGAGGACGAGGAGGCTCTTCTCGAGAAGGACGATGTCCGCCGATTCCTTGGCGACGTCGACCGCCGAGTCGACCGAGATGCCCACGTCCGCGGCCTTGAGCGCCGTCGTGTCGTTGATGCCGTCCCCGAGGTATCCGACGACGTTGCCCTGCGCGCGGAGTTCCTTGACGATCTGCTCTTTCTGCGCCGGGGTAAGCTTCACGAACACGGAGTTCTCCCTGACGAGGCACGCGAACTCATCTGGCTTGCACGTCGCGAGCTCCTGGCCGGAGACGATCCTTCCCGACTCGATGCCGACGTCGCGGCATACCTTCTTCGTGACGAGCCCGTTGTCGCCGGTAAGGACCTTCACCGATACGCCCGCTTCGTTGAAGAGCTTGATCGCCTCGGTGGCGGAATCCTTCGGCGGGTCCATGAACGCGATGTAGCCGAGGAGTATCAGCTGGCTTTCGTCCTCGACGGTGAAGTTTTTCTTATATTCGGGGAATTCCCGATACGCGATGCCGAGGACACGGAAGCCCTCGCGGTTGAGCTTCTCGACCTCCTCGAAGAGATCGGAGCGAATCATGTCGATCAGGGGATAGATGTCTTCCTCGATCTGGTATTGCGTGCAGCAGCTGTAGATTTCCTCGACGGCGCCCTTGCAGATGAGCACGTTGTCGCCCTCATAGTTGACGACGACCGACATGCGCCTGCGCTGGAAGTCGAAGGGTAGCTCGTCGATCGGCCGGCATTCGCCCGCGTCGAGGTCCGCGTACTCGATGACGGCGCGGTCCATGAGGTTTCTAAGCCCGGTCTGGAAAAAGCTATTGAGGTAGGCGTAGTTGAGGACCTCGTCGCTCGCGTTCCCGATGATGTCGACGTGATGCTCGAGCACGACGCGGTCCTGGGTCAGCGTGCCCGTCTTGTCGGTGCACAGGATGTTGATCGCGCCGAGGTTCTGGATCGCGGGGAGCCTTTTCACGATGACCTTTTTCTTCGCCATCACGAGCGCGCCCTTGCCGAGGTTGACGGTGACGATCATCGGGAGCATCTCCGGGGTGAGCCCGACGGCGACCGACAGCGCGAAAAGCAGGGCCTCGAGCCAGTTGCCCTTCGTGAGCCCGACGATTAGGAATACCGCGCACACGAGCGCGATCATGAAGCGGATCATGAGCCAGGTGAAGGACTTGATCCCCTTGTCGAAGCTCGTCTCCTCGCGCCGTTCGCCGAGCTTCGCCGAGACCGCGCCGAAGAGCGTGCGGCTTCCGGTGTTCACGACGAGGGCCCTGGCCGTTCCGCTCGTCACGGAAGACCCAAGGAAGCACGCGTTCGAAAGCCCGAGCGCCGAGGCGTCGGCGGGCGTCGCCGCGTTCGCGGTCTTCTCGACCGGGAGGGATTCCCCCGTGAGCGCGGACTCGCTCACGAAAAAGTCCTTCGTCACGAGGAGTCGGACGTCCGCGGGGATTATCGATCCGGCGTGGAGGAGCACGATGTCCCCCGGCACGACCTCGGACATCCGAATCTCGGCTTCCTCGCCGTCCCGGATCACGTAGGTTCGCGACTGAACCCGCTTGCCGAGCGCCTCGACTTCCTTGCTCGAGCGCCGGTCGAGGATAAAGGAGAGCCCGACGCTCAAGAGGATCATCGCGCCGACGACGATCGCCGAGGTCGCCTCGCCGAGCGCCGCCGAGACGGTCGCGATGACGAGCAGCTGGAGCACGAGGGGGCTTTTCAGCCGCTCGAGTAAGTCCGCCCAAAGGGAAAGCTTCGTGGATTTCGGGAGTTCGTTCGGGCCGTACTCGGATAGCCTCCGGTCGGCTTCTTTCGCGCCTAGGCCCTTGAGTCCCGTCTCGAGGAACGAGCACGAGTCGTCGACCGACCAGGAGCAAAGGTCCATGAGCCGCTTTTCGTCCTGATTGACGGCCCGTTCCTGACGCGCGGATTTTCCGCGTTTTCCGGTTATGCCCGTATTGGTATGCATGATTCACCTCAAAAAACTGCTTTGCGGAGAGCCTCATGCGATAAACCAGAAAATGCGGCGAGATCTTTCGCTAGAACCTTGATGGGGGCATGGAGGCTGCGCAATGAACTTGGCTGTTCGTTCGCGTCGTGAGTGCGTCGGTTAACGTACTACTATGACTACAACCGGGATCGCTCATCGGTTTCCTCCTCTTTCGGTGGGATAGAAAAAAACTTCTTTCTTGGCTAACTCTAGTGAACTCGACTTGATTAGTCAAGCCGAGTTTACGCCTTGCTCGTTTGCGCCTTTTTTTGCTGGCGGTATTCCTTCGGGCTCAGGCCCTCGCGCTTCTTGAAGAGGTAACTGAGGTAATTGGGCTCGTTGTACCCGACCGAGAAGGCGATGCTCACGATCTTCTCGTCGGTTGAAACGAGGAGCTCCTTGACCTTCTCGATCCTGACCGCCGTCAGGTGATCGATGAAGGTCATGGACATCTCCTGAGCGAAGATCGTGCTGAAATGCGTCGGGCTCAGGGAGACGTGTTCGGCGACGGTGTTGAGCGAGATATTGGGGTTGTTGTAATTCTCCTTGATGTACTCGCACGCCTTCTGGACGAGCTTTTTGTGATGGCAGCTATTGCCCGAGTCCCGGAGCTCGATGAACTTGAGGCAGATCTTCGTCGCGAGGTCGGTGAACTCCTCGGGCGAGATTGCGGAATGGAACACCTGCCGGCGATCGACGAAATGGCTCGAAAGCTCGGCGGGCGCCATCGTCGGGTTGAAGGCGCGGATAATGCGCATCGCGGACGCGGTAAGGTCCATGAGGATGTAATAGCGATAGAGGAGGTCCTGCATCTCGTCGGCGTTGAGATTCTTGGCGAACTCCTCGACGATGGCGGGCACGTCCTCGGGCGTGGCGAACTTAAGCTTGTTTTCCACGTCCGCGTTAAAGAGATTGTCGAGCGACGGAACGACCAAGGAGTCCGCGCGGCCGAGGTCTCCCGAGCAGAAGATGCGCCCTCGATGCGCCTGGGCGAAGGTCTTGAGCAGGATGCCGGCTTCATGGTACGCGTCGTGGATCCCAGAGATGCGGTTGGTCACGCCCGAGATGCCGACGGTCAGGACCGCGCGGCCGTCGTCCTCGATCTCGTGCTTGAGCGTTTGGGCTACGTGGTACGCCTTTCCCGTGGTATCGATATCGGTCGCGCCCTTGACGATGAGCACGACGTGATCCGCGCCGCTCATGAAATAGAGGACGTCCGGGTCGTCCACGAGGGAATACTTCACCTTCGAGAAAATCGCCTGACGGTTCGGGTAGCCGCCCTTGCCCTCGCACTGGGCGATCACCACCGCGTAGCACATGCTTAAGAGCCCTATCGCGAGTTCGCCCGCGCGGCGGAGCGCCTCGTCCGCGCCGATCTCGCCGTTGCAAAGCTCTTCCAGAAAGGAGCTGACGAGGGTGTTCTTCACCATCTCGTTGTTCGAAAGGTCCTTGAGGAACGACACGCTTTGCTTTTTATGCTCGGCTATTTTCTCGCTCGCGACGCGGAGCGCGGCGAAGAGGTCCTTGTTCGCCATCGGCTTTAGGATGTACTGATCGACGCCGACGCCGATGGCCTCGCGCGCGAGGTCGAAGTCGTCGTAGCCCGAGACGATGATGACGCGGAGCCAGGGGATGATCGCCTTCGCGTGCCGCGCGAGGGTAAGGCCGTCCATGAAGGGCATCTTGATGTCCGTGACGAGGATATCGGGCTTGAGGTCCTGAATGATCGTGAGCGCGAGCTCGCCGTCCCCGGCCTCGCCGATGCAGGTAAAGGGTTCGTCCCCGTTCTCGATCGCGTTGCGCATGTTCTGGCGAATGAGGGGCTCGTCCTCGACGAGAAAAACCGTATTCATGTCTTTAAGCTCCTTCGCTTAGCGCCGTTTGCTCTTGGGCGGGCGTTCTTACTATGGGAAGCCTGAGGGTGATCTTGCAGCCCTTGTCGTACTCGCTCTCGACCGCAAGTCCGTCGTCGATCTCGTAATAGAGCTCGATGCGCTTATACACGTTATAGAGGCCGAACCCGGTGCCGGGGATCGACACGTCGTAGTGCGAAAGGCTTCCCTTGAGCTTCGCGAGCTTATCGGCCGACATCCCGAGGCCGTTGTCCTCGACCGTGAAAACCATGCGCTCTCCCTCTCGGTATCCCTTAAGCGCGATGTGGCCGCGCCGGCGGGTCATCTTGATCCCGTGGTAGATCGCGTTCTCGACGAGGGGCTGGAGGAGCAGCTTGAGCATGGACTCCTGGAGTATCTCCGGGGAAAAATCGATGTCGTACTCGAGGATGGCCCCGTAGCGCATCTTCTGTATCGCGAGGTAATTCTCCACGTGGGATTTTTCCTCGGCAACCGTGACCCAGTCCTTTCCCTTGTTGAGGGACAGGCGGAAAAAGCTCGAGAGGGCGATCGTCGTGGTCACGACGTTCTCGGTTTGGCCGTCCTCCGCGAGGGAGAGGATGGTCTCGAGGGTGTTATACATGAAATGCGGCGCGATCTGCGCCTGAAGCGCCTTCATCTCGGCCTTCTGGAGGTTGCGCTGCTTCTGGACGTTCTGGTCGATGAGCTCGATGAGCTTTTCGGCCATGGTGTTGAGGCTGTCCGTAAGCTCGTCGAGCTCGCTGATCTCGGGCCGCTCGACGCGGATCGAGAGGTCGCCTTGCGCGATCCGGGAGGCCATGGTCTTGAGCCGATAGATCGGCTCGTTGATGCTGCGGTTCAGTTGCCGGTAGTTGCGGAGGAGAAAGAGGAGTATCGCGACGAAAAGGAGAACCTGGGTAAGCGTCATCAGGTCCATCGACCGCTGTATCTTCGTGTTTTGGATGTGCGCGAGGTCCATCTCCGCCGCGACGAATTTCTGGATGACGTCGTAGAGGATGTCGCTGAGCGAGGTGATCTCGCCGAGTATCTTCTCGTTCTCGTTGACGGGCCGGTCGTGGGCGATGTTGTCGCCGATTCTGTCCACGTAGCCTTCCATGGTATCGAGGGTATTGCGCGCGACCTGCACGAGATACCCGTTGTCCGCGCTGTTGGCGTTTTTCTCAAGCTGGTCGAGGTTGTTTCTGATTCGGCCGATGAGCTCGTACTGGGTGTTGTCCCTGAACTCGGTCTTGCCCGTCACGATGTTCCACATCGTGGTGTAGATATCGCCCTTGAGCCTGCTCGAGAGGCTGTTCGCGCTATAGACGTTCTCGATGATCCCCTCGTATTGGTTCAGCGCGATGTTGTAGTACAGCGTGTTGATGATGAACGGGACGATGGAAGCGAGGATGATGACGATGTTCGTGAACTTGAGCGCCTTGCGGATGCTGTTGGTGCGCATTATCGTTGCCCTTTGATGTCAGTATCCCCGGTTCAGGATCGAGCCCACGGCGCCGAATTCGTCAAACCTCGTCTCGTCGATGTACGTGCGCTTCGGCACCGGTTCTTTCGCGACGACCTTTCGCGCGAGTTCCATCACCTGGGGTCCGCTGTTCGGGTTGCACTCGATAATGCAGTTAATGACGCCTACCTTGAGGTAATCGACGCTTCGCTGGGTCGCGTCGACCGATATGATCGCGATGTCCTTTCCGGGCTTGATCCCGGCCTCCTTCATCACCTCGATGGCCCCGAAGGTCATGTCGTCGTTGTGCGAGTAGAGCACGTCGATGTCCTTGGCCGCGTACCGGGTCAGAACCTTATGCATGATTTCCCTGCCCTTGCTCGCCATGAAGTCGCCGTCCTCGCTGAAGATCACCCGAAACTTCGGGTACGCGGCGAGGACGTCCCTGAAGCCCTTGGACCGCCCGATGGCGGGGGTCGATTCCGCCGTCCCCGCCAGTTCCACGATATTGATGGGACCCGCCTCGTTTTTGTACTTTTTCAGGAGGTATTCGGCCGCGCGGCGGCCCTCAAGGGTAAAGTCGGACGAGAGCGCGCAGGTATAGAGGCTTTCGTCCTTCGTGTCGATCATCCGGTCCACGAGGATCACCGGGATGCCGGCCGCCTTCGCCTCGCCGAGCACCGTGTCCCAGCCGGTCTCGACGAGCGGCGAGAACGCGATCACGTCTACCTTATACGCGATGAAGGAACGAAGCGCCTTGATCTGGTTCGCCTGGTCCTGCATGGCGTCCTCGAACATGATCTTGATTCCGGCTTTTTTCGCCGCGGTGGTGATGGAAAAGCTGTTTCGGGTACGCCACGTGCTCTCGTCCCCGAGCTGGGAATAGCCGAGCACGATCGGTTTTGCCTCGCCGCCGGTCCGTTGGGCGCGGTCACAGGAGGAAATTGTCAGGATGCAAAGTGCGATAAGAACTGCGCGAATAGGGCAGACCATGCGTTAACCTTCCAGAACCTCCATTGTACCATACCTGCCGGGAATCGCAACCAAAAACCATTCT
Organism: Treponemataceae bacterium; assembly: GCA_035352735.1. Classification (GTDB taxonomy): domain Bacteria; phylum Spirochaetota; class Spirochaetia; order Treponematales; family Treponemataceae; genus Teretinema. The sequence goes on along the minus strand of DAOPYF010000029.1, from coordinate 3,498 downwards.
CCGGCAACCCGTAAAAGAAATCGTAGGTATCCAGTAAAAAAGTATAGGTATTCCCGAAAAGGATTCCCCGGGTCAGAAAAAATCGTACCAAGTGCGAAAGGATATAGGTAGCGCCCACGGGAAAGTGGCCTCTTAATGATTACAGGGGCATATGCCTCGAAAGTCAATGAAGTGGAGGAAGAACGATGAAGAAGATCACAAAGATCGGCATTCTGGCCCTCGCGGCCATGGTTCTGCTGGCGCCCGCGACGGTATTCGCCGCCGGAAAGGCAAAAGGCGGACTGATCAAGGTCGGTATCGTCAATCTGCCGCCGGAAGAGTCCGGCTATCGGCAGGCCAACGTCGAGGACATGAACAATGTCTTCTCGAAGGCGAACGGCTACGACGCGAAGCAGACGAACACCGGCGACAACAGCGAGCAGATCGCGGCCGCGCAGGGTTACATCCGCGACGGCGTCGACTATCTCCTGATCTCGGCCGCGAACGCGTCCGGTTGGGACAACGTCCTGAAATCGGCGAAGACCGCGGGCGTCAAGGTATTCCTCTTTGACCGCCTCATCGATACGGCTGCCGGAAACTATCAGGCCGCGCTCGTCTCGGACATGAAGACCGAGGGAAACACCGCCATGAACTGGGTTCTCGCGCAGAAGCTCCCCAAGTTCAACGTAATCCTCATTCGCGGACAGCTTGGTTCCGCGGCTGAGCTCGGACGCAGCGCCGCGGCTCTCGCAGCCCGCGACGCCGGAAAGATCACCATCGTCGCCGACGGTACCGGCGGTGACAGCTGGAGCCTTGAGGAAGCCCGCAAGGTAGTCGAGGCCGCGATCGTCGCGAAGAAAGACTTCAACGTCATCTACGCCGAGAACGACGGCATGGCTCAGGGTGCCGTTCAGGCGCTCGACGCCGCCGGCATCACCCATGGCAAGAACGGCAAGGTCAAGATCCTCGGATTCGACTTTAACCGCTTCGCGCTCCGCAACGTTCAGGCCGGATACTGGGATTGCGACGTCCAGTGCAGCCCCCGCCAGGCCGGTCAGATTGCCGCCTGGATCAAGGATGCCGCCGCCGGTAAGGCGCTCCCGACCGGAATCGTCTTCCAGAAGGAAATCTTCGCGGACACCGCGACGATCAATGACGACATTATCAAGAACTTCGGCCTCAACGCCGATCCCGGAAAGGGAGTGATCACGAAGTAATCGTCCTTTCGGGCGATCATTCACGATCATCACGATCTTTTTTAAGCGGTGCGGCATTCGGCTCGATTCCGGCACGCCGCACCGCTTGTATTTATGCGGTACCCGAAGGAGGTCTCTCATTGCAGTCGGAAAAGGTTCTTGAAATGCAGGGAATCTGCAAGACCTTTCCAGGGGTCAGGGCTCTGTCAAACGTAAACTTCACGCTCCGCAAGGGCGAAGTCCATGCCCTTATGGGCGAGAACGGGGCAGGCAAATCCACGCTGGTAAAGGTCATGACGGGCGTCTACGAAAAGGACGCGGGTCACATCGCCATAGAGGGAAAGGCGGTCCATTTTAAGTCGCCGCAAGAGGCGCAAAATAGCGGAATCGGCACGGTCTATCAGGAAATTACCCTGTGTCCCAACTTGACCGTCGCGGAAAACATGTTTATCGGCCGGGGAAAGTACGCGTTCGTCAGTTGGCAGCGCATGAACGCGAAAGCGGCGAAGCTGCTTGAATCCCTCAGTATCCCGGCGCGGCCGACGCAGCAGCTTTCAAGCTGCTCGCTCGCGGTCCAGCAGATGATAGCGATCGCGCGGGCGATCGACATGGATTGCAAGATACTCGTCCTCGACGAGCCGACGTCCTCTCTCGACACGGACGAGGTACGGAAGCTTTTCGATCTTATGCGTGAACTCAAGTCTCGCGGGGTGGGAATCGTCTTTATCACCCACTTCCTCGATCAAGTATATGAAATATCCGACCGGATCACCGTGCTTCGGAACGGCGAGCTGATCGGCGAATACGAAGCCGCCTCGCTTCCCCAATTCGACCTCGTTTCCAAGATGATGGGAAAGGCGCTCGATGACGTGGAAGGCCTGAAAAAGCGCGAGGTCGCGGCGCGGGACGACGTCCCGGTCTTCGAGGCCTCGGCTCTTTCGAGCAGCGAGGGCGTCAAGCCCTTTGACTTCGCGATCCGGAAGGGCGAGGTAAACGGGTTCACCGGGCTCCTCGGCTCCGGGCGAAGCGAGAGCGTCCGCGCGATTTACGCCGCGGACCCGGTCACCGGCGGCGAGATTAAGATAAACGGCAAGAAGGTAAAAATCGACGAGCCGATCGACGCGATGAGGCAGGGCATCGGCTATCTTCCCGAGGACCGCAAGGGCGACGGGATCATCGCCGACCTTTCGGTTCGCGACAACATAATCCTCGCGATGCAGGTTATGAAGGGCTTCTTCAGGCCCCTTTCCCGGAAGCAGGCGGAGGCGTTCGCCGACGAGTACATCAAGCGGCTGAGCATCAAGACCGCGTCGATGAACACGCCGATCAAGTCGCTCTCGGGCGGCAATCAGCAGAAGGTCATTCTCGGCAGGTGGCTCTTAACGCACCCCCAGTACCTGATCCTCGACGAACCCACGCGGGGAATCGACGTCGGCACGAAGGTTGAGATCCAGAAGCTCGTTCTTAAGCTCGCCGAGGAGGGCGTGAGCGTCACGTTCATCTCCTCAGAGATCGAGGAGATGCTCCGCACCTGCTCGCGGCTCATCGTCATGAAGGACCGCCAAATCGCCGGGGAGCTGACCGGGGCGAACTTAACGCAAAAAGACGTCATGCACGTGATCGCGGGAGGAAGCGAATGAAATCAGGAAGATTGAAACAACAATTCTCGCATCTCTTGCTCCCCCTGTCGGTTCTGGCGATCCTCATCGTCATCAACCTGATTAAGGGAGCCGATTACTTCAATGTTACCATCATAAACGGGGCCCTGTACGGGAACATACCGAATCTCCTCTTCGGGGCCTCGGAGCTCGTGATCCTCTCGATCGGCATGACCCTCGTCACCGCCTCATCGCGCGGGCAGGATATCAGCGTCGGCGTGGCCGCGGCGATTACCTCGGCCGTGTTCGTGCAGGTTCTCCTGCACGCGGGCACGATCACGTGGATGACCATCCTGATCGGCTTCCTCGCGAGCTGCGGGGTCGGCATCGTGCTCGGCGCGTTCAACGGATCCCTGGTTTCCATATTCAAGGTACAGCCGATGGTCGCGACGCTGATCCTCTTCACGGCGGGCCGGTCCATCTCCTTCATGATCGACGGGAAGCTCTCGCCGGTCCTCGCGAACGACCTGACGAGCCAGCTCGGCGGCGTCATGCCGGGCCTGCCGATACAGACCCCGATCGTGCTCACGGCGATATTCATCGCGCTCGTCGCGGTGTTCCTCAAGGTGACGAACCTGAGGCTCTACGCCGAGACGGTCGGAATCAACGAGAAGGCGGCGCGGCTCAACGGCATCGACCCGGTGAAGATCAAGTTCCTCACGTAC
>DAOPYF010000028.1:0-23879 GCA_035352735.1 Treponemataceae bacterium | reverse complement strand
AAGTCGAGCTTCATGAAGCCGAAGATCGGCTTTCGCGGGGGACGGCGGAGCGCGTTATGAGCCTTGATCTCCGCGGAAAGGTCCGCGACCTTCGAGCGCGCGAGATACGGCTCCCCGAGCGCGAGCGCGGTTCCGTCGGCAGAAAGCGCGTACTTCAGCGGCTCCCGCACCGCGGCGGCGGTTCCCGCGAACACGATCGCGGAGGGCTTGAACGTCAGCGCGCCCGAGGCGCCCGTGAACGTGCCCGATTCGTAGTTGCGCAGGACCTTCCCCGTCGAGGTGACGCAGGTATAGAGCGTGCCCGCGATCGGGATAAACTTCGGAACGGCAAGCGGTTCGCCGTTCCTTCCGGTAAAGCTCGCCTGAACGGCCTTCGGCCGCGCGTCGGTCGCCCAATACCTGATGCGGTAATAATCGCTTCCCCTAAAGTAATAGCAGAAGAACTCTTGAATCGGATCGCTTCGATAGAGCCTCAGGGCGTCGGTGTTTCCCGCGGCGATCCAAAAGCCGTCAAGCGGGCTTGTCGCGCTCGGGACAGCGTTCCCCGCGCCGTTTGCGGGCTCCCCGGTCGCCGACACATTACCCGTCGTGCTTCCTGACGACGTCGCGTTTCCCGCGGATGCGGGAAGCTCCATCTTGCGATAAAACCGAAAATAGATCGCGTCGCCGATAACGGCGAGCGGAATATCCGCGCCGTGCTTTTCCTTCGGATACTGAAGCGTGAGCACAAAGGTAGCGTTTGAAACCGGCGAGGCAGGATCGAGGTTCCCGCTCGGCGACTGCGCGGCAACATTTGAATCCTGCGCGGAACCGTCGCCTTGAGCGACGCCAGCGAGCGGCTTTATGGTATAGGGCATCCAGTCGCGGTCCTCGTACACGAAAGCATAGTAGGTTTTGAGAACCATGCGCATCCTGCCGTCGGGGGCGAACTCGACGAAGCGGCTCCCGTTTGCCCATACGCCCACGAGCGGATTGACCGTTTGGGAGATTGCGGCTTGCGGGAACGCGGACATGGCCGCGGTGAAAAGAGTAATCGCGATAAAAGAAAACGCGCGCCTCATACGCGTAAGGATAGCACGGCTCGCGATCAGTTGACAATCTTCCAGGAAAGCGGGCACAGGGTTTCACTATCGATGAGGGCCGCGGTGAGCTCCACGAGATGCCCCTGAAGCGCGCGAGCCTCGCGCTCGCGGGAATCGGGAGAGAAGGCGTAGGCCTGCGAGCCGTCCTCAGGCACGAAAGCGGCTGCCTCGTGCGGGGCGTTCCCGCGCATCTCGACGTGCCCCACAAGGACGACGCGCTTCCCCGCGATCTCGCCCGGAAGCGCGCTCGAGAACGCCCCTTCTGCCGGAAGCTCAGATGATCGCGCGGGCGCGTTCCCCTCAAGGGTTATCGGGGATCGAGCGTCGCCCGATGCGGACGATGCCGCGCACGAGCGCACGGCGCTGCAACCGGCGACCGCGATGAGCGTAAGCGGCATCACGAGCGCAAGGGCGAATCCGCTCGCCCTCAGGCGGCCATGTCGCGCGCGCGCATTTTTATCCGAAGCACCGTTTTTTTCCCGAAAGTCTCTCATCGGTTTCCTTCCTAACGCACCATGATATAGAGCGCGACGTTTGAGTCAGTCGGCGGCTCTACGTCGAACGTCACGGTCCCCGACACGCCGAGGAGCGCGTCGCAGCTCTCCACGGAAATTCCGTAGGCCCAGAGTTTATCGTCGCCCGACTGAAATATCGACGGGCCATAGCCTGATTTCGCGTTCGGCAGCCCCCAGATATTAAACGGCGTAAAGTCATAAGCGTACGTCGTACCGCTTGCGCCCGTTACCGAATAGGTCGCCGGGGCGCGGTTAAAGGTATTGACGCCCGAGGGCGTGGCGGTCGATGAGTTAAAGACGAGCGCTTCTCCGAACTTGAGAAACGCGGCGTTGAAATCATCCGAATAGCCAAGGGACGAAAGGGCCGCCGACACCGAGTCGAGCCCAACAGAGCTTGAGTCCATCATCCCCTTGACGAGCTTCGCGCCGCCGTAGTTTCGGGCGAGGTATGCGCCGAAGGCATACGAGAAGGGATACGCATACTCCGCGTCCGAGGCGTCGTTCGCCCAGTACGTAAGCCCCGTGCCGCGATAGTAGTAATTGAAATACGGAATGCGCGCCGCGACGGGATGTTCCTTATCGGAGATTTTAATGCCGATGACCGGCGCGAGCATATCCTCGGTAACCATCGAAAGCATCTCGTCGTACCAGGTCGGCATGTTGCCCCAGATATTGAGCTGCAGGTTCTTTCGGTTGTAGCCGATCATGTGCTGAAACTCATGGGCAAGGGTCGAATAGGCGATGTACGGATATTGGTCAATAAAGTTAGCGTCGAGATAAAAGATCTCCGCCTTGTTTGAAACGAGATTCGTGGTGCTTGCGGGCTTCGCGAGATCGGTTACCCCGAAAAAGCTATCGGGAAATAAATCCTTCGCCCAAAAGTAACCGACGACGCCATCGGTTTGCGTCGCCGTGTAATCGCCGTCGATATCGAAGACGAGAATGTTGATGAGCATCGATCCCGCGTCGCCGTAGGGCCTTCCGAGGATGCTCGTCTCGGGCTCGTAGAGCTTGTCGAACATGGAAACGAGGTCATTGATTTGTTTTGAGGCGATCATGCCGTCAGTGCCCGAGCTCGCTTCGTTATAATTCGCGTTCGCGACCCAGACCATACAATGCTTCCCGACGCCCCGGAGCGTCGCCGGCGCCGTTGTCCAATACTGATTGCCGCTTAACTGTTTTTTTCCCTCTACGTAAAAGTCATGCGTCGCGCTGTCTTTTTGGCTTTTATACGCCTCTTCGTATGCGGTGATATCCGCGACGGAAAGGACGTTGTCGGCGAGATTCGCGCTGGTCGCGCGAGACGCCCTCGCCAGAGAGTAATTAAGCGCGCGCGCATGCTCAAGACGCGTTATCGAGCCGAAGTCGCCCGAGGCGGACGCGGTTGATGCCGTCACGCGGGAACCGCCGCCTTGCTCAAGGCCCGCGGTCACGAGCTCGCTTCCCGACGTTGAGGCAATCGCGGAACGATCTGATTCGATCGACGAGGAATCGATCATGCCGGTCGAGCCCGAGGTCGCCTCATTGGCCGAAAGGTTGCATTTCAAAAGAAAGACGCTTTGTCCCGAAAGCCCGCTGACTTGAACGCGGGAGAGGCCCACGGTCGTATCGAGTTTCGTTACGGGATTGTTTGAATCGTACGAAATCGGCACGCTGACCGCGGGATCGGAGGACGAGTCCTTATCGAATAAGGCACAAGACCCGAGCGCGAACGGAACCAAGAACCCAATGAAAGCCGCGTGAAGAAAGCGCTGCGTGCCGCGTGTTGCCATTGAAACTCCCATAAAAGGACGCACGCTACCGCGCGCCGCCCGTTATGGATTAGTGTAACCCGGCTCGGTCGTTTCTTCAAGGTTACGCGATCGCGTGCCTTGCCGATACACGGTAAATTTCTCCGTGCGCCTAAGGCTCATGCGCCGCCGAGGAACGGATTATCAACGACGAAGGAATTACGACAAGAGGAAGGATATCGCGCAGAGCGCGAGCAGGGCGGCGTTCCCCGCGATCGCGGCGATAAGTGACGAGTGGCGCACGCCCGAGGAATAGACGTTCCGGTCGAACCGTTTATAGAGGGCGATAACGGCGTTGAACGCGACGAGGGCGACCGCGAAAAAGCTCGGGGTCGCGGCAACCGAGGGTATTACCTTTACCGAAAGGAGAATCGAGAGCGCGAGAAAACCCGCGAATATAAAGTAGAATACGAGGCTCAATCTCCGGCGAAGGCGCCGCACGTCGATATTGGCGACGCGATCCGCCGCGACGCCGGAAAGCCCGGCAACCGTTTTCCAGCCGGGCAAGCTCAGGTGCAGCGTGACGGCCGCGGCGAGGGAACACAGGGCGCAGGCGGCGCCGATAATCAGCAGGAACATGCGTCTGTTATACCCGCATCCCGCGTATGCCGTCAATCGGGACGGAACGCGCGGGACCTGGCGCACGAGCGCTCAATCGAATCGGCGCCCGTGACATCGCGCGAAGCGCGCGCGTAAGGCCCCGAGTTGGTTACGCCCGCGCCTCCTCGAAGAGAGCCGCGATCTGGGACGCGTAGAGGGCGCCGATACGGTGCCGCATCATCTCCTGCTTACCCGAAAGCTCGCGGCCAACCTGGAAGGAATCCGAGAGGAGCCCAATGCGGAAGATGAACTCGAAGGGCCTGAAGCCCGCGTGGTGATTGATCCGCGCGTCGATCTCGCTCCGGAAGAGCTGAAGGATCGCGGGATTCTCGAGGAGCGCCGCGTAGTCGTCGGTCGGCAGGCCTTCGTCGGCCGCTCGCGCGAGCACCGCGTCCCGCGCCGGCACGATCAGCGCGGCGAGGTATTTCCGGTCCTGCCCGAGCACGACGACCGACTCGACGAGGTCCGAGCCCTTGATCGCGCGCTCGATCGGCGCGGGCTCGATATTCTCTCCGCCGAGGAGGACGATCGTGTCCTTCGCGCGGCCGGTGATCTTAATCTCGTTGTCCCACGAAAGCATGCCGAGGTCGCCGGTGTTGAACCAGCCGTCGGCGTCGATTACCCGCTTGGTGAGGTCCGGCCGCTTGTAGTAGCCCTTCATCACCTGGCCGCCGCGCACGACGAGCACGCCGTTTCGTCCGGGACCGAGCGCCTCGGGGATGCGCCAGTCGCCCCCCGCGGCCTCGTCGATGGCGCGCGCGAGAAGCTCCGGGTCCACGACGCGGCACTCGGTGTCGGTGAACACCTCGCCGACGCAGCCGGGCCTCGGCCTCCATTGGTCGCGGAGCGAAAGGAGCGGCGCGGTCTCGGTGATCCCGTAGCCCTCGAGCATGTTGACGCCGATCGCGCGGTAGAACGCGTCAACCTCGGCTTGGAGCGCGCCCCCGCCCGAGATGCAGATGCGCACGCGTCCGCCGAGCTTCGCGCGGATCTTCGAGAACACGAGCGCGTTCCCGAGGGCGTTGAGCGGGAAAAACAAAAGAAAAGGAATGAACCCAAGGATCGAGTCGAGCGCGCGCGAGCGGGGCGAGAAGCGCGCGACGCGGCCGGTCGTCATGTCGCGGAAAAGGCAATACCGCTTGCCGACGGCGACGAAAAAGAGAAACAGGGCCTTCTTCGCGCCCCCTTCCTTCTTTACCGTCCGCATGATGCCGGAGGCGAGCGCCTCCCAGAGCCGGGGAACGCCGGGGATGACGTGCGGGCGCATGGCGGCGATATCGGGGAACATGACCGACGCGATCGGCTTCGAGTACGCGATCGCGCTCGCGCGCTCGAGGGCGATGTACTGCATGAGCCGCTCAAAGCTGTGCCATACGGGGAGAACCGAGAGCCACACGTCGCCCGGCTCGCCGAAGAGGCGATCCGGGGTGCGCTCGAGCTGCCAGATATAGTTAGACTCGGTGAGCATCACCCCCTTGGGCTCGCCGGTGGTGCCTGAGGTAAAGATGATCGTCGCGACGTCGCGGCCCCTTCCCCGCTCCATCTCCGCCTCGATCTCGCCGTCGTTCCCGGCGCGGCGCGCGTTGCCGTCGGCGAGGACGCTCTTGAACGAAAGGAGGGTAACGCCGCGCGCGACGGCAGAGGTAACGTCTTCGTCGGACGGGTCCGCGAACATGATCACGGTCGAAAGGAGCGGCAGGCTCTCGCGCGAACCGAGCATCTTGGTAAGCTGGGCGCGGTTCTCGGCTATGGCGATTCGGCAATCGGTCGCCGAGAGGATGAAGGCGATCTCCCGTTCCATGGAATCGCAGCCCCGGGGAACGTCGGCCGCGCCGAGGGACTGGATCGCGAGGTCGGCGATGAGCCATTCCCGCCGATTGTCCGAGATGATGCCGACGTGATCCTCGCGCCGGACCCCGAGGTCCTTGAGCGCCTGGGCGAAGTCAAGCACGTCCCCATAAAGATCGCGGTAGGTTCGCGTCACGTACACGCCCCCATCGCCCTTCCAGGCCTGAGCGACGCAGTCCGGATGGGCTTTCATGCGGTTTCGGAATAACAGGGGAACGGTAACATCGGTCGACATGGGACACCTCCACAAATCGACTAATACATAAATACGTTTAGTGTCATCATGTCAATATTTTTATGCACTTTTTTTGCAACCAAATCTCCCTTTTCGTGTCATCTCGATCACAATCGCTCGAAATTCACCTTTTCTTGACAGTAATCCCCGCTTCGCCCATTATACGGGGCATGGCAAACCGCTCGTGGAGCACCGAAGCCCTCGTCCTCTCGCTTTCCGCCTTCGGCGAAGGCCACCGCGAGGCCCATATTTTAACGCTGGACCGGGGGCTCATCCGCGCGGCGGTATTCGGCGGGGCGAAAAGCAAGCTCCGCGCCCTCGTATCGCCGTTCCAGACCGGAACGGCCTGGCTTTATACCGACCCGGTCAAGAAATCGACCCGAATCACCGATTTCGACGTCGTCGCCTGGCGCCCCGGAATCCGCGAAGACCTCGTGCGCTCCTGGTGCGCCTCGTTTTGCGCCGAAATCGTCACCCGAAGCCACGGCGTCGCGGACTGGAGGCTCGTCAACGCCTTCCTCGACGGGATCGCGGTCTCGGGGGAGGATGAATGCCGCCGGGGAACCCTCCGCTTCGTCTGGCGAACCCTCGAGGCGGCAGGCCTGTGCCCCGACCTTTCCGTCTGCGCGCGCTGCGGCGACGGGCTTTTCCCCGAGGAACCCTTCGCGTCCCAAGCCGCCGAGCCCGCCGGAACCGCCCCGATCAATGGCCAAAAGGGCGAAAATGAAGTAGTATATTATTCGCCCGTCGATGACGCGCTCCTGTGCGGGCGCTGCGCCCAAGCGGGCGAACGGCGATTTCCCCTCTCGGCCGAGTCCTTGCGCTACCTCCGGGCGATCGGCTCGGAACGGCCGGACGCAGTCAGGCGACTCAAGGTAAGCCCGCGCGAGTACGCCGAACTCAGGGGATTCCTGTTCTTTCTCGTCTCCCGGATGGTCGACGGTCCCCTAAAGACGCTCGAGGCCGGAGACGGCATCCTCTAGTCCCCCCACGCCCCGATTTCGCCGGGGCATGAAGCATAAGGAGTAAACCCAGTGAGAGCGGTCGACATAATCATGAAAAAACGCGGCGGCCCCGACGCCCCGCGCGGCTCTGAGCTCACCCGCGAAGAGATCGAGTTCCTCATCGGCGGCTACGTGTCGGGCTCGATTCCCGACTACCAGGTCTCGAGCTGGCTCATGTCGGTTTTCTTCAACGGGATGACCTTCGCGGAAACCGGCGTGCTCACCGACGTCATGCTCAAGTCGGGAAAGACGATGGACCTTTCCGGCATCGTCGGACCCTTCGTCGACAAGCACTCGACCGGCGGGGTCGGCGACAAGATATCCCTCCCGCTCGCCCCGATCGTCGCGGCCGCGGGGGTTAAGGTGCCCATGATGAGCGGGCGCGCGCTCGGCCACACCGGCGGCACCCTCGACAAGCTCGAGTCGATCACCGGCTACCGCACCGCGCTCTCGATCGGCGAGTTCCGCGACTTCATCCAAAAGACCGGCTTCGCGATGACCGGGCAGACGAAGGAGATCGTCCCAGCGGACCGGCTCCTCTACGCCCTCCGCGACGTCACCGGCACCGTCGAGTCGGTGCCGCTCATCACCGCGAGCATCCTCTCGAAAAAAGTCGCCGAGGGAGCCGACGCGCTCGTCTTCGACGTCAAGTGCGGCTCGGGCGCCTTCATGAAGAACATAGACGACGCGACGCGGCTCGCCGAGAGCCTCGCCGGGACCGGTAAGTCGATGGGCAAGAAGGTCGTCGCGCTCATCACGGACATGGGCGAGCCGCTCGGCGCCGCCGTCGGCAACTTCCTCGAGATCGAGGAATCCATGGACGTCCTCGAGGGCGCGGGGCCCGCCGACGTAACCGAGCTCACCCTCGCCTTCGCGGCCTGGATGATCGTCCTCGGCGGCAAGGCGCGCGGCTACGACGAGGGACGGCTCCTCGCCGAGGAAGCGGTCAAGTCGGGGCGGGCGATGGCGCTCTTCATGGAGAACGTCGCGCTCCAAGGCGGCGACTGCGCGAAACTCCTCGCCGACCGCGGCAAGAGACGGAGCCCCCACCGCGCGGAATTCCGCGCCGCGGCGGACGGCTTCATCGAGACGATCGACGCCTTCAAGACCGGGCTCGCCGGTGTCTACCTCGGCGTCGGCCGAAACCGCACCGAAGAGGCCGTGTGCCCCGAGGCCGGCATGATCATCAGGAAACGCCGGGGCGACGCCGTCAAAAAAGGCGAGCTCATCATGGACGTCTACGGCAAGGACGAGGCGTCCCTCGCCCCCGCGCTCGCGCTCCTCGGCGAGGCGGTCCGGTACGGCCAGGCAAAGCCAAAGGCAAGCGAACTCATCATCAAGGAAATTACCGCGCTATGATATGGAACAAGAAAGAAGTCGGCCGCGAACTCGTGCGCGAGCTCACCGGGCGCTACGGGTGCGACGCGCTCACCGCGTCGATCCTCGCGCGGCGCGAAATAATCGAAGGAAAGGACATCCTCTTCTACCTCGAGGATGACCTCCGCTACCTCCATAACCCCTTTCTCTTCTCCAGTATGGAAGACGCGGTGGACCGCGTGCTCGACGCGAAGGAAGAGAAAGAGAAGGTGCTGATATTCGGGGACCGCGACGTCGACGGGATCACGAGCACCACGCTCCTGTACCAAGCCCTCACCGATTTGGGCCTCGACGTCTCCTGGCGCGTGCCACAGGGCGACGACCCCTACGGGCTCACGATGGCCGCCGTCGACGAGCACGCGGCGAATTACGGAACGCTCATCATCACCGTCGACTGCGGTATATCATGCTCCGCCGAGATCTCGCACGCGGCCGAGCTCGGCATCGACGTGATCGTCCTCGACCACCACAACGCGCCCGAGGAAGTCCCGGCCGCCGTCGCCATCGTCAACCCGAAGATGGCGGGCTCTGGCTATCCGTTCCGCGACCTCGCCGGCTGCGCCGTCGCGTGGAAGTTCATCCAGGCGCTCCGCTTCGCGAGCCTCGAGCTCTACAAGCAGCAGATCACCCTCCTCAACGTGCGCCCCGCGAACGAGGCGTACGTCATCGAGGCGATAAAGACCGTCAACATGATCGAGGTCGACCGCCTCACCGAAACGATCGTGCCGGGGATGGTGAAGATATCGCAGACGCGGCTTCTCCCCTTCCTCCAGGGCCAGCAGATTTTCGTGTGGGACCGCGAGATGCAGGTCAAGCAGCTCGAGAAGATCTTCGGAAAGGGCGTCGAGTTCAATTTCCTCGACATAGCCCCCGAGGTCGCGCACGAGATCCCGCAGGTACGCGGCATGAGCCTCATCAAGCTCAAGGATCTCTCGCGCATCGCGCGATACGGCGACGCGCCGGTAAGCGAGCTCGACGGCTTCTTCAACATCTTCGTCACCTTCGCGCAGCGGCGGAACGCCGTCTTCGGCAAGCGCGAGACCGCGGAGCTTCAGCTCGTCGCGCTCGGGACCCTCGCCGACCTCATGCCGCTCAAGAACGAAAACCGCATCCTCGTCCGGCGCGGGCTCGCCGCGATCAACGCGAGCCCCTGCCCGGGACTCGCCGAGCTCCTCGCGCGCCAGGGCCTCGCCGGGAAAAAGGTTGGCACGAGCGACCTCGCCTGGCAGATATCCCCGGCGATCAACGCGACGGGCCGCATGGGAAACCCCGCGCTCGCCGTCAGGCTCCTCACCTCGCAGGACCAGGCCGAGCGAAACCGCCTTTCCGAAGAGGTTATCCGGATGAACGCAGACCGGAAGCAGCTCGGGAGCGACAGCTGGGCGGTCGTAGAACCGCTCGCGCGGGAAAGTCTCGAGCGGCACAACGGACGGCTCGTGCTCGCGGCGAGTAAGGAGATCCACCGCGGGGTGACCGGGATCATGGCGAACCGGCTCTCCTCGTGCTTTAAGGTTCCCGCCGTCGTCGTCTGCTACATGCCGGATGGGACGGCCGTCGGCTCCATGCGCTCGTCCCGAGGCTTCGCGCTCGAGAATCTTCTCGCGCCGTGCGCCGACCTTTTCATCGACCACGGCGGGCACGCCTTCGCGGCGGGCTTCAGCCTCAAGCACGAGAACATCGAGGAGTTCCTCGCCCGCATCGCGCGGCTTTCCGCGACCATCGAGTTCCCCGACGTCGCGCCCGACGAGGAGATCTCCGTCGACGCGGAGCTCCCGCGCGAATACCTCACCCCGACGCTCCTCGAGCTCGCCGACCGCTTCGAGCCGTACGGCGAAGGGAACGAGCAGCTCCGCTTCATGGCCCGCGGGCTCCGCGTCATGACCGCCGATATCATGGGGAAGACCGAGAAGCAGCACCTCAAGCTCACCTTCGACTGCGGGAAGTTCAAGTGGCCCGCGATCTTCTGGCAGGCCGCCGAGCGGCTAAACCGCGATTTTCGGGTCGGCGACGTCGTCGACGCCGTCTTCCAGGTGAACCGCAACACCTTCAACGGGGCCGAAACCCCGCAGATGATCCTCGACGACGTCCAGCTTTCTAGCGCGCGGGCTTCCGCCGAAAAGGCTATGCCCGCCGTTGGGGCGCCTTCCGTCAGCGCGGCCGCGCCTTCGGTCGAAGCATGATAGCGCACGCCAAGGTTCAGACCCCACGCACCGCGGCCTCGATGCCGTCGCGCAGGGGAACCGCCTTCATCCTCGCGCTCGCGGCCTTGACGTTCCTCGCGTCAGCGCCTGGCGTCGCCAAAGGCCGAAACGACAAAGGCATGGCGCCCTGGACGATCACCGCGCCCACGACCGGGCTACCCGGAGACTGCGTCCTCGTCGACTTCTCCTCGACGACGCCGCTTTCGAATGGAAGCGTTGCGCTCAGGAACAAAGCGGGGGCCGTCGTCGCGCGGGCCCAAGCCTTCGCCGCGAAGCTCCCCGCGCCTCAGGCGCAACCGGCGCCATCCGGGCAGGCAGCGACCGACACGCCGGTGGCGCCCGTCACCCAATCGGCGGTATGCGCGACGAGGCTCATCGCGCTCGTCGCGCTCCCCTCGACGCTCAAGCCCGGCGACTATACCCTTGAAGCCTTCGCGCTTTCCGGCACCGAAGCGATCACCGCGCGGACGGCGCTCGCCGTCGAGGCGAAGGCCTTCACCGAGGAAAAAATCGATCTCAATGATACGAATACCGGGATCAAGGCGGACCTTGGTACCGAGCGTCTCGCGCAAATCGCGGCCTTCAACCGGCTCATCTCGACCGTCGACCCCGCGTCCCCTCGTTACTCCGGGCCCTTCAAGCCGCCCGTCGCCTCGAAGCGGATGACCGCGGGCTATGGCGACCGAAGGACCTATCGCTATTCAAACGGAAAAAGCGAGCTCGCCGTCCATTACGGCGTTGACTACGGCATCCCGACCGGTACCCCGGTTTTCGCCGCCGGCGACGGACTCGTCGTCCTTGCGGAAAGCCGCATCTCGACCGGCTGGTCCGTCGTCATCGAACACCTGCCCGGCGTCTATAGCCTCTACTACCACCTCGACGCCCTCACCTGCTCGGCGGGAGAATCGGTTCGCGCGGGAACCCTCATCGGTCGCTCCGGCATGACGGGGCTCGCGACCGGCCCGCACCTCCACCTCGAGTGGCGCGTCAACGGCGAGGCGGTCTCGCCGGCCTGGTTTCTCGGAAAAAAGATTTATTGATTTTCATCGCGGACGCGCCCGGCGCGGCGCGGTGAAGTGCGGCGCAACGCGGCGCGGTAGAGCGCGATGCGGCGTATCGTTCCGTGGCGTGTTATCGACTTTTACCGCGCCGCCGCTTCCGCAGTTGCCGCAGAGGCCGCGCGAGTCGGACAGGGAAGATCCGCTTCGATAGCGCCGTGCGCGGCGAAACTCGGGGTCGTCACGAAGCCGAGGCCCCAGCTGTTGAGCGCCGTGAGGGCGGGAAAAAGCGAAAGCCCCACCTCGTTGATCGAGTACTCCACGCGCGGGGGAACGCAGGCATAGACCTTCCGGCCGATGAGACCGTCCCGCTCGAGCTCGCGGAGCTGTTGGGTCAGCATCTTCTGCGTCACCTTCGGGAAGAGGCGCTTGAGCTCGCCGAAGCGGAGGGTCTTCTCCTCGGCGAGGTGCCACAGAATCAGGGCCTTCCATTTCCCGCCGATCAGGTCGAAGGTCATCTCCATCGCGCAGCCATAGCTTTTCCCTTGATATGAAATCTGCATCGCCTTTCTCCTCCGTCAATGCGTGCCAATGGTATCTTTTTAGGTACTAGAGCACAAAAATGTGCGTACTTGTCTGATGAATACAATAGCCTTATTATAAGCCATATACGTCACCCAGAAAAGGATAATCGTAATGGAACGAAAGAAAGCACTTATCATCAACGCGAGCCCCCGAAAATTAGGCTCGACAGCGATGGTTCTCGGCATCCTCGAAGCGCGCCTCTCCCGCGTCTATGACGTCGAGCGGGTCGAGCTCGGCGCCGCCGCCATCAAGCCCTGCGCGGGATGCCAGAAATGCAGGCCCGACGGTACCTGTGTCCTTCCCCGCGACGCGGCCCAGGAAATCGGCGAGAAGATCGCCCGAACGGACCTCCTCGCGATCGGCGCCCCCTGCTATTGGGGAAACGTCCCCTCGCCCCTGAAGGCCCTTTTCGACCGGAACGTCACAACCTTCGAGAGCTTCTCAAGCGGGCTTCCCTCGCCCAAGCTCCGCGGGAAAAAAGCCGTGCTGCTCGTCACCTCGGGCTCGCCGTTCCCGTTCTCGCGCCTTTCGAATCAGGCGGGGGGAACGGTGCGCGCGATCAAGACCGTCCTGAAAAGCGGCGGGATGAGGATTCTCGGCGTCGGGATGTTCGCGAGCGCGTGGAACCTCGACAAGCTCGGCGAGCGCGCGAAGAAAACGATCGCCCGGCTCAGGATCGAGTGACGGCATCGGAAAAAAAAGGAGTGATACGTATGGATAAGACGATCGAGGATATCATGACGCGCAGAAGCGTCCGGAATTTCGAGAAGCGGCCTGTCAGCCGCGCGGACCTTGAGACCATCGTCGAGGCGGCCTTGAGCGCGCCGTCGGCGAGCGGGCAGAGGCCCTGGCACGTCGTCGTGATCGAGGACGAGGCGACGAGAAAGCGCGTGTCCGACGCGATGGAATGGTTTCGCCCCGTCGCCGAGGCGGGAGCGGCGATTCTCGTGTGCGGCGTGCCCGAGAAAAGCTTTCAGGGGGATTACTGGCTCGTAGACTGCGCCGCCCTCAGCGAGAACGCGCTCCTCGCCGCGCGCGCGCTCGGGCTCGGGAGCGTCTGGTGCGGCATCTCGCCGATCGAGGGCAACGTCGAGCGCATCCGATCGGTTCTCGACCTTCCGAAGGGCCTCGTCCCCTTCTCGATGATCGCGATCGGCTACCCGGAGAAAAAGGACGCCTTCCGCGAGCGGAACCGCTCGGGCGACGACGCGCGGGTTACCTGGAACCCCGACTGGCTCAAGCGGTAAAAAAATACCCGCCTGAGGCGATCGCGAACGGCGATTCCCGACGCGACCCCTCGGGCTGCCACATTGGGTGAATGAGGCGCGCCTGTTACTCAAGGACGACTTCCTATGTAAAAACTTTCGTCCAAACGGGCATTGGGGCGGTTTTTCTTCCACGCGAAAACTTGACGATGCAGCGCGTCGTCTCTATACTTGGGCCCAGTGACCGCGACTTTCTTTCAGGCGCCCGTATGCGGGTATAGCAGGGATTCGGCGCGGTCGCGCAAAACAATGCCCGAAAAGTTTTCGACTCGCCCACGATACCACGATTCGTTCTTCGACTCCTGCCAGGAAAAACTCGACGCCGCCTGCGCGCGCGGCATGACGGAGAAGCGCCTCGAGGAATTCTTCGTCGGCCTCCATACCGAGAAAAGCCGCGCCATCAACACGAACGACGTCCAGGACGTCACGATGGGGACGCTCGAGGGCAACATCCTCAGGCCGCGGCAGGATCTCTACCTTTTCATCCTTTATAATTGGATCACGCGCCTTTTTATCCCGTCCCTCGATACCCGGATCTCGGAGTCGCTTCTTGTCTTCGGCGTCGGGCGCATCTTCTCGGCGTACAGCAACATCGGCGTCCAGTACTGCACGGACGCCGACCTCAACTTCGTCGTCGACGACGTCACGAGGCGGGAAGACCTCACCGCGCTGACGAAGGCGGTCAAGGAGCTCAAGGCGCGCATCTGGGATCTTTTCGGCATCATCGTCGAGGTCGATAGCGCCTTCACCGTCCTCAAGGCGAAGGACGTCAAGGCGAAGCTCGCCCACCGGGACCGCGACGCCCGCGTCGCCGCGACCCTCTTTTACAAGGGAAACGCCGAAAGCCTCTTCGTCATCCACGACAACCCGCCGATCCGCCAGGGGATTTTCGCGCCCGTGCGCGACCTGCCCGACTCGCTTCTTTTCGAGAACTTCATCGGCGAGAATCCCGTCAAGACGACCTTCACCCGGCTTAAAGAAGGCAGCGCGCGGCTTTCCATCCTCTCGGACGCGACCCAGCAGAAGGAAAGCGTCGACTCGGTCATCGGCACGGGAAAGTTCTCCACGGGCTGCCGCCGCCTCGCCGCGATCCACCCAGAGCTCTACCCGAACGAGTGGTGGTTCTCGATGAAGTACACGGTCAACCGGGTCTACGACTACGCGAGCGCGATGCGCCACTCGGGTTACTCGCTCAAGGATATCGGCTTCACCGGCGCGGCCGACCCCGACTACGCGTTCCTGTGCCAGTCCCATCGCCTGATGCTGTTCCTCCAGGAGCTCATCCACGTCAGGCTCGACACCTATAATTACCTAAGCGACTATTCCTACATCTCGGCGGACCGCTTCGAGAATTTCATGGCGATGCCGAAGTGCTCGCTCCTCAGGGATTTCGACGAGATCGTCTTGAGCTCGAACTTTCTCCTCGCGAGCCAGAGAAAGCACTACCTGAGCCTCAAGGAATCGATCAAGGCGAAGGCGAGCATCAAGCTCTCCCTGAGCGCGGAGGATCAACAGGAGCTCACCCGGCAGTTCGGGTTTTCGTTCCGCCATCTCGACGCGGGCTCGGGACGGACGCCGGTCTCGCTCCCCTACACCTGGGGCGGCGCGGGGTTCTTCGTTTTTAACGCGGTCGAGGAACGACTCTCGTCGATCGTCGACGGAAAGCTGATCCCGGCGCTCGATCGCATCTAGGCCCTTTCGGGAAACCAGACTTTCTGGGGGCTCGGGGAAAATTGCGTTGCCGCCAAACGCGCAATCGGCTATACTGTGGTATCCGCAAGCTCACGTAAGGGGTGTCCCATGAAAAAGCCACGAATCGCGCTCGTTCTTGCCTTCCTCGCCCTCGCCCTCTCGTCGTACGCGCAAACCGCGCCCGACAAGAAAAAGGCCGCGGCCACGCCGAAACCGCGCGAGGACACCCAACTTCTCCGCTACGAAATTTCCGTGAGCAATCCGGGAACGAGAAGCGAAGGCTTCAGCGGAAAGGTTTTCATCGCGGGAACCGAGGCGCCGGACACCTTCGCCTTCATCGAGGCGTACGGCGTGCGATACGTGAACGTCCCGTTTACCCAAACCTGGAAATGGCACGGCTACACCCCGGACATCCAACCCGCCGAACAGGCCACGAACGATGGCAAGGCCGCGGGACGCTTCGACGACGCCGACACGACGCGCGGCTGGTACGAGGCGCGCGTCGAGGACATGAAGCCGGGCACCCCGGCGA
This sequence comes from Treponemataceae bacterium, assembly GCA_035352735.1. Lineage (GTDB taxonomy): Bacteria > Spirochaetota > Spirochaetia > Treponematales > Treponemataceae > Teretinema. The sequence continues at coordinate 8,155 of DAOPYF010000028.1, read as the reverse complement.
CATGGATCTTCGCTGGCTCCTCGTCATCAGGCGCCTGGATCGATCCCCTGCGCTTCGCGGACTACTGCGCGCCCAAAGCGAAATAAGCTAACTCGACCAAGGCGTATCTCGCAGGCCCAAGGCGTGAGCGCTCGCCGCGCAGCGCATCTCGCAAGCGCGAAGCGAGCACCCTCACCGCGCAGCGAATCTCGCAAGCGCGAAGCGAGCACCCTCACCGTGCAGCGAATCTTGCAAGCGCGAAGCGAGCACCCTCACCGCGCGACGAATCCCACAGGCGTAAAGCGGGCACCCTCAACGCGCAGCGTAATTCACGCGTACAAAGCGTGTGCCCTCAAGCGCGCGGCGAATCTCACAAGCGCGAAGCGAGCACCCTCACCGCGCAGCGAATCTCGCAAGCGCGAAGCGAGCACCCTCACCGCGCGCGCTTTCGCCCGCGCGCGTTCCGTTCCCAGAAAACACCGTCCTCATACCCCTGAATCACCGGGTCGCTTTCCGCGAGCGCGAGCCGCTTTTCGGCCCACGCGCAGTATTCCGCGTTGCGCTCGACGCCGACGAAATGCCGACAGAGCTTCTTCGCGACGACCGACGTCGTTCCCGAGCCGAGGAAGGGATCGAGGACGACGCCCCCGGGCGGGCAGCTCGCGAGCACGAGTTTCGCGATGAGCTTTTCGGGCTTTTGCGTCGGATGGTCGGTGTTCTCGGGCATCGACCAATATGGAACGGACACGTCGTCCCAGAAGTTCCCCGGATGGGTGAGCCTGAATCTGCCCTCGTCGGTCTCCTCCCAATCCTTCGGCTTGCCGCCTTCCCGATACGGCGCGATGACGCGACGGCGGACCTTCACCGCGTCGACGTCGAACCAGTAGTCGTTTCCCATCGTGCCGAACCAGATATCCTCGGTCGAGTTTTTCCAGTTCGCCTTCGCGCCCCGCCCCTTCTCCCGCTGCCAGGTGATTCGGTTCCGTACGACGAGGCGTCCCTCCATCGCGCGATAGAGCGAAAGCGCGCTCCGCCAATCCCCGCAGAGGTAGACCGATCCCGTCGGCTTTACCGCCTCGAGAAGGCGCGGAAACCAGGAAAGCACGTACGCGAGATACTCGTCGTCGCCCTGGGCGGAAAAGCGCATGCCGTGAAAATCCTTGTCGAGGTTGTATGGGGGATCGATGACGAGGAGGTCCGCGAACGCGGGAGGCAGCTTGCCGAGTGCCTCAAAAAGATCGGCGTTCACCGTGCGATCAAGGATGCCGTCGAGAGAAAAAGGGCCGTCGCCGGGGACGACGAGCCGCGACCCGTAATGCGCGCGTTCCTCAGCGGAAAGCGTGAGCGTCCGATTCCTTGGGGCGCGAGTTTTTTCCGTCATGATAAGCGCCCCTCCTTTTCCGAATCACTATAGCGCGAAACGGTCGCGAAGGCAAAGGAGTGGCGGGGAAATGCGGCGGATTGACCCGGCGCGAATAGGCGGGCTATAGTGTGAAAACAAGTTGGAGGTTTCATCGTGATCGTCGAGATATTCAAATCGGTCGCCGACTGGTACATGGCGCATATCAACTACGGAACCATCACCGCCTTAATGGCCATCGAAAGCTCGTTCATCCCGTTTCCCTCCGAGATCGTCGTGCCCCCGGCCGCGTTCAAGGCCGCCTCGGGAGACCTTAACCTGATCCTGGTCGTCGTCTTCGCGACCGCAGGCGCGATCATTGGGGCACTCTTCAATTACTTCGTTGCCCTCTGGCTCGGCCGCCCGATCGTATACCGACTCGCCGACACGAAACTCGCGCACCTACTCCTGATCGATCGCGAGGGCGTCGAGAAATCGGAGGAGTTCTTCAGGAAGTTCGGCAGGAGCTCGACCTTCATCGGCCGCTTCGTCCCCGCGATCCGCCAGCTCATCTCGCTTCCCGCCGGCCTCGTCCGCATGAACATGCGCGACTTCCTCATTTTCACCGCACTCGGGTCCGCCCTGTGGAACGCAATCCTCGCGACGCTCGGCTATTTCCTTTATTCCCAAAAGGCGCTTCTCGACAAATACTATCGCGAGATTTCCCTCGCCTTCCTCGCGCTCGGCGCCCTCTTCATTCTGTACGTGCTCCTCAAGGTCTTCGTGTTCGACAAGGCGAAGCGGAAGGATAAGAGCGCGGCCTAAGGAACGAGCCGGGTCATTTCGAGACGAGATTGAAGACGCCGTCCCATGAGTCAGCGGGCGGCTTTGTCCGATATTCCTTGCACCGCCCGAGAAAGGTCGTCGCGGGTCCGTCTTCCGGCATAATCTTGAGAACCTCGGCGAACTTCTTCTCGGCCTCGGCCCATTGCTTCGACTCGAAAAGCTCAAGCGCCTCGTGAAAGGCCTTGAGCCCTTCCATGGCCGTGCCGTCGACGCGCGAGCGTTCCTCGACCACCTCATATATCCTGACGGGTGTATCGATTCCGACGACCCTCACCCGGTCGAGCTTCCGCGTGACGAACGCGTCCCCCGCCGCGATGACCGTGCTCTCGCTTGCGCAAATCCACGTTTTATATTGCTTGTTGACGCCCTCGAGCCTTGAGGCGAGGTTCACGGCGTTTCCCATGACCGTGTAATCCATCTTTTTCGGCGTTCCCATGTTCCCAACGACCATCTCGCCCGAGTTGATCCCGATGCGCGTCATGATCGGCGTCTCGAGCGTTCCGTCGGCGATCAGCCGATCGTTGAGCGCCTTCTCCGCGCGGCGCATCCTGACCGCGGAAAGACAGGCATGGTACGCGTGCCCGGAAATCGCTATGGGCGCGCCGAAGAAACACATGATCGCGTCGCCTTCGTACTTATCGATCGTCCCGCGCTCCTCGAGGATGATGTCGCTCATCGCGGTAAGGTACTCGTTGAGGAGGGCAACGAGCCTGACCGGGTCGAGCTTTTCCGATATAGTCGAAAAACCTTTGATGTCGGTAAATATCACCGAGAGTTCCTTCTTCTCGCCGCCGAGGTTGAGAAGGTCGGGATTCAGCATGAGTTGACTGATGACGTCGGCTGAAAGGTAACGCGAAAACGCGTTCCGGAGAAAGCGCTTTTCCCCCTCGCTCAAGATAAACTTCGTGATCGAGACGGCGAGCGTCGTCGTCGCGAGCGCTACCAAGGGTGACACGACCGGGATAAACGTCCCCGTCAGGATGAACGCAAGGGCGGAGATCGTTCCCACCGCGACGAGGAGCACTGCGCCCGTCACGATTCCCCAGCGCGGCTCCATCCGCGAAACGATCGCCGTCGCGAGAAACGCGAGCGCGATTGCCGCTATAAGCGACGCCCAATCCGGAACCTCGGTAAGGAAATCGCCCGTGAGGATCGTGTTCACGACGGCCGCGTGCGTCCCGACGTTCATGTAGTTTTTTTCGAAAGGGTTCACGCCGGTATCAAAGGTCGAGATGCCGGTCAGGCCGATGATCGCGAATGATCCGGGTATCGACTCCGCAAGGCGCTGCCTCGTTTCCGAAAGGCTTTTGAAATCACCCCGCACCGCGTCGAAGGTGTCGGTTACCTCGTCCCGGATTTCACGATAGGTGACGGCCGACGCGTTATCGAGATTGGGATTCGAAAGGACCGAGTCGATCTCGGCGAGAATATCCCGCTCGGCGTTCCCGTCGAGGAAGCGGGCGGTCTCTTCCATGAATTTTTTCCGGAGCATGGAAAACTCGTCCATCGCGGAAGGGTCCCGGTTTCCCGCGAGGATATCGGCCTTGATCGCGTCGGCCGCCCTAAGGTACGAAAGCGGCGTCGGCGACTTTCCGTATGACGAGAAATACCCCGCGTCCTCCATGACGGCGAGGTTCTTCGCGAGGTTCCGGAGCACGATATCGTGCACGACGAGGTTCTTATACGAGAGGGTCCTGAAGCTCTCCCCGAATTTCCGGTGCGGCCAGTTGATGAGGATCTTCCCCGAGCTCGATATCGGGATCCTGATATCCCGCTTCGTCCCATTGGGAAAGGCGGCGCCCTTGAGCGTCACCGTCCTCCCCGAAAGGACGACGGCGGGCTCCCCGAGATACGCGAGGAGCGGCCTGAAGGCAAGCTGCGCGAAATATTTCCCGTCGTGGGCGACGAAGAGGTTGATCCTCCGCCGCACGCCATCCTCGTCAATCTCGACGTTCGGGAAGCCAGCGCCGCGGGCGCCCTGCAGTATCGGGTATATCGTCGGCTGGATAGCGGGGGCGCTGATAAAGGGAACCTTCCCGCGCGGCGTCTCGTTCTGAACGGTGATCGGCACGTTCGCGTCGACATATGCCTTGAGCTCATCGCTCACGTGATAGAGCTCGATCTTCGCGGGGAGCATGTTGACGGTAAAGAAGGCCGACCCGTTGAGCCGCGCCGCCTGCCCAAGATAGGCGTCATTGTCCCGCGCGATGCGCGATACCGCGCCTAATAGATCCTTCTCGGCCTCGTCGACGCGATCGGAAAGCGCGGTCGAATAGTCACCCGCCGCCTTGAGCGGGATCTTGCGCGTGGCGAGCGCGGAAACGAGTCCCGTCGCGTCGCTCTTAATATCCGTAAACCGCTCGCCGAAGAGCGCGGGAAGGGTTTCCTCGAGATACCGGGAATCGACGCCCTGCGGGCTCCGGTCGACATACTCGATATCGAACACCGTGCACGCCGCGCCGAATTCCCGCAATAGGATGAGCCCGTCCGCGACGACGTCGCGGCTCCAGGGCCAGATACCCACCTGCGAGATGGCCTGATCGTCGATGTTGAGAAGGAGTATGTGCGAATCCTCGACCGGGGCGCGCCTCATGTGGAGGAAGAGGTCGTATACCCGCTTTTCCGCCGTCCTCCACGGCGTCGCGAAATAGAGCGCCGCGAGCGCGAGCGACACGATCGCGGGAATGACGAGAAACGCGCGTGGATCGCCAAAACGTTTAGCCATGGCATGCCCCTTCCTTGAGCGAAAGATCGTTTCCTATAAGCAAATGGCGCCATCACCGGGGCGCAAGGAAATCGAAGGATACTGACGATTTTTCCTGCATTCCGGGTTTTTAAGCGCCCTTTTCTTTGTTTTTTGGCCTCTCTCATTATATACTGTTTATAAGGATTTTCAAAACTATAATGGAGGAGGTCTGACGATGATACTGCAGTCATCGCGCCTTACCGGTAAACGCCGTCGCGCTTGGCTTCTCGCCTTCGCGCTTTTTGCCGGTGCCGCCCTTCCCGCCTTCGCGGGATTCAACGAAGCAATGGATGCCGTTCTCGCCGAAGAACGACTCAGCCTCGCAAGCGCGTCATACCTCATACTCTCGGAAGCGCGCCTCATCGACGAGAACGCGACCGCCGAAGACGCCGCGCGCGCGCTCGCCGAGCGGATACCGGGAATCGACGCCAATCCCGCGCGGACGGTCACCCTTGGGGAATACGCCTGGTACCTCATGAAGGTCAACGGGATGTCGGGCGGGCTTATGTACCGCGTCGCGCCCGGCCCGCGATACGCGCTCCGCGAATTGCAATTCCTCAAGATCGTCCAGGGCAGGGCCTTCTCGCGCATGCCGCTCTCGGGCGAGCGGGCGGCGCGAATCATGGGACGGTACCTCGCGTGGAAGGAGGAAACCCGATGACGCATACCCCAAAAAGCGCGCTGGCGCCTGCCTTTATCGCGATCCTTTTCATCCTCCCGATTAACGCGATTCATGCCGTGGATCTTGACGCGGGAATCAACCTCCATAACGCGACGGCGATCGAAAAGACGGAATCGGGAGGAGACGCGGAACTCGATCAGCTCGACTCAGCCGCCCTCTGGTTCGACGCGTCGAGCGCCTCGCCCGAAGGAAGGGTTCTCGCCCTTTCGGTACAGGGGAGCTACGAGTACGCCGACGACCGCGCGTACCTTTTCAACGTCGACCACCTCAAGGCGTCGGCATGGATGCCCGGCGCGATCGGGAATGACGGAGTGCTCGAGCTCGACGCCGGACGCTTCCTCTTCGCCGACCCCTCGGCGTTCATCGTCAACCACGTCGCCGACGGGGTGAAGTTCCGGATGCTGAAGCCCGGCATGTCGTTCGAGCTCTCGGGCGCCTACACGGGGCTCATTCTCAACCCAAAGAGCGACATCAGGATGACCGGTACCGACCGCGCCGACGAAAACGACGAAGACAACACCTTCTTCGGCCCCAGGCGGGCGTTCGCGGGCGCGACGCTCTCCTTCCCGAACGCGGGGCATTACGAGAACGTCTCGGTGTACGCCTACGGCCAATTCGACCTCCGCGAGGGCGACGACGATATCGAGATCGACACCCAGTACCTCGGGATCTCGACGACGAAGCTGCACGGCTCGAACCTCTACGGCGATTTCTTCCTCAACGCCGAATTCGGCCAGATCAGGAATCCGGTCGAGGACACGAGAAACATCGCCGGCTTCCTCCTGGGGATGGGCCTTCGCTGGTATCGTGAGGATCTCAAGTCCTCGCGGCTTGCCTTTCGAGTGCTCGCCGCGCCGCCCGATTACGCGACCGACATGATCGAGGGGGTTAAGGTCGCCTCGGCGGGGTATCTCCCCGTGAGCGAGACGGACCTTGCCGTCTGCGTAACGCCCGAGCTCAGCGCGCTCGGGATGGTCGAGGTCCGCTATTCGCTCCTTCCCTTCGCCGATTCCGGGAACGCCATGGCGGCGCGGTTCTGCCCCGAGCTTTCCGCGCGCGGCTTTTTCCGAACCTGGACGGTCGGGGTCGACTGGATCGAGACCGATCCCGAATCGGATTCGTTCTATCTCGGCACCGAGCTCGAGGCAAACCTCGCGTGGCGCGTGCTTTCCGATTTTGGCGTCGGCCTCGACGGGGCGATATTCCTCCCCGGCGGCGCCGCGGTCTCGAGTATGGACAGTCTATGGTCCTGTGGTATCGACGTCTCCGTGAGTTTGTAATTCACGGCGTTTCTTGCAAGGAGGCTTAACATGAGAAAGATTATCGCGCTCTTCGCGCTCTCGCTTTTCGCGGCAACCCTCGCGTCCGCGCTTGAGAATACCGCCCTCGTCAAGTCAGTTTCCGGAAAGGTCGAGTACCGCACGGCCTCGGACGCGTGGAAAACGGCTTCGGAAGGGATGAAGATCCCCATCGGGGCGACCGTATCGACGGGATTCGATTCCCATGCCGTCCTCGAGATCGGGACGGCGTCCCTTGAGGTCGCGCCGCTCACCCGCATGACGATCGGCGAGCTCGTCGAGCGGAACGGCGTCGTCAAGACCGAGCTCAGGCTCCAGGTCGGCAAGGTAAAGGCTAAGGTTAATAAAGTCGAGGGGATCCAGAACGACTTCACGCTCAAGAGTCCCGTCACGACCGCGTCGGTCAGGGGCACGCAATTCGACTTCGACTCCGTCAACCTCGGCGTGAGCGACGGTATCGTCCTCATGACCGATCTCTACGGGCAGACGATGCTCGTCCGAAAGGGAGAAAGCGCGACGGGAACCGAAGGCGGTCAGATTTCCGGCGGAAGCGACGCGCGCGAGTCGGACTCACTCGTTTCCTGGGATACCTCCGATCTTTCGGGCCCGGGATCGCGTTCGGGAGAATCCGGCGCCGGCACGGGCGGAAACGCCGGGGTCGAGATGGGCTCGGTTTCGGTTCAATGGCAGTATCAATATTGAAAAGGAGGTACGCCATGATAAGTGCTAAAAAGGAAGGCGCCATCCCGAAAGGCGCGACCTATCGCCTGATAATCCTGTTCGCCGCCATCGCGCTCACGGCGATCTTGGGCGCGTGCTATTCGCCGCAGGATTCGCGCGAAGGGGGCATCGCCATCGACGCAACCTCCACCGCGCGCAGCCTCACGACGGCCTCAGGATCGTCGCAAATCTGGGTCGCGGGGATGATCATCGAGGAATCCTTCGCGGACAAGCTCAAGGAACTCCAGTTCGAGGAGGACCGTCGAAAGGCGACCGATGGGCCGATCAGCGCGGTAAAGGATCTCTGGATTGACCTCGCGCTCAAGTCAACCGTCCGGTTCGACGGTGGGCGACCCTTCTTCCAATTCCCGCTCAATCGCTTCCCCGCGGGAGCCTCGCCGACGACTGCTTCCGGAACCGTCACGATCCTTGGCATCCCGGCGAACAAGTCCTACTACATCTACCTACTCGCGCTCGACTCCCCGCTTGCGACGATCGACGACTTTACCGGCGACCCGCTCGCGACCTCGCCCGCGCACTGGTTC
>DAOPYF010000027.1:0-24534 GCA_035352735.1 Treponemataceae bacterium | reverse complement strand
ACGTCGTCGCGCTCGGGGAGATCGGGCTCGACTATTTTCGTAAATTCGGCGACAAGCGCTCGCAGATCGAGCTTTTCATCAATCAGCTCGAGATCGCGAGCAAGGCCGACGTCCCGGTCATCATCCACAATCGGGACGCGGGCAAAGACGTCCTCGATATCCTCGCGGAGCGCCTTCCCGACGCGGGCGGCGTGCTCCATTGCTACTCCGAGGACGCCGAATACGCGCGCATCGCGCTCGACCTTAACCTGTACTTCTCCTTCGCGGGAAACCTGACCTACCGGAACGCGCGAAACCTCCACGAAACCGTGCTCACCCTGCCGATCGACCGAATCCTCGTCGAGTCGGAAAGCCCGTTCATGGTTCCGGCGGAGTACCGCGGGAAGCGAAACATGCCCTCCTATACCCCGTCTACGGTCAAGTTCCTCGCTGAGATGCTCGAGATGGACCTCGAGACCCTCGCGGCCCAACTGTGGACAAATAGCTGTAAGTTCTTCCGCCTCCCTGAATGACGGACCGCCCGCTTTCGGAACCGACGGAAAGCGGGACCGGAAAACTCTTCCATCCCGTCGCGATCGGCCACCTCCGCATACCCGGCAACCTCTTCCTCGCCCCCGTCGCGGGCTACTCAGACCGCGCGTTCCGCGGGCTCTGCATCGAGTACGGCGCCTCGTTTACCTATACCGAGATGGTATCCGCCGAGGCGCTCGTGCGCGAGTCCGAGAAAACGCGCCTCATGATGCGCCGGGCCCCGAACGAACGCCTGTACGCGGTTCAGCTTTTCGGCGGGGACCCCGAGCGTATGGGGCTCGCCGTTCCCATCGCCCTCTCGCTTTCCGGCTGCGATTGCATCGACATCAACGCGGGGTGCCCCGTTCCCAAGGTCTATAAAACGGGCGCGGGTTCCGCGCTTACCCGCGATCCCGACCGGCTCGCCGAGATCGTCCGGGCGGCGGCGACCGCGAGCGCGGCCTACGCGGCCGAGTCCGGGCATCAGGACGCGTCGGCGCCGATTACCGTCAAGATCCGCTCGGGCTGGGACGATTCGGCGATTACCTGGAAGGAAGCGGCCTCGGCCGCCCTTGAGTCGGGGGCGAGCGCCGTGACGCTCCATCCCCGCACGCGGGCCCAGGGGTATGAGGGTAAATCCCGCTGGGACCTCCTCGCGGAGCTTACCGCATACGTCCGCTCGCGCTGGCCCGGCGTGCCGGTGTTCGGGTCCGGGGACCTTTTTACCCCGGAATCCGCGCGCGCGATGCTAGAGGAAACCGGCTGCGACGCCGTGATGTTCGCCCGAGGCGCGATGGGCAATCCCTTTATCTTCCGGCAAACCCGCGAGCTCCTCGAGACGGGCTCGTACGGGGAAATACCCGCGGACACCCGCATCGCGTCCGGTTGGCGCGAGCTTCACAGCCTCGCCGAGGACATTGGAGAGGCCGTCGCGTGCCGCGAGATGCGGAAGCGGTTTTGCTCGTACTCAAAGGGCATCGAGGGCGGGGCCGTCCTCCGAACGGAGCTCGTGCGCGCGTCGACGATCGGCGAATACCGGGAAATTCTCGCCCGTCACGGCTATTCCTTTCCCGAGGATTGACCTCCACCTTGCAAAAGCATTCGCATGCGTCTAAAATGGCGTATGGGTTTTATAAACACGATACTTGTGTTTTTTAAGGACTTCTTCGAGTCGCTGTTCTCGTCCTCCTCGCCCGAATACAAGAAAAAACAGCAGCTCAAGCAACTCACGACCCTCCTTAAAACGGCCGAAGCCCCGCTTTGGCGACAAGACGGTTTTCTGCTCCCCGCGTTTCCCGCGACGCTGTACCAAATAGCCCAGTTTCTCCAGCCCATTAAGGCAATCCTCGACGCGACCATCGCAAGCAGCGACCGGCGCGCGGCGGAACGATACCGCGACTATCTCCTTGAGCTCGCGCTCACCGACGAGCAGCGCGTGGAACGGAAGTCCTTTACCCTGGCGGAGCGGGCCGAGGGCCTCGTCGCCCAGCAGATGGACCCCGAGCGCGTCATCGAGGAACAGGGCAAGCGTTTTTCCCAGTTTCTGCACGTCCTCGAGACTCCGACGATGCGGCAAGCGGGCGTCATCCTCCAGCGAATAGACGCGCTCTCGGATTTATGCCATTTCGACTTCAACAACCTCTTTTCCTACTTCGATCCCGCGTTCAAGGCGCATATCGGCCAGGACACGACGGTCGAGTCGCCGACCTTCCACGCCGTTGAGGTCGTCGAGGTAATCCCGGTCCTCATGGACCTCTTTTACCTTCTCTCCAAACTCGACTTAAGCCCCTCGATCGTCGATATCGTCGCGATCCTTGACGCGAAACGCTCAGGCGTCCCGCTCAACGAGGAACTCACGAACCGCGTCCATCGCGTATTCCAGGCGGTGATCTACCTCCTCCAGAAAAAGGTCTCGAAGGAATCGATCCTCGCGGTCATCAAGGTCACCAAGGGCGACCCCGAGTTCGTCCCCGAGCAGCCGAAGTTCACCGTCGACTACATCGGGCAGTACCGCGACCGCATCACGGAGTTTTTCCACAGCGACTCGCGCAAGCTCCTCAAGGAAAAGGAAGCGAGCGAAACCCAGAGCCTCATCGAGGCGACCTTCGGGACGCGCGAGCTCGAGACGATCCAGGGATACAACGAGGCGACGAACGCGCTCATACAGGAGTTTACCCCGTTCTCGCTCGAGTGGATTAAGCCGCTCGAGGTCATCAAGACCTTCGCGCGCCATTACTTCGAGCATCACTTTAAGCAACTCCTCCGCTCGGTTATCGTCGAGGGCTATTTCACCAACCGGACGCTCCAGAGTTCCCTTTCCTCGTCGTATTATTTTTGCGAGTCGGTTGGGACCAAGCTCGCCGACTTCGAGCAGCTCTTCACCGACAATCAGCCTTGCAGCCTCAAGATCCTGACGGGATACATCACCGAACTCGAAAAAGGAATGGACTTCGAGAAGCCCCTGCGCAAGATGGTTGAGAACATGAACGCCCACGCCAAGGACTTCGTGCAGCAGGCCGTCAACAACTACATGGAGGTGTTCAACTTCAGTCAGATGATCATCGAGGACAATAAAAAATCGGTGCCCGATTTCATCACGAACATCCGAACCCTCACGGCGTCAACCAAGAACATCGATTCCTTTACGTGGCTAGAGCGAGAAAATGGAGTTTTTCGCAATTTTCTTGAAATAATGAAAAAGTATGCTATAGTAGGAACATTGTCTGTTCCTGCGAATTTGCAAGAGCAAGCGGAGAATTTATAGACCATGTCAAAACAGAAAAAGAACAGCTTGGGCGACGCATCCTCGGAGAAGCAGATCTACGACCTTAAGCAGCTTCTTGAAATCTCGAAAAGCCTCAATTCAGTAATAGACTTCTCAAACCTTATCGAGGCGATCCTCTATACCTGCATGGGACAGATGAAGACCCTCGGGGTCGCGATCTTCACGAAAAAGAATTTCGACGCGACGAGCTTTCAGCTCAACCGCAACTACTATGGGTTCGAGCTCCAGAACGACTTTGAGTACTCCGTTCCCGAGGACCACCCGCTCATCAAGCTCCTTTCCCAGCGCAACTCCTGCATCACGATCGACGACATCAAGGCAAGCGGCATCCCCGTCGACCGGCCCATAGAGGGCCTCGTCGCGCTCCAGCCGACGCTCATCGTCCCCCTTAAGGCAAAGAACCATATCTCCGGGCTTCTCGTGCTCGGCGAGCAAATCACCGCGGAACCCTATTCCGATTACGAAAAAGAGCACATCCTGAACATCGCGTCCCTCGCGGCTATCGCCATTAGCAACGCGGCGCTCCTCGAGATGACGACCACCGACATGATGACCCACCTCAAGCTCAAGCACTACTTCTACACCGTCCTCATGGAGAAGCTCGAGCTGAGCGAGGCGCAGAAGATGCCCCTTTCCGTCCTCATGCTCGACATCGATTTCTTCAAGCGCTTCAACGACACCTACGGCCACGCGTGCGGGGACGTCGTTCTCCAGATGGTCGCATCGGTCGTGCAGCAGAACACCCGCAACCAGGACATGGCGGCCCGCTACGGCGGGGAGGAATTCGTCGTCATGCTCTGCGACACGAACGCGACGACCGCCTGCAAGATCGCCGAGCGGATTCGCACCTCGATCGAGAACCTCGACATCCTGTACGACGGGCAGCACCTGAACCTCACGATCTCGATCGGCGTCGCGGAGAAAAAACCAGGCACCGACCAGAACGCCCGGGTTCTCGTCGACCGCGCGGACAAGGCCCTCTATAACTCCAAGCAGACGGGACGAAACAAGGTCTCGCTTGCCGAGTAAAGCCTTCGAAAAAAAACGCCCCGCGGCGAATCCGGTACTTGCCCGACAGGAAGCCTAACTGGTAGCCTCTTAGCCATGAGCTTTACAAATCTGATCCGCAAGCCGTTCCGCTACGAATTCCGGAACACGACCCTCATCCTTCTCGGCATTAACCTTTTGGTTTTCATCCTTACCTATACCTTCCCGAACGCGACCGCGTACCTCGCCCTAAACCCGGTTCTGGCCGTCCAGGGAAAGATGTACTGGCAGGTCTTTACCTACCAATTCGTCCACGGCGGCCTTTCCCACCTCATCTCGAACATGATCGGACTTTTCTTCTTCGGCATCGCCGTCGAGCGCCGGCTCGGCTCGAAGGAATTCGTCCTGCTGTACCTTCTTTCGGGCACCCTGTGCGGGATCCTGTCCCTCGCAGTCTATCTCGCGACCGGCACGACCGAGGTCTTCCTGATGGGCGCCTCGGGCGCGGTGTTCGCGATCCTGCTCGCCTACGCGATCCTCTACCCGAACTCCATCATCTATATCTGGGCGATCATCCCGATCCCGGCGCCGATACTCGTGATCGGCTACGCCGCGCTCGAGACCCTGTACCTCGTCACCGGAACCAACCAGGGCGTCGCCCACGGCACGCACCTCATCGGCTTGGCCGTATGCTGGCTCTATTTCGTCGTTCGGTTCGGGATTAACCCGTTCCGCGCATGGTTTAAGCGGCGGTGAAAACGAGCCGCGTCCCCGCGATCCTTTGCGCCCTCCTGCTCGCGGGGGGCCTTGCCTCCGCCGATGCGCCGCGCGTCATCCGCGTGCCGGTATGGGTATTCCTGGAACCGGTTCCCGGCAAGGGGTTTCCCGTGCCGCAAGGCGATACGGCCGCGACCGCGGCAACGAACGGAAGCGCGGGGTCAGTCCCCGCAGGGGCGGCGGCCACCGAGGGAACGCCGGCTATCGCGGAGTCGTCGGGCCCCCCGGCCAAGGATTTGCGCGAGCTCGCGCGGTTCGTACTCGGCGGGATGGTTTACGGTTGGCGGTTTTCCTACACCCCCAGCGATCGCACGCGACGCGTCGACGAGAGCTTTACCCTCGAGCCGATCGCGGAAATCCCGGACGGCGACCCCCGCTTTTCGCTTTCGGGATTCGATCCCGCCTACCCCCGGGTTTCGACCTGGGCGGAATTTCTCCTCGACGACGCGACGGCGCGTCGTAACCTCTATTGGAAATCGGTGCAGTTTCGGTCCGCCGACGGGCGGGGGTACGGGGATCGCGAGCGCGAAAGCGCGGGTATTAGGGACGCGTACTCGGACGCCGTGCGCACGGCGGTACGCGCCTACGCGCGAAAGCTCGAGAAAAACAAACCGAAGGAAATCCGCGGCGAGGTTCTCCTGAAGGACAACCCGCGGCTCTTTACCGAGGCGGGGCGCTTCGTCGCCGACATAACCGTTCTCGTCAATCTGATCGAAATCGTTCCCTACAGTACCTTCTAGAAAGAACTTCGACGCGCTCGTATACCGCCGCTCGGCGCGGTATCGCCTCACGGGAGTAAGGCGGTGCGGCGGATTCACGCGCCGGGCGGCTTAGCCTTACTCGTCGGGAAAGCGGACGGTAATCTCCGACCCGCGCGGGCTGCTCTGCAGGGTAAGCGAGCCGTGGAGCTGCTCGACCAACGCCTCGACCATCTCGTAGCCGAAGGTATCCTTCCGCCGAATGTCATCCTCGAACCCCACCCCGTCGTCGCTGAGCGTCATCTTGAGAAGCACGGGCGTTTCGCGCTCGAACGCGATCCTGATCTTGCCCTGCGCGTTGTTCGGAAACGCATGGAGCAAGCTATTCGAGACGAGCTCGTTCAGGATGAGGGCGAGCGGCAGCGCCTTCTCGATCGGCAGCGCGACGTCGATCCCCGAAACCGACGAGGTCACCACGGAACCAACGTCGGAATAGAGCGAGGCGAGGTACTCGCAAAGCCCCGCGCAATACCGATGCATCTGGACGCGCTGCACGTCGGAATACCGGTAGATCGTCTCGTAGACGAGGGCGAGGGCCATCACCCGCGAATGGGTCGTCGTGAGCGCATGGCGAACCCCGTCGTCGGAGGCGTGGCCGACCTGGAGGTTCACCATGCTCGAAAGGAGTTGAAGGTTGTCGGAAACGCGCTTTTGGAGCTCGAGGAGGAGCTGCTCCTTCTCGGCAAGCGTCCGCTCATTGCTCCGATCGCGCTCCTCGAGCGCGGAGGCCATCTTGTTGAACGACTCGATGAGATCGGTCACCTCGTCGCGCGAGGAGTTTATCTCCGACCGGATGCTCAAGTTCCCGTCGGCGAGCGCGCGCGTGTAGGCGGTAAGCCGCTCGATGCGGCCGACGAACAGGCGGCGGGCAAGCCACAGCGAAAGGCCGAAGGCCGCGAGGCAGGATAAAAGCATGAACAAGAGGATGCGGATAACCGGCATGTACGATTCTGACAAGATCCGGTCGTACGGCATCCTGACCGAGATGTGGATCGAAAGCCCGTTGTCGCACACGACGCCCATCGACGCGAGATACGGAATTCCCGAAAGCGCGGCCTTTTCCGCCGTGGTGCCGGACGTAAGAAGCGAATGCATAAAAAGATCCTCGGATACCCGCGAGCCTGGATCATCATGCTCGTCCGAGGAATTGGAAAAGAGCCTGATGCCGAAGTAATCGAAGATCTCGAGCGTCGCGCCATCGGGGAGGCGGTCGAGCGAAAGCTCGCGCGAGTATTTATCAAGGTTGAACGAGCAGATGAGATAAACCATCTCCCCGGAGCGCGTCCGAGCCGGCAAGGTGAAGGTAATGGCGTCCTGCCCCGTGGACCGGCTGACGATATACTGCCCCGGGGTAAACCGCCCGGTCTGCTTCGCGTAGCGGAAATAGGCCCGATCCGAGACGTTAATGTCCGTCTTGTTGACGCCCGAAGCGATGACCGTGCCCGAGGAATCGGTCACGAGCAGAACCGCGTAATCGGGATATACCTTCATGAGATCCTGCAGGTAGGTATTCAGAACGCCATAGTCCCGCTCCTGAACGGCCTGCGTCTGGGAGATGGCAAGAAGGGTTTCCTCCGCGTTGCGGACGATAAGCCGCTGCTCGTTGGTAAAGCCCTCGCAAAGGTTCGCGATCTGCGTGGCCTTTTCGTTGATATACGCACGTTGATAAAACAAGGCGAAGTAAAGCGCGATCACGACGGTCGGGATGACGGCCACGAGCGTAATCAGGAAAATTTTCGTGCGAATTTGAACTTTTCTCTGCACCCTTTACTGTACTCCGCTGAAAATGGTATAAATATACGCACATTTTAACAGGAGTAAGTCATGGATGTACAGTCTATCGTAAAAAACCTGCATCCGCTCGAGATCCGCGTCCTCCGCGCCTTTGCGCCCGGAACCGAACTTACCGCGGATAAGCTCGAGAAGGAGCTGGACTATAAACCGGGACACGCGAACCAAGCCTTTTCCTGGCTCGGCGGGAAGGAACTCGTCTCCGAGGTCAGGCGCGAGGCGCATACCTTTTTCGAGGTAACCGACCTCGGCAGGGTCTTCGCGAAATCCGGCACCCCCGACGAGCGCATCCTGAACCTCCTGAAGGACAAGGGCCCGCATACCCTTCCCGAAATCGCGCAAGCGCTCGGCCTCGAGCAAAAGGACGTCGGCTCCTCGTTCGGCATGCTTTCCAAGGAAGGCGCCGTCCGCATGGACGAGTCCAAAAAGGCCGCGTTCGTCGAGATGCCCAAGGATAAGCGCCTCGCGATCACCATCGCGCTCATCCGGCTCGCCGCGGAAGCACCGTCGGGGTCCCTTGACCAGAAAAACCTCACCCCCGACGAAATCGCCGTCATCGGTACCCTCGCCAAGAAGCGCGGCGCGGCGGACTCGCCCTTCCGCGTCGTCGAGCGCGAGACCGTCGTGTATACCCTCGCGCCCGCCGCGGTCGAGGTAAAGAAGGCCCTGGACGCGGCCGGCATCACCGGCGAGGAGATCGGCTCGATCACCCCGGCGATGCTCAAGTCCGGCGACTGGAAAAAAGGCACCTTCCGCGGATACAACATCGCGATCCCGCCCGCGCGCATCATCCCCGGCCGGACGAACCCGTACGTAAGCTTCCTCGAGAGCGTCAAGGACAAGCTGTGCTCCCTCGGCTTCGAGGAATTCGACGGCCCGCTCGTCGAGACCGATTTCTGGAACTGCGACGCCCTGTTCATGCCGCAGTTCCACGCCGCGCGCGATATCCACGACGTGTACTACCTCAAGGAGCCGACGAAGGCGAAGTCGATCGAGGAACCCTTCCTCTCGAACATCGCCGCGGCGCACGAGAACGGCGGCGACACCGGAAGCCGCGGCTGGGGCTACACCTTCGACCGCGAGTTCACCAAGCGGCTTATCCTCCGCAGCCAGGGCACGGTCCTTTCCGCGCACCAGCTCGCGAAGGCGAAGATCCCCGGCAAGTACTTCGGCATCGCGCGCTGCTTCCGCTACGACAAGGTCGACGCGACGCACCTTTCCGACTTCTACCAGACCGAGGGAATCGTCCTCGGGGACGAGGTGAACCTCAAGACTCTCCTCGGCTTCCTCGAGATGTTCGCGATCGAGATCGCCGGCGCAACCGAGGTTAAGTACGTGCCCGGCTACTTCCCGTTCACCGAGCCGTCGGTCGAGGTGCACATCAAGCACCCGGTCCTCGGCTGGTTCGAGCTCGGCGGCTCGGGAATCTTCCGCCCCGAGGTAACGAAGGCGATGGGCGTCGACGTGCCGGTCCTCGCGTGGGGCATCGGCATCGACCGCATGGCCCTCATGGCCCTCGGGCTCAACGACCTCCGCGAGCTCTTCAGCTCCGACATCGAGGGCGTGCGCCTGAGAAAGGCAAAGTACTGATTCCCCGCGAGGGGCTGCCTTCGATCCCCGCTTGTTAAGGCGCGGGGAGAGGGGGTGGCGTAAAAGCCCGGAGACGGCGGCCACGGGCCGGCGTCGAGGACTTTGCAGCCAGGGGGAGACTTCCCCCTTACAAAAAACTTTTGGGAGTTTGCCATGCCGAAAATTGAAGTAAACGAAAAACTGTTCTTCAGCCTGCTCGGTGAAACATACGATTACGCGAAGCTGGAAGAGCGCCTTACCTGCGGGAAGGCGGAGCTCGACGAGAAGCCGGACATGAGCGTCCCGGCGGACGAGCGGATCATCAAGATCGAGCTCAACGACACGAACAGGCCGGACCTCTGGTCGACCGCGGGCGTCGCCCGCCAGCTCAGGCTCCATAAGGGCGGGAAGAAGAACCGGTACTCGGATTTCTTCTCGCGCGACGGGAAGGCCATGGATTCGGGAAACCGGGTCGTCAAGGTCGCGCCCGAGCTCAAGGACATCCGCCCGTTCATGACGGCGTTCGTCATCTCCGGCAAGCCCATCGACGAGCCGATGCTCCTCGACATCATCCAGACGCAGGAAAAGCTCTGCTGGAATTTCGGGCGCAAGAGAAAGTCCATCTCGATGGGCGTGTACCGCTCCGCGAACATTACGTGGCCCGTCAACTACAAGGCGGTCGATCCCGACAAGACGAGCTTCGTGCCGCTCGGCTGCGACGCGCCGATGACCTGCCGACAAATCCTCGTCGACCACCCGAAGGGAAAGGAATACGGCTGGATCCTCAAGGACGCGAAGAGCTTCCCGCTCCTCGTCGACGCGAAAGGCGAGGTGATGTCGATGGCGCCGATCATCAACAGCGCGACCCTCGGCGCGGTCAAGGTCGGCGACTCGGACCTCCTCGTCGAGATGACCGGAACCGACATGCCCTCGCTCGTCCTCGCGACGAGCATCGTCGCGTGCGACTTCGCCGACGCGGGCTACAAGATCCTCCCCGTCAAGGTCGAGCATCCCTACGACACCGGCTTCGGCAAGAGCGTCACGACGCCGTACTATTTCCAGGAATCGACGAGCACGACGATAGCAGCGACCAACAAGCGCCTCGGCGAGGAGCTTTCCGGCGGCGAGATCCGCGACGCGCTCGAGCGCATGGGCTGCGAGGTCGAGATCTCGGGCGAGACGGTCACCGTCTGGCCGCCCGAGTACCGGAACGACTTCCTCCACGATGTCGACATCATCGAGGACGTGATGATGGGCAAGGAGATTTCCTTCTTCAAGCCCGAGAAGCCCCGCGACTTCACGATCGGCCGCCTTACCCCGCTCACCCTCTTTAGCCGCAAGGCGAAGAGCCTCATGGTGGGCTTGGGGTACCAGGAGATGATCTTCAACTACCTCGGCTCCGGCAAGGACTACATCGACCGGATGAACATCGCCGGGACCGCGGAGGGCAAGCGGGTCATCGAGATATCGAACCCGATGTCCGAGAACTACCAGTTCGTCAGGCCCTCGATCCTCCCGAGCCTTCTCGCCGCGGAGTCCCCGTCGGGCAACGCCGCGTATCCCCACCGCATCTTCGAGATCGGGAAGGTCGCGTTCCGCGACGATAGCGAGAACACCGGCACCTCCACGCGCCAGCACATCGGCTTCCTTTCCGCGTCGAGCGACGCGAACTTCAACGAGGCGGCGAGCCAGGTCGCGAGCCTCCTGTACTACCTCGACCACGAGTATTCGGTCACCGAGTCAGACGATCCCCGCTTTATCCGCGGGCGGCAGGCGTCCATCATGGTCAAGGGAAAGGCAGTCGGCGTCTTCGGCGAGATACATCCCGCGGTCCTCGAGAACTGGACGATCGGCGCGCCGTGCGTCGCCGGCGAGATCGACCTCGAGGCGCTGATGTAACCGGCTCCGCGCGCGCGTCCGCAGCGACGACGGCCCCCTTGCGGCGAAACGCCCAAGGGGGCTTTTTTTATTTGCCCGGAACGCCGCATGATGGCAGCGGCGCGAAAGCGAGCGCACGCGAACGCGCGAAAGCGAGTAGGCGGGCTCGCGGAAAGCGGCGATTGAGAAAGGGGGTGTCAACCATGGAGGGAAAGGACGAACAGAAAGACGCGGGCAGGCGCGCGGGGATGAATCATATTCCCGGGGCCGCGCAGACGCACTTCGTCGGCGTCCTCGCGAGCGAAGGGCTCTCCGATACGCTTTTGGGTTGCAGGCGCTGGATGGGCGAGGCCTTTGGCTGCCGATCGGGCTTCTTGACGCCGATGCACGTTACCCTCATCCCGCCCTTCGCGCTCCGGGATCCCGAGGAAGTCGACGCGCTCGCGCGGGCGATCGAAAGGACGGCGCGGGCCATGAAACCATTCGCCGCGCACGCCTCGGGCTTTGGGGCGTTCGGCGAGCGCACGGTATTCGCCCGCGTCGCCCCCGACCCGCGCTGGGCCGAGCTCCGGGACGCGCTTTTCGCGGAAGCCTCGCGCGGGCTCCCGGGGATACTCCGAAAGGACGCGCGGCCCTTTACCCCGCACCTGACGGTCGCGAACCGGGATATCCCCATAGGCGCGATCCCGCACGCCCTCGAGCACTTCGCCCCGCTCGCGCTCGACGAGGAATTCCCCGTCGACCACATCGCGCTTTTCGAGCGCCGGAGGGGGACTTGGGAAACCGCGTACGTATGGGAGGCAGGAGCGCCCGGCGCATGCTCGCGCGCGAGAGACTAACGGCGACTAGGTCACGCTTTCAAGAAGCTTATTGACGTCGATGTTGAGGCTCTCGAGGGTCTGCTCCTCGCCACCCGACGAGGACGCTTGGCCCCGGGCAAGCGAGACGCGAAGGCGCTCGGCGTCAAAGAGCTTGTGGAGGAATTCATTGACGCCGTTTGAGAAATAGTTAAAGACGACCGTATTGACCCGTTCCTGCTGCTCGTAGTCGAGCCCGTCTCGGTCTTGCGAATTCCTGAAGACGAACACGTGTATGGGCTGCTGCTCGATGTCGCGCTTGAGGCACAGGACCGCGTCGACCGTGCACAGCGTCCCGCGAAGATTCATCTGCACGTCGTATATCTTTTCCATCAACTGGATTTCCGGGGGTTCGTCGGGAAACACGCAGGAGAAATGGCTCAGGCTGATATCGCGGATCGTGCTCCGATACGGACGGCCCTTATACCCGAGGCTTATCCTGAAGGCGTCGGAACAGACCGCCCGAAGGAACTTCCGCTGGCCGTTCGCCTTATTCGCCGCAAGGACGTTTAGGAAAAGCGGGAGGTTTTTGTTCCGCTGATACTCCAAGGGGATGCATCCGCAGGTGATCCCGATGTCATAAAGATATAACCGCTCGAGCTTGCGCGTTTCCTCCGCGCTATTGAGCTTCTGGAACATAACGCCGATTCGGACCCGCGCGCCATACGTACGCTGGACCTTGCGGATAAACGAGGACCATTCGATGCCGGGAACCTTGCGATCGATGTTGAAAAAGAGGATGGTCTCGGAAAAGGCCGAGATGAGGAGATGGATCTTCGAAATGAGGGGGCAGTATGGATCGTCGTGGATAAAATACGCCTCGTACCCGTGAAGGCAGAAGCTCTTCAGGCATTCTTCCGGAAAGATAGACAAATCCGGCACGACAAAGAATGTTTTAATACCCGCCCGTACGTCGGGTAGCGCGTTATCCAAGGCAATCCCCCGTTTACTAAACCTTCGGATCTCCCAGAAAGCGACTTTATTTTTCTTAAGGCCATGATAACCCCGCTAAAACGAAACGCGCAAGGCGCGGAAAGCGGTTTTAAGAGTTTTTTCACATTTTAGAGGCATTTTTTACGCGACCCGGGCGCGCGAGTCTCGCTTTAAAACCCGAAAAAACGCTCGGTTTTTTGATAATTCCGTGGCAAAACCCAACGCAAGCCGTTTGAAAAGAGTTTTGGTTATCGGGTAAAAACGCTCGCGTATCCTTGTTAAAGGGCTTTCTGTGCGTATATAATCGTAAAAGATGCGTAAAAAAACGAACGACGCAGGGCGCCTTTCTCCGCCGCAACCACGCGTTTCGTTCAACCAAAACCAACAGGAACGACACCATGCTTAAAGGAAAGTTCTTTATCCCGATAGGGTTCAAGCTTACCGGAATAGTGTCCCTCATACTCGGCCTTTCCCTCGCGGGGCTTACTATCGTCTCTACCCTCTATTTCAGTTCCGAAATCGAGCGAACCCTTTTGACGAACACCCAGGAGCGGGTCGAGCTCCTTTCGGACAAGATTGAAACGGACATCAAGAACGCGATGAACGCCTCGCGGCTCGTCGCGGCGACGCTCCAGGGCGGCTTGGTCTATAGCGAAAGCGATACGGCGCCGACCGAGGAGCTACTCGCGCAAAACCCCGCGCTGCGCGCGGTTCACGTCATCGACCGAGCGGGCGGCGCGATCGCGGAAACGGCCGAGACCGGCGAAACGCGCCTTCCCGAGATTGCCGCCTTCGCCGCGACGCAAAAGGCCGCCTTCGACTCCGCCTTCGCCAATCAAACCGTCGTCCTGAACGTCTCGCCCGAATCGGGAGAACCCGCCCTCGCGATCCTCTTTCCGTACCAGCTTCGCTCCGAGACGGAGGCCGAAAGCGTCGTCCTCGCCGAACTTGACGGAGAGCCGTTCATCGCCGCGGTCTCCGCGCGCGAGCTTTACGTCAACAGCCTCGTCGACTCCGCCGGGAACCTCCTCGTGCACGTCGACCGGGAGCTCATGATGGCGCGCCCCAACCTCTCAGGCGACGAGCTCGTCAAGGATGCCATGAAGGGCGAGACGATCCTCAAACAGATGACCTTCACCTCGGGTGACGGGGCGAAGAGCATCGGCTCGTGGAAGCGATTCTTCGACGGCCAGCTCGTCGCGATATCGACGGTTCGCAAGGACACCGCAATGGCCGGCGCATACACCCTACAGCGGCGAAACAGCCTCATCACCATCCTGATCCTTTGCGCGTCGATGCTGCTCCTCGTCCTTTTCTCCAAGACCCTCACGACGCCGATCAGCAGCCTCATGGAAGGGGCGCTCAAGATCGGGGAAGGCGATTTCTCGGTGCGCGTCAAGGCGACGACGAACGACGAGATCGGGCGGCTTTCCGACACCTTTAACGCGATGACCAAGGGACTCGACGAGCGCGACAAGATCAAGAGCGCCTTCGGTAAGTTCGTCAACAAGGAGGTCGCCGAGCGCGTCATCAAGGGAGAGGTTCAGCTCGGGGGCGAAAGCCGCACCGCCGCGATATTCTTCTCCGACATCCGCTCGTTCACCGCGATATCCGAGGCGCTCACCCCGCACGAGGTCGTCGAGTTCCTGAACGAGTACATGACCTCGATGGTCGCGTGCGTGAACAAGACCCACGGCGTCGTCGACAAGTACATCGGCGACGCGATCATGGCCGAATGGGGCGTTCCCTACTCGACGGGCAACGACACCGAGAACGCGATCAACGCGGCGCTCCTCATGCGAAAGGCCCTCGCGGAGTTTAACCGCGGGAGGGGCACCGCAAAGAAGCCGATCATCAAGATCGGCTCGGGCATCAATACCGGAGAGGTCATCGCGGGACAGATCGGGTCGCTCGAGCGCATGGAATACACCTGCATCGGCGACGCGGTCAACCTCGCGTCCCGCATCGAGTCGCTTAACAAGGTCTTCAAGACCGACATCCTGATATCCGATCATTCGCTAAGCCTCGCCGGGGGCGCGTTTCGCGTAGAGCCGATGAAGCGCATCCGCGTCAAGGGAAAGGCCGAACCCCAGCAGATCTACGCCGTCCTCGGCAGGCTCGACGACCCGCAGGGATTCACGAGCGTGCACGACCTCCGCGCGTTCCTCGGATACGAGGACATCGACCTCGCGAAGGTAAACGCCGACGCGGAGGAACAGAAATATGAAATCATTGAGTAAGGGCGAATCGGCATTCGTCTTACTCATCCTCGCCTGCTTCGGCGTGACCGCGACCGCGCTTGTCCGGGACATCACCGCGTCCGGAAGCCTCCGTGGGCAAAAGGTCGGCACGATAACCTGGAAGGACCGCTACGCCGAGCAGCGCCAGGAAGGAACCGGGCTCTGGGTCTCCGCGACAAAGGACGGTCCGGTGTTCAACCACGACACGATCCGCACCGGGGAGAATTCCTCCGCCGTCATCAAACTCGACAATAAAACGGAAATATCCCTCGACGAGGGATCGATGGTCTATATCAAGATAGACGCCGCGACCGAGCGGGCGACCATCTCGCTGAAGGGCGGATCCATCAAGGTCGCGCAGGATAAGAAGGCCGCGCCCGTCTCGCTTGAGACCGCGACCGGCTCGATCGCGATCAAGGACGGTACCGTGCGCGTGTCCGGCGACCAGGCGGGCATGACCGTGCGCGCCGAGTCGAGCGCGGCGCAGATCGTCTCCGAGAAAAGCGCGGAACCGATCACCCTCGACGCGTCCACCGATTTTGACGTCGCGAAACGCGAGGTCGTTCCGGTCACGCTTGCCGTGACGGAGCCCGCCCGCGACGCCGTCCTCGTGACCGACAAGAAGACCGCGCGCGTCACGTTCGCCTGGACTCCGCCGGAAGAACGTCACCCGCTCGATATAGCCCTGGACGGCGCATTCAAGAAATCCGTCCGCGAGAACGCGGCGTTCGCGAGCGCGGACGCCCTTGAGCTCCCCGCGGGCCACTACTGGTGGCGGATACCGGAAACCGCGGAGCGCGGCTCCTTCACGATAGTCGCGGGCGGCATAAGCGCGCCGCAAAACCCCGTCGGGAAAACCTTCATCAAGGCGGCCGATACGGTCTCCGTCCCGTTCTCGTGGGCAAAGAAGGGAGAAGCCTCCTCCTATCGCGTCGACGTCTATTCCGACAAGGCAGGAGACTCGCCGATCATGCAGCGCGCGGTAATGCAGCGATCAACGTCGATCGACTTCGCGGATTCGGGCAACTATTATTGGACCGTTACCGCTTTCTATGGCCCCGACAACGTACCGTTCACCTCGGAGCGGGAAAGCTTTTCGATCGTGACCGCGGCCCTTCCGGCGCCCGCGTCCCCCGAGATCTCGCGCGAGATCGCGACCTGGCAGCCGGTCGACGGCGCCGACCGGTATGAACTCAAGGCCAGCGCCGACGCCGCGGGATCCGCGGTACGGTACGGAACGACGACGACCGCGTCATACGCAAGCCTTAAGAAGGCGCTTCCGGACGGAACCTGGTACGTCTCCGTCCGCGCCGGAGCGGGCACGATCCTCTCGCCATGGTCGACCCCGACCCGCTATGAGC
The DNA here is from genome assembly GCA_035352735.1 of Treponemataceae bacterium. GTDB lineage: Bacteria > Spirochaetota > Spirochaetia > Treponematales > Treponemataceae > Teretinema. Next base: position 8,088 of record DAOPYF010000027.1, on the reverse strand, counting down.
TTCTGCCGCCCCAACCGATTGCCATTTCATCACCCGCGAACGGCGCCGAAGCCTCGGTCGCGGCGGGAAAGGTCGCGCTCGCGTGGGTCGATAAAAACAAGGGAACCCTTTATCGGGTGACGGTGTCGCGGATTCAGGACCTTTCAAACCCAATCGCCGAGATCTCGGCGCATCGAACCTCATGCTCGGTCGCGCTTCCTTCGGACAAGGCGGCGGGAAAGTATTTCTGGAAGGTATCGCTTCTCGACGCCCAGGGCACGGTACGAAGCGAGTCCCCGACAGCCTCGTTCTCGGTACGCGAGCCGCTCGTTCCGCCTGAACCACTCTCCCCGACGAAGGGCGCGGTTCTCGACCTCAACACGATCAACGCGCTCCATTTTGAATGGAAGGCGGCCCCCGGCGCCGAATCCTACGAGCTAACCTTAAGCAGAATGACCGCGGGAATCGCCCAGTCAATCGAAACCTGGCGAACGAATGAGACCGCGCTGACGACAAAGGACTTCTCGCGCCTCGCGTTCGACTCCTTCTCATGGTCGCTTGTCGCGGTCAGGAAAAACGCGGACGGCACCGAATCGAAAAGCGACGCGGCAGTTTCCTTCTTCAAAATCACCCAGGGAAAGCGACTTTCCGTGCCAACCATCAAGGTAATGAAAACGAAAGGATCCTACTGACCATGAACCGAAAGCGCCATGCGACCCTAGCCGCGACCCTTTTCCTCCTGCTTTTCCCCGCGACGGCCGCGTTCGCGCAAACCCACGAAAGCCTTCCCTACTATATCGAGTGGGAACCGGTCGAGGGCGCCGGGGGATACGACATCGAGGTCACGACCGCATCGGGCGAACCCACGCTCGTCAAACGCTTCGGCGCGAAGGAAACGAGTATCGAACTCAATATACCCGCGGGAAAATATCGCTTCAGAATATCGACCCTCAACAAATTCCTCCATGCCGACTCGACCTCCGATTGGGTTGCCTTCACCGTCCTCTCCTATGGGGCCCCGACCATCTCGAAGATCTCGCCGACCGCGCTCGCGCCGGGTAAACCGCTCGCGCTTACGATACAGGCGGACATGCTTTCGGCAAAGGCGACGGCCTTCCTCGTCTCGCCCTCGGGAAAGAGAATCCCCCTTTCGATCAGCAAGGCAAAACCCCGCACCTTCCTCCTTTCGGGCGAGACGCTGACCGAACGCGGCGAATACGCGCTTACCATGACGAACCCACCCGACTATTCGACGGTGAAAAAGGCCGCGCTTACCGTCGCCTATCCCGAAGCTACCGCGCTTTCATCTACTCCCGAGCGAATCGCGCGGGAAGCGCTTTCTGCGTCGGGAGAGCAAGGCTCGCCCCCCGCGATCCTGACCGTGCGCGGCAAGAATCTCTCCCCCGAGTCGACGGCATGGCTCAAGGCCCCGGGGACGGATAACGCGATCTCCCTTCCCACGCTCGCGCGCTCGCCCGCGGAACTCACGCTCGAGCTTCCCCCGGAGCTCGACGAGGGCACCTACGCGATAGCGTTCCGCAACGCGCCCGAGCTCGGAGAGATGCCGGCGGGAACCCTTATCGTCGAAAAGAAGCCCGAACCGAAAAAAGTGGAGCCGCCGCCGAAAGAGGAACCGCTTCCGAAGAAAGAACCCGTGGCGAAAAAGGGCACGCAAAATTGGCTTTGCGTCGGCGGCGCCGGGGGCGTAGGCCTCATCATCGGCGAGTGGAACGACATCTATAGCGAGCCGGGCATCGCGGGCGCGGTCTTCGCGGATTTTTATCTCTCGCCGCGCCTCGTTCCCGAATCGGGGAAAGGCTTCCTCTACGCGATCGGGCTTCGGGCGGATTACGCCACGATGCACAACGACGGAAACGGGATCTACGTCGAAAGCGACACCCAAGACCTCGCGATAACCCTCGCGCCGTCCGTCACCTACGCGCTCTCCCGCTTCCGCTTCCGCTTCAGGCTCGGCGGGGGGATAAACCTCATCAGAGTCACCGCGAAAGACGTCTCGACGGAATCCGATACGGACAAGAGCTCGCTCGACGGCGCGATCGCCGCGGGTTTATCCATTGAATTCCTTCCCTTCGAGCGATTCGCGATTGGCTTCGACAATGAATTGCTGTACATTACTAACCAAGATCCGCTTACGCGGTATGCGGGCACGCTTGGCGTTTCCTACGCCATCCCGATAAAACGATAGGCGCCGAGGCATTTTCACGCAACGCGGCGCGTCTCTTGGAGGCATTCTTGTATGAAGGAAAACTTTAGCTGTACGCTCACCGGCAAGCGCTGGTGGAAACCGTTCATCGTCTGCGTCGCGCTGAGCCTCGCGATCATGATTCCGAGCGAGCTTGCCTCGCTGAATCCGCCCGAAGACCCCGCGCGCGCGATGGCGGCGTTCCTTTTCACCTTGGCGCTCGAGGGCCTGCTCGTCGTCGTTCAGGCAGCCTTCTCGGTCGTCCTCATGGCCCTCGCGTACCCTACCGTCGCGATTAAGGGGAAGCCGCTCGCCTTTACCGGTAAGATCGGCGAATACGTCAAGATCAATATCCTCGGCTTCCTGCTTTGCCTCGTTACGCTCGGCTTCTACATCCCGGCCTATGCGCGGAAGATCGTTTCCTATATCGCGGAACACTCCGAGTGCGAGGGGGCGAAGGCATCGTTCCGCTCAAAGACCGGAAAGCTCATGAAGTACTACGTCCTCGCCTTCCTCATACCCCTTATCGCGGTGTGCGTGGCCTTCGGCGTCATTGCCGCGCAGCTGAACCTCGCGAAGACCTCGAACGTTTCCGGATCCTTCGGGCTCGCGATGGTACTCTTATATCTCGCGATCTTCATCGTGATTGTCCCGTTCATGTACCTCGCGTATCGGTGGGCGATCAACTTCGCGTGGAAAGGGATCACGATTTCTTGGGATACGAGCTTCTGGCCCTCGTGCGGCTTCATCCTCGCGCAGCTCGGTCTTCTCGTCGTCACCTGCGGGATCGCGTGGCCGATGGCATTCGTCAATATCTATCGATACTTCGCGGGGAAGACCGCCATTCGCGAAAACGACGCGGAAATTGGCCGCCTCGGGTTCGGCGGAACGACAGGGAAGGCCTTTACCCTCCTTTGGGGACAGGCGCTCCTTACCCTCGTCACGTGCGGGATATACCTTCCCTGGGCCTACGCGAATTGCGTGCGGTTCTTCATAGGCAATACGTACTATGAGGGAAAGCAGGAATTGATCGGACAAGCGTGAGTACCACGCCCGATAAGGATAGTTTCAGGAAAGCGAACCAGCCCGAACGGGCTGGTTTTTTTTACGAGTTCTCTACCTCGCTCTTCGTCGGCAGCACGAACGCGCAAATGATATAGAGGAGCAATCCGGTTCCGCAGCAGAGCGCGCCTAGGGCCCATAAAATTCGGACGATCGCCGGGTCGACGTTGAGATATTCCGCCAAGCCCCCGCACACGCCGCAAATCTTTTTACCTGTCTCGATTTTGTACAGTCGTTTAGCCATTATTCCTCCTCTTCGGTGCGCGAACGTATGAGTAAGACGATTGCATATTCCAAAAAAACCGTCAATGAAAACTGGAAAAAAAGGGGGAAGCGCGCGGCTCAACGGGGAAGGACCGCGAGGCTGTACCACCGACCCTCTTGGGGGTTGAACCAACGGCGCGCGATAAAGACGCCGACGAGCGTCGCCTCGTAAACGGTCGAGGAGCCCGACGCTTGCCCCCGCGCGACCAGGGGCGCGAGGGCGCCGATCGCGTTCGTGTCGGCGTTCGCGTAGCCGTCCGGCGAGGACGCGCCTTGGGCGATCGACCCGACGGCGGTCACGTAACCCGAGGATTTCGGGGGACGCGCGACCCAACCGGGATTTCCGTCGCGCCCGATTCGGTCGCTCGCCTGGACGCTTGGGGTCTTGATGCCGGGAAGGGGCGAGGCGCGCACCAAGGCTTCGGTGCCGTTCTTGTCGCGCCTAACCGCGCGCACGGTTAGGGTATCGAGGATCGCGATGCTGTTTGACTGATTGTAATCGACGGAAACCTGCGCCCGCGTAAGGCGCGTCCCGTCCGGCGCGTTAACCGGGGTGGTGACGTACTGAACCGTAACGCTTTTTCGGAGGGAAACCTGCCCGGCGACGCGGAATAGGCATTCCGCGAGCTCCCGTTCCGCCGACTGCATCGCGGGGGACCGGGCATAATAGACGCCGCTCGGGGCGGACTCAAGGTACAGCGAAGAGGATCGGTCGCCCCCCGTGGACGCGCAGCCCGCGAGGGAGACCGAGAGGCATAAAACCGGAACCAGCCTTTTTACGATCCGGACCAGTTTCATGCGTCAACCCTTACTTCGCGGTGGCGGTCACGCCGTTCGTGGTTTCCTTATCGAGGAAGGAAAGGGCTTCCTTAGCCTTGAACTCGGAGAACGCCGCGGCTTCGTTCCGCTGGAAAGACTGAACGGTCTGCTCGAAGCTCTTTCCGACGTTTGCCTTCGGGAAGGAGCAAAGCATGTACACGCCGCCCTTATCGTCAACCCAGGTTTCGTCATCCTCGACGCCGACGAGGGTCTGATCCGCGACCTGCTTCGAAATGTTCTCGAAATAGCTGAGGGTCTGGACGTTCTTCTCGGAACCGGATTCGTTCGTATAGTTCACGAGCGCGTTCTTGACGCTGGTTCCGACCCAGCGGGCGATCTGGTCGCGGGCATCGGCGCCGGCGGCGGTCTTGGAGATCGCGCGGTTGGACTTCATCGCGTACCCAACGGCGTAGAATTTGTCATCGCTCTTCGGGGTCTTGTTGACCCAGGTGGGCATCGGGACGCCGTCCATGCCGATGATCGGCTTGGCGGTCGGAACGGGCTCTGCAACGACGGGCTTCTCTTTCGGCTTGGACGCGCAGGAAATGAACACGGTCGAAACGAGCGCAAGGATCGATACTCCGGAAATAATTTTCTTGATCATACAATATCCTCCTAAGGATTACATGCTATAAAATCATTGTAACACATCGAATGTTACAAAACCAATGCCTTACGCCTCATTAGCGGTCCCGATTGGCCTGATCCTGCTCAAGCATCACCTTTCGGCTCAAACACTCGGTATCGTAGAGCATGGCGCTCGGAACGCCATAGGCAGCCTCGAGCGCCTCCGGGACGAGCACCTCTTCGGGCGTCCCGAGATCGATCGTGCGGTCCGGATGGAAGAGCATCACGGTATCCGCGTATTTCCTCGTCAGGGACAGCTCGTGCAGCGACACTAAGATTGAAACACCCGAGCGGCGATACATATCACCGAAAAATTCAAGCGCGCGCTCTTTTTGCCGCGGTTCCATCGCGAAAACCGGCTCGTCCATCATGATGACCCGCGAGCCATAGAGCGCGGAGAAGGCGAGGAGAACCCGCTGCGACTCCCCCTTCGAGAGCGCCGAAAGCCCGCGGGAACGGAGCTCGCCAAGCTCGAAGGCCTCGAGCACGTCCTTCAAAAAGCCCTCGTCCTTCGAGCGATGGCCGCCGGACACGTATACATACTCGAGAAGATTGCCGACCGACGAGGAGTCGCCGTCGTTCGTCTCGAATTCCATGTTTTGATAGATGAACGAGCACGCGAGATTCCGCCGGTGCTCGACTTCGGGGGTTAGCCCCTGCCCGGGGGTACCCGAGTCGTCGGCCCAAGCGCCGGAGAGAACGCGCGTGTTTTGCCCGAGGAGCTCGACCCTGCCCGCCTGAGGCATAACCCGGGCGCCCGCAAGGAGCATGAACGTCGATTTCCCGGATCCATTGGGGCCGGTAAGGCTGATGAAACCATGGGGGATATCGGCGGTAAAGGCGTCAAAAACCGGCTTTGCCGACGTGCCGTCCGCCTTAAGGGGAAGTTCCCCGGTATCGGGGTCCGGCCAGGTAAAGGAAACGTCGCGAAAACGAATAAGGGGGGCGGTGTCTTTCATGTGACGCAAGTATAGCATAAATCGCTTATAATGGATGAAGGCCTCTCCACTTGAATAAAAGCGGATGGCAAGGTAGATTATTCGGCGATTAGGTATTTATTTACCTATTTACGTTGTCTCACCACAATTCTTTTTTTAAGGACGGAAATATGTCTGAGAAGAAACTCGTAATGATCGACGGCAATACCGCCGCCGGCCACGTAGCCCACGCCTTGAGCGAGGTTATCTCGATCTACCCGATCACCCCCTCGAGCCCGATGGGAGAAGTTGCCGATGAATACTCGGCAAAGGGAAAAGCGAATATCTGGGGAACGGTCCCCGATGTCGTCGAAATGCAGTCTGAAGCAGGAGCCGCTGGCGCCGTCCACGGAGCCCTGACGACCGGTGCCTTGAGCACGACCTTCACGGCTTCCCAGGGTCTTCTCCTGATGATCCCGAACATGTATAAAATCTCCGGAGAGCTCACCAGCACCGTATTCCACGTTGCCGCGCGCGCCCTCGCGACGAGCTCCCTTTCGATCTTCGGCGATCACCAGGACGTCATGGCCTGCCGCCAGACCGGATGGGCGATGCTCGCTTCCAACAGCGTACAGGAAGTCATGGACCTGGCGGTTATCGCCCACGCGTCCACGCTCCGCGCGCGCGTTCCGTTCCTCCACTTCTTCGACGGTTTCCGCACCTCCCACGAGCTCCAGAAGATCGAGGAAGTCTCCAATGACGTCATGCAGAAGATGGTCGACGACGAGCTCGTCCGCGCCCATCGCGCCCGCGGCCTTACCCCGGAAGCGCCGCTCCTCCGCGGAACCGCGCAGAACCCGGACGTCTATTTCCAGAGCCGAGAGGGCGTGAACAAGTACTACGACGCCGTTCCCGAGATCGTCCAGAAGGAAATGGACAAGTACGCGAAGCTCACCGGCCGCCAGTATCACCTCTTTGACTACTACGGAGCCAAGGACGCCGACAAGGTCATCATCATCATGGGATCGGGAGCGGAGACCGCCGAAGAGACCGTCGAAGCCCTGAACGAGAAGGGACAGAAGCTCGGTATCGTCAAGGTCCGCCTCTACCGCCCGTTCGACGCGAGCCTCTTCGTCAAGGCAATCCCCTCGACCGTCAAGGCAATCGCCGTTCTCGACCGCACCAAAGAGCCCGGATCGCTCGGCGAGCCGCTCTACGAAGACGTCTGCACCGCGCTCGCGGAGCTTGGCCGCAAGGTCGACGTCGTTCTCGGCGGTCGTTATGGCCTCGGTTCGAAGGAATTCACCCCCTGCATGGTCAAGGCCGTCTACGACAACCTCTCCGGCAAGAAGCTGAACCACTTCATCATCGGTATCAACGATGACGTCCAGGGCAAGAGCCTCCCGTACGACGAGAACTTCGTCCTCGTCGAGGAAGGAATGAACGAGGCTATGTTCTACGGCCTCGGATCCGACGGTACCGTCGGCGCCAACAAGAACTCCATCAAAATCATCGGCGAGGCCCGCCCCGAGCTCAACGCCCAGGCGTACTTCTCCTACGACTCGAAGAAGTCCGGCGGTTTCACCGCTTCCCATCTTCGCTTCGGCAAGAAGGCGATCCGCCGCCCGTACCTCATCACGAAGGCCGACTTCATCGCCTGCCACAAGTACGGCTACATCGAGTCCTTCGACCTCCTTTCCAAGGCGAAGGAAGGCGGCACGTTCCTCCTGAACAGCCACTATGACGCCGCTCACGTGTGGGCCGAGCTCCCCGTCGAGGTCCAGAAGCAGATCCTCGACAAGAAGCTCAAGTTCTACGTCATCGACGCCTTCGAGATCGCGGAAAAGGCCGGAATGGGCAACCGCATCAACGTCGTCATGCAGGCCGCGTACTTCAAGATTTCCGGCGTTCTCTCCGAGGCGGAAGCCGTCAAGTACATGAAGAAGTTCATCGAGAAGTCCTACGGCAAGAAGGGCGCCGACGTCGTCCAGAAGAACATCGACACCATCGACATGGCGCTCGCCGCCGTCCATGAGGTTAAGTACCCGAACAAGACCGAGGGCAACCACCACATGAACCCCGCGATGTCCTCCGCCAAGGACCCCTTCGTCCGCGACGTGCTCGGCGCGATGGCCGACCAGAACGGCGACAGCCTCAAGGTGAGCCAGCTCCCCGAGGACGGAACCTTCCCGACCGCGACGACTCAGTTCGAGAAGC
>DAOPYF010000026.1:0-24622 GCA_035352735.1 Treponemataceae bacterium | reverse complement strand
CCCGAGGGGACCACGATTCTCGCCGCCGCGAAGCAGGCGAACGTGAAGATCCCCTCGCTCTGCTACAATCAGGACCTTCCCGCGTGGGCCTCGTGCGGCATCTGCATCGTCCGCATGGAAGGCACCCCGCGCATGATCCGCGCGTGCTGCACCAAGGTGACCGAGGGCATGAGCGTCGTCACCCACGACCCCGAGATCGTCAAGGCGCGGCGCACGGTGCTCGAGCTGATCCTGTCGAACCACCCGCAGGACTGCCTCACCTGCACCCGCAACAACCAGTGCGAGCTCCAGAGCCTCGCCGCCGAGTTCGGGCTCCGCCAGATCCGCTTCGACCACTACATCATCGACCGGCCGCTCGACGACTCGAACGACGCGATCGTCTTCGACCGCAACAAGTGCATCAGCTGCGGCCGCTGCGTCGAGGTCTGCCAGGAAGTGCAGAAGGTCAACGCGATCGAATACCAGGCGCGCGGCGGCAAGACCGTCATCGCGCCCGCCGCGATGAGCAAGCTCGCGGACTCCCCGTGCGTCCGCTGCGGCCAGTGCGCCGCGCACTGCCCCGTCGGCGCCATCTACGAGGCGCACTCGACCCGCAAGGTTTGGGACCGCCTCGCCGACAAGGAGATCACCTCCGTCGTCCAGATCGCGCCCGCCGTCCGCGTCGCCCTCGGCGAGGAGTTCGGCCTAAAGCCGGGCGAGCTCACCACGAAGAAGATCTACGCAGCCCTCCGCCGCATCGGCTTCAAGTACGTGTTCGACACGAACTTCTCCGCCGACCTCACCATCATGGAAGAGGGCACGGAGCTCATCGGCCGCCTCCTCAAGGGTAAGGGCGCGATCCCGCTCTTCACCTCGTGCTGCCCCGCGTGGGTCGACTACGCCGAGAAGAACGCGCACGACCTCCTCCCGAACGTCTCGACCGCCAAGAGCCCGCAGCAGATGATGGGCGCGATGATCAAGACCTACTGGGCGGGCAAGGCCGGCGTCGATCCCGCGAAGGTCTACTCGGTTTCCGTCATGCCCTGCACCGCGAAGAAGTACGAGTGCAAGCGGAACGACGACATGAAGGCCTCTGGCTTCCAGGACGTCGACACCGTGCTCACCACCCGCGAGCTCGCCCGGCTCATCCGCCAGGCAGGCATCGACTTCAACCTCCTCGAGGAGGAAGAGGCCGATAACCCGCTCGGGCCCTACACCGGGGCGGGAACGATCTTCGGCGCGACCGGCGGCGTCATGGAAGCGGCGCTCCGCACCGCGTACGCGGTCATCACCGGCAAGGAGCTCGGCGACATCAACTTCATTCCCGCGCGCGGCCTTAAGGACGTCAAGGAAGCGAAGGTCGACGTCGGCGGCACCGAGGTGCGCATCGCGGTCGTCCACCAGCTCGGCAACGTCGAGCCCGTGCTCGCCTCCGTGCGCGAGGCGCTCGCCGCGAAAAAGGAGCCGCCCTACCACTTCATCGAGGTGATGGCGTGCCGCGGCGGCTGCGTCGCCGGAGGCGGCCAACCCTACGGCGCGAACGACGAGATCCGCAGCCAGCGCGCGGGCGGCTTGTATGCCGACGACGCGAAGAGCGCGATCCGGGTTTCCCATAAAAACCCGAGCGTCCAGCAGGCATACGCGGAGTTCCTCAAGGAACCGAACTCCGAGAAAGCGCATCACCTCCTCCACACGAGGTACGTCGAGCGCCCCTTATATAAATAAGTGCGGTAAGAAAATAATGAGCGCCTGAGAGGGAGAATCTTTCCCCCATAAGATTTTTCTCTCAGGTAGCCTTCCGTTCAACCGAATGGAAGCGGCTTCGGCACCGAGCCTTTTCGCTCGGTGCTTTTTTTTGCTCGAGGACATGACTTTCTCATGCTGTCAAGTTTTTTTAATTTGCCAAAACTTACTTTTTTCTTCTTGAAAATTTGACATCCAATAGTTCAGAAACTATAACTCATGGTATATCGCAAATTAATGAATAAGCATCGTTAAAAGGACACGGAAAACAATTGAGCGACGTCAACCAACAGTTTATTACTACGTTTAAAGAAGAGTCGTTTGAGCTACTCGGCAGCCTTGAGGACAACCTCCTCGAACTCGAGACCAACCCATCAAACAAAGAGCTCCTTTCAGCGGTATTCCGCGTAATGCACACGATCAAGGGATCGGCGGCAATGTTTGGGCTAACCCATATCTCGCGCTTCGCGCACGAGGTCGAGTCCGTCCTTGCCGCGCTTCGCGATGGCGCGATTCCCCTCACGAAGGATCTTATCGGAAATGTCCTCATCGCGCGCGATCATATCGACTCGATGCTCGCGAAGGCGAGCGCCGAGCACGAGGAGCTCGCACCGGAACTCGTGGCCTTTCTCGCGGAGATGCGCGCGGCCTCTGGACTCCCGCAGGCGACAAGCGAGGGCAAAGGCACAGCGGCGACGACCGTGTCCGCGAACACGCAAACCAATGCGCCGACCACCATGAAAACAGAAGGCGAGGCGTCGCGGAAAACCTGGCACGTGGAGTTTAAGCCCTCGCCGAGCATCTACTCCCGAGGGATTAACCCCTTCACCTTACTGCGGGAACTCGCGAGCCTCGGCGAGGCGGTGTGCATTCCCGATTTTGCCAAAGTGCCGCCGATCGAGACCCTTAACCCCGACGACTATCGCGAGGGATGGAATATCTTTTTAACGACGAACTCGAGCGAGAACCGGATCCGCGACGTCTTTATATTTATCGAGGGGGACTGCGAGTTACTCGTCGAATGCATCTCGGAACCCGATCACGCGGGCGCCGATGAGACGCGGGTGAAGAAACTCGGCGAGATACTCATTGAGCGGGGGCGCATCACGGAGAAGGACCTTGAGCGGGTTCTCGCCTCGCACAAGCGGCTCGGCGAGGCGCTCGTCGAGGAAAAGCTCGTGTCCCCGAACGAGGTCAAGGTCGCCCTTGAGACGCAGCGGCAGCTCCAAAAGATTCAAGCGGACAAAGCCGTGCACACCGACATGGGAAGTATACGGGTAAAATCGGAAAAGCTCGACGAGCTCATGGCGCTCGTCGGGGAACTCGTCACCGTGCACGCGCGCGTCGGCGAGGCCGCAAGCAGGCTCGACGAAGGCGGCGAGCTCGAGAATATCGTCGAGCAGTTCGGGAGGCTCAGCGAAAGCCTCAGGAACGTCGCGATGAGCATCCGCATGGTCCCGATCGGGCCGACGTTCAACGGCTTTAGGCGGCTCGTCCGCGACCTCTCGGCGGAACTCGGTAAGGAGATTGAGCTCGAAACCCTCGGGACCGAAACGGAACTCGATAAATCCGTCATCGATAAGCTCCACGACCCGCTCGTGCACATCGTGCGAAACAGCATTGACCATGGAATCGAGACGCCCGATGTGCGCGAGGCGCGCGGAAAACCGCGAGGCGGCAAGATCAGGCTCGGCGCCGCGCAGGCGGGTGCGAACGTCGAGATAACGATCGAAGACGACGGGAACGGGCTCGACCGCGCGGCGATCCTCGAGAAGGCGATCGCGAAAGGGCTCGTGCAGAAGGGTCAGACCCTCCCCGAGGACGAGATATTCCGCCTCATCATGCTTCCCGGATTCTCGACGAAGAAAATTGTCAGCGCCATCTCGGGCAGGGGCGTCGGCATGGACGTCGTTAACCGCCAGATGGAAGAGATCGGCGGCAAGGTCGGTATCGAGAGCGTCGAGGGAATGGGGACGCTCTTCACGCTTCGCATACCCCTCACGCTCGCGATCATCGACGGGCTCCTCGTGACCGTCGGAAGCGAGCGTTTCGTCCTTCCCCTCGCGGCGGTCGTCGGATGCATGGAACTTCCGTCAAGCGCCAAGGACCGACGGGACGACGTGATCGCCTACCAAGGGCAGTTAATCCCGTACGTCGATCTCCGCTCGTTCTTCCACGCGGATGGAGATGCCTCGCCCTTCCGCCACGCGGTCATCGTCACCGTCGGAGGCGCGCAGTACGGCATCCTCGTCGACACGATACTCGGCGGGAACCAAACGGTCATCAAGCCCCTTGACTCGCTCTATCGGACGGCGAAGGGGCTTTCCGGCGCGACGATACTCGGAGACGGCTCTATCGCGCTCATCGTGGACGTCGAGCAAATTCTCGAAACGGCAAAAAACAACGGAGGTAAATATAATGGCAACGACAATACTCATTGTTGACGATTCGTTGTCGATTCGTCAAAGCACGCGCTTCATCCTTGAGCAGGGCAACTACTCGGTACGCGAAGCGAGCGATGGCGTCGAGGCGCTCAAGTCCCTCTCGGCGGCCAAGGCGAACCTCGTGATCACCGACATCAACATGCCCAACATGGACGGGCTCACCCTCGTGAAAAAGATACGCGAGGCGCCCGCCAGCAAGTTCATGCCCATCCTGGTGCTCACCACCGAATCGCAGGGATCGATCATCGACGAGGGGAAGAAAGCCGGCGCGACAGGATGGATCGTCAAACCGTTTAACGCGGACAAACTGCTCGAAACGGTCAAGAAGGTCGTAGGGCCGCCCTCGGATTAACGAGGCTGATACACGTCATCAAGTTATTTTAATAAGGAGCGCTCGATGTTCAAGAATCTCAAGCTAGCATTTAAGATCGGAGGAGGGTTCGCCTGTGTCCTCGCCCTCTCGCTGTTGACGGCGACGATCGCGATAGGGGGGCTCACCTCCGTCGCGGGAAGCGCCTCACGAAGCGCCATGGCGAACGAGGCGATCGACCTGATCCGCAACGGCGTCATCGGGGGGAAGAACTACGTCATTACCAAGAGCGATTCCTACGTCGATACCATAGGAACCTCGATGGACAAGGTCGTCACGATCTGCGAAAAGATCAAAGTCCAGGTCAAGGACCCCGCGAACGTCAAGCGCATCGACGAGATCGTCGAATCCGTTACCTCGTACAAAGAAAACTTTAACGCCTACGTATCCCTCAATAAAGAGCTTTCTGCCGACACCGCAAAGCTCGCAACCGCGGGAAACAAGATCAACGACGACCTCACCGCCATCATGGCGCGGCAAGGAGGGTCAAACAAAGAGCTTTATTCCCTCCTCTCGCTTGTCTCGCAATTCAGGCTCTCAAGCAGAACCTACGTCATGGACAGCACGGACGCGGCCTACAACACGACCGTACAGTCCCTCGAGGAAGCGACAAAGATCGCCCGATCAGTTGGGACGCTAGAGGAAGACATCCATGAGTACTCGACGATATTCGACGAGATGCGGACGATCAACCTCAAAAAGGCGGACGTTCAGAGTAAGGCAGCCAAGCAAGCGGAGGTTTCCGTCGCGAAGGCGACCGAACTCGCGCAGAGCGGCAGCTCGCTCTTAACCAAGGCGATGAACTCAACGCGAGCACTCATCATCATGTTCACGCTTTGCTCGCTCATCGTCGGCACGCTCCTTTCCATCGTAGTCACGCGCGCGATAACCAAGGCGATGGCGCTCGGAGTCGCGTTCACCGAGGAGATCTCAAACGGCAACCTCAACGCAAAACTCGACATCGACCAAAAGGACGAGATCGGCCAGCTCGCGACGGCGCTCAAGACCATGAGCGAGCGGCTCCGAGACATCGTCGAGCAAATCCAGGGAGCCGCGTCGCAGGTCAGCTCGGGCAGCCAGCAGCTTAGCTCAACGTCCCAGCAGATGTCGCAGGGCGCGACCGAGCAAGCTGCTTCCCTCGAGGAGATATCCTCCTCCATGGAACAGATGACGAGCAACATCAGGCAAAACGCCGAGAACGCGATGACGACCGAAAAGATATCGCACAAGTCCTCGCAGATCGCCGAAGAGGGCGGAAAGGCGGTAAACGACACCGTCGACGCGATGAAGCTCATAGCGTCGAAGATCGGGATCATCGAGGAGATCGCGCGGTCGACGAACATGCTCGCGCTCAACGCGTCCATCGAGGCCGCGCGCGCGGGCGAGTACGGCAAGGGATTCGCGGTCGTGGCGTCCGAGGTCGGCAAGCTCGCCGAGCGGAGCCAGAAGGAAGCGGGCGAGATCAGCAAGCTCTCGACGGAAAGCGTTCAGGTCGCAGAGCGCGCGGGCGTGACGATTAACGGCATGATACCGGAGATCAAGCGCACCGCCGAGCTCGTGCAGGAGATCAGCGCCGCGAGCGCCGAGCAGAATACGGGAGCCGAGCAGATCAACGCCGCGATCATGCAGCTCGACCAGGTAGTCCAGCAGAACGCGTCGGCGTCCGAGGAATCGGCGTCCATGTCCGAGGAGCTCGCGAGCCAGGCCGAGGAGATGCACGCCACGCTATCCTTCTTCAGGATCGACGAGAGCGGCAGCTCGTCGCATGCCGCGCGAAAGCCGGCAACGATAGCCGCGACGACCGCAAGCGTCGCAAAAGCGGCGCCCACGCCGGCGAGCCATCGGGTAATCCACGTGAACCATCCGCCGAAGTTCGCCCAGGCCGCACCGGTTCAGGCGAAGACCCCGACGGGCATCGATTTGCACCTCGACGACGACCCCGCGCATGACGCGCGCGACCAGCGCGACGGCGACTTTAAGCAATTCTAAGGAGCGGTAACCAGCATGGAAGAGATACGGCAATACCTTACCTTCAGAATAGACGGCGAGGAATACGCCCTCAGCGTCTCGCACATTAAGGAGATCCTCGAGGTTCCCCGCATCACCCGGATCCCGCGAATGCCTAACTTCATGATCGGGGTCATAAACTTGAGAGGAAGCGTCGTGCCGCTCATCGACCTCAAGATGAAGCTTGGGCTCGGGGCGACAGAGGTGTCCCCCGAAACGGCGGTCATCGTCATAGAGCTGCCGCCCGCGCAGGGGGAAAGCGCGAAGGTCAAGATTCTCGGCATCTTCGCGGACGCCGTTCACAAGGTCGTCACCATCGAGAAGAAGGACGTCGAGCCCGCGCCGACCATCGGTCTCGCGATAGACACCGACTTCATCGAGGGCATGGGCCACGTCGACGGGGATTTCATCACCATACTCTCGATCGGCGGGATCATCTCCGAGAAGGAGATCGAGGAAGCGCAGCGAGGAATATCCGCCGGAGACCCCGAGAGCGAACGGCAAGAGGAGTTAGCGCCGGCAAAGGCCTGACGCGCGCCTATTGTTACCTCGCGCGAATCACGCGGTGAATATCATTCGGTAAGCCCTGGGGGGATTCAACCCCAGGGCTTTTTTTACGCGCGAAGCGCGGCGTCGAGCGCGCGCATGAGGTCCTCGCGGTTCTCGAGCCCGACCGACATGCGGATAAAGTCGTCGCCGATACCCACTGCCTTTCGCGCCGCCGCGTCCATGTTTCGGTGCGTCGTCGAGGCCGGATGGATGACGAGCGTCTTCGTGTCGCCGATGTTCGTCGTGTGCGAGATGAGTTCGATGCCGTCGATAAAACGCTTGCACGCCTCATACCCGCCCTTGAGCCCGAAGCCGAGCACCGCGCCGTACTTACCCTTGAGGTACCGGTCGGCGTTTCCGTGCGAGGGATGGTCGGGCCGCGAGGGATGGTTCACCCACGCGACCGCGGGGTGGCCTGCGAGCTCGTCGGCGAGGAACCGCGCGTTCTCGAGGTGCCGTTCGTAGCGAACCGGAAGGCTCTCGAGTCCCCGGATGAGGAGCCACGCGTGGAACGGCGCCATGCAGCCGCCGAGGTTCATGAGGCCCTTCCCGCGAAGCCGCGTGAGAAAGGCTTTTTTCCCGAAGGACTCGACGTAGCTTCTTCCGTCGGGCGCGACGTCGAACATGAGCGGATAGCGCGCCCGGTCGAACTCGAAGCTCCCCGCGTCGACGAGCATGCCGCCGATCGCGTCCCCGTGCCCCATCATGTACTTGGTCGTCGAGTGGAGGACGAAGTCCGCGCCGAAGTCCGCGGGCCTGCAGATGAGCGGCGTGGCGAAGGTATTGTCGACGAGGTACGGCACGCGCCATTTTCGCGCGACCGCGGAAAGGCCCTCGTGGTCGGGAACCGAGAGGGTCGGGTTCGCGAGGTTCTCCGCGAGGATAAGCCGCGTCGCTCCCGTCATGATCGCCTCGAGGCTCTCGGGTTTCAGCGGATCGAAGAAACGCGCCGTAATGCCGAGCCGCGGCAAGGTGTCGGTCAGAAGCCCCATGCTCCCGCCGTAGAGCGACGAGGCGGCGGCGATCTCGTCGCCGGACTTGAGGAAGTTGAGGACGAACGCCGAGAGCGCCGCCATCCCCGAGGCGAAGGAGACGGCGCCGATGCCGCCCTCGAGGAGCGCGACGCGGTTCTCCGCCTCGTCGGTCGTCGGGGTGCCCAGGCGGGAGTAGACGCTCCCCTCCTCGGCGAAGGAAAAGAGGGCGGCGGCCTGGTCGGCGGACTCGTAGCAGTACGCGGCGCTTTGGTAGATCGGCATCGAGCGCGCGCCTCGGTGTTCCATGGGGTCATAGGTTCCGTGCACGCAGATCGTGTCAGGGTGAAGATCGTGTTTGGGTTTCATGATAGGGAAAAAGGTACATCGAAGCGGATGCGCGGTCAATACGGAAAAAAACCGCCCGCGCGCGCGGATTGTCTGCTATACTTTTGAAAACCGCTTACCAATCGGGGGTGCCTCAAGATGTTGCAGAGCATTCTCTCCTTTTTCACGGACGGTATCATGGCGATCGGCTGGCAGCAGGCGCTCATGTACCTCGTCGGCATGACGCTCATCTGGCTCGCGATCGCGAAGGATTACGAGCCGATGCTCCTCCTGCCGATCGGGTTCGGCGCGATCCTGGTCAACCTGCCCTACGAGGTCGTGTGGCAGCACGAAGGGGTGCCGGGCGCGCTCAAGGTTCTCTTCGACGCGGGGATCTCGACGGAGCTCTTGCCGCTCCTCGTGTTCATCGGCGTCGGCGCGATGTGCGACTTCGGCCCGCTTTTCCAGCGGCCATGGCTCATGATCTTCGGCGCGGCGGCGCACCTTGGGGTCTTCGCGACCATCGCGATCGCGGTCATCATGGGATTCAACCTGAGCGAGGCCGCGAGCATCGGCATCATCGGCGCGGCGGACGGGCCGACGGCCATCTTCGTCTCGACGAAACTCGCGAAGCATCTTCTCGGGCCCATAACCGTGGTCGCGTACTCGTACATGTCGCTCGTCCCGATCATCCAGCCACCGGTCGTCCGCGCGCTCACGACGAAGCGCGAGCGGCTCATCCACATGGAGGCGCACGACCGCGTCGTCCCGAAACTCGTCACCGTCTCCTTCCCGATCATCGTCACCATCCTCGCGAGCCTCCTCGTTCCCATGGCCGCGCCGCTCATCGGCTTTCTCATGTTCGGGAACCTCATCCGCGAATGCGGCTGCCTCGAGAAGATGTCGCGCACCGCGCAAAACGAGCTCTCGACCATCGTGACGATCCTCTTGGGCATCGCCGTGGGCGCCTCGATGCGGGCGCAGGATTTTATCCAACCCGCGACCCTCAAGATCCTCGCGCTCGGTCTCGTCGCCTTCGTCGTCGATACCGCCGGCGGCGTCCTATGCGCGAAGGCGATCAATCTCTTCCTGAAAAAGAAAATCAACCCGATGATCGGCGCGTGCGGGATCTCGGCGTTCCCGATGTCGGGACGCGTGATCCAGAAGATGGCGTTTAAGGACGATCCCTCGAACGTCATCCTGATGCACGCGATCAGCGCGAACGCCTCGGGCCAGGTCGCCTCGGTCGTCGTCGGCGGCCTCGTCCTTGCGCTCGTGCCGATCCTGCTCTAGGGGCAAAGGAGAACACATGGATACCCATGCGCTTTATTTGAGCTTGATTCTCATGGCGGCGGGCATGGCCGTCATATTCGTTTTCATGGGCGCGCTCATCGCCATCGTCCACTTCTACCTCAAGGCGGCGGAGCGCTTCTTTCCCGATCGCGGGGAATGCCACAAGACGGAATCTTACGCCGCAAGCGGCGCCGGAAAATCAGGCAATCCCGAGGAGGTCGCCGCGGCGATAGCGGCGGCGATCGGGAAAGGCCGTGCGTAGGAAGCTCGCGCCGTTCGCGTTCGCGATCGCCCTTGCGCTCGTCGGCGTTCGCGCCGGGGCCGCCGAACATCGGTATCGGGAGACGACGGGAAACGTCTCGACCGAGTACACGAGCGAGATCACGCGGGACGCGGCGACCGGCAACGTCGAGATACTCTCGCGCTACCCGGCGACCGGGGAGACGCATCGCATAGTCTTCGGCGTCGAAGGCGGCGCGGTCTCCTGGACATACCGCTATCCCGACGGAACGGTCACGCGCATAACCCGAACGGGGAACGTCATCGAATGCGCGAAGGATGGCGCGCGATCCCCGGCCGCGCGCTCGACGGTCGACGGCGCGCCCTGGTTCGCGTCGGTAAACTACGGGCTTTCCGAACTCGCGCGCGCGCCCTCGGGCGACAGGGAGTTCTGGATCGTGAATCCCGAGAACGGCAAGCCCTATAAGATGCGGGCGCATACGGTTGGCGAGGAGATCGTTTCCGTCGATGGTACGCCGACGAACGCCGTCAGGATCCGCATAACCGCGTGGGGATTACCCGCCGCGTTTTTCAGCATGGACTACTGGTATCGAAAATCCGACTTCGTCTTCGTGAAGTCGGTGGGTTCCGAGGACGGCCCAGGCTCGCCGAAAACGACCGTCGAGCTCGTCGGCTGAGCTCAGCGAGCCCATGACGCGGTCACGGCCCCCGAATGCGATGACGGTCCCCGAGCTCGGCAACCCCGCGGCCAGCGCATTAAATCATCGAGAACACGGGAGAGGTGATCCGCGCGGCGGAGGCCGCACGGCGGAGGGTATCGATCGCGGGATGAACCTCCTCGGGCGCGAGCGAGCCGAAGCAGAGCCTGAGGCGCGATCGCCCCTCGGCGGGATCGAGCCAACTGTCGCTACCGGGTGAGACGAGGGCGCCTTCGCGCGCGCATTCCGCGACGAAACGGGCCGCGTCGAGCGACCCCGACACCCGCGCGAGGAGGCTGAGGCCCGCGGGCGGGTCCTCGAACTCAAGACCCTCGATCGGGGTCGCGAGCGCCTCGCGGAGTGCCTCGCGCGTCGCGCGGTAGCGCGGGCGTACGCGCTCAAGATGCGCGGCGTATTGCCCCGAGTCGACGAACCGCGCGAGGGCGCGCTGGATAAAGGCCGAGCAGCCGATGTCGTCGGCGACCTTGAGCGCGAGGAGCCGGCTGACGATCGCGGGCTCGCCGGTCACGCTCGCGATCCTGAGCGCGGGCAAAAGGCATTTCGAAAAGGTCCTGACCCGTAAGACGCGGGCACCCGGCACGCGCTCGGCGAGCGCGGCGAGACTGATCGGCCGCTCCGCGCAATAATCGAGATCACCTAGGTAATCGTCCTCGACGACGAGAAATCCCCCAGCGCGCGCGGCCTCGAGCGTGCGGATTCGCGCCGCCTCGGACCAGGTACGCCCCGAGGGGTTCGCGTAGGTCGGGCAGCAGTAGAAGGCCGCGACCGCTCCCGGGCGGGCAATCGCCGCGAGGGACTCGGCGTCGGGACCGTCAGCGCCGACGCGCACGGGGACGAGCCGCGCGCCGTTTCCCGAGAACGCGAGCCGCGCTCCCGGATAGCAGGGATCCTCGACGGCGATGGCGGTCCCCGAGGGAAACGAGCGCCCGAGGAGCTGGATGGCTTGTTGGGCGCCCGAGGTAATGAGCATCCCGTTCACCGGATCCGAATCGATCCCCCGCTCGCGGTCAAAGGCGGCGATCGCCTCGCGAAGCGCGGGACATCCCCGGTATTCCTCGTAGCCCCCGATGGAAACGTCCGCGACGGCGACCGAGGCGATCGTCGCGGCGAACTCGCGCGCGGGATGGATGCGAAGGTCGGGCTCGATCCTATTGAGCGCGTAGACCCCGCGGCCGCTCCTGAGCTCGGGCGCGTACGCGCCGCTGACCGTCGAGCCGCCGTTTATCACCGTGACGCCCGATGCCGCGCCTCCCGCTTCATCGCCGGTTTCGGTTCGCACGCCGTCCTCGGGGAGACCCGCGACGCGAAACGACGAGCGCGGCTGCGCGGAGGCGAGCCCCGAGTCGCAGAGCTCGCGGTAGGCCGCGACGACGGTGGCGGGACTCACCCTGAGCCGGCTTGAGAGCGCGCGGATCGACGGCAAGGCGGCGCCGGGCTTCAGGGCGCCTGAGCGAATCGCCGCGGCATAAGCCGACGAAATCTGGGTACGAACCGGCAGGTCCGCTTCATGGTCTATCTGTGCTATTACAGAACTCATACAAAAACCTCTCAATCTGCTTGTCTGTATTATATCACTTTACTACAATACAGTCATCCCGTTTGATACAAGGAGTTTGCATGAACCCACGATTCGCCAGCCGCATGAGCGTCATGAAGCCGTCATCCATCAGGGAACTTTTGAAGATGACCGAAGAGCCCGATATCATCTCCTTCGCGGGCGGCCTTCCCGCCCCGGAGCTCTTTCCGGTAAGCGACATCAAGGTCGCCGCCGAGCGCGTCCTCGGCGACTGCGGGGCAAAAGCCTTTCAATACGGGGTAACCGACGGGATTGCCTCGCTCCGGGAACAAATCGCGCGCGCGATGGCGACGCGGGGCGTTTCATGCACGCGGGACGACGTTCTCATCACGACCGGCTCGCAGCAGGGGCTCGACCTCATTGGGAAGGTTTTTCTCGATCCGGGCTCGTCGATCCTCACGGAAAACCCCACCTACCTCGCCGCGATCCAGGCGTTTCAGTGCTTCGAGGCGCGCTTCAGCCCCGTGCCGACCGACGCGAACGGGATCATCCCCGAGGCGGTCGACGAGCTCGCCGCGGACGGGGCAGTCCGCTTTCTCTACGTCATCTCGAATTTCCAAAATCCGACGGGAAGGACATTGAGCCTTGAGCGACGGAAGCGGCTCGCAGAGATCGCCGCGACGCGGAACCTCGTCATCGTCGAGGATGACCCCTACGGCGCGCTCCGCTACCGGGGGAACCACATCCCGCCGATTAAGGCCTTCGACGAATCGGGGAACGTCCTGTATCTCAGCACCTTCTCGAAGACGGTCGCCCCCGGCTTCCGCACGGGCTGGATCGTCGCCCCGCGCGCGGTCAGGGAAAAGCTCGTCGTCGCGAAGCAGGCCGCAGACCTCCATACCTCGAGCTTCGACCAGCTCGTGCTCGAGCGGTACCTCAGGGACTTCGACAACGCGCGCCACGTCGAGCGCGTGCGCGCCGCGTACGGCGAGCGATTCACCGTTATGGAAGAAGAGCTCGAGCGCTGCATGCCCGCGGGCTTTTCGTGGACGAGGCCCGAAGGGGGCATGTTCCTGTGGGTCGAAGGCCCGCGCGCGTTCGACTCCTATTCGGTCTTCCCGCTGGCCCTCGAGCGCAAGGTCGCCTTCGTCCCGGGCGCCGACTTCTTTCCCGCGGGCGGCGGCAAGAACTGCATGCGCCTCAACTTCTCGAACTCATCGCCCGCGCTCATCAGGGAAGGCATCGAGCGGCTCTCGGAAATTTGCGCCGAAGCCCTCGGCGTGGAAAACTTTCGGCCTCGGCGGTTTACAGGGGAAGAGACGAGAGAACTGGCCTAATAAAGGATTTCCGGTCTATCCGGATGATCGGGGTCACGAGCAAACCGGGATCCCTGAGGAGCTCTTCCTCGGGGTCGAACTCCATGTGCGCGAGCCCGCGCCGCTCGTAAGCCGCCGATTCGGCGTCGAGAAGCTCGTCGATCCGGTGTCCCGCGGCGAGGCCCTTGAGCTCGCCCTCGGTCAGGGGCTTTTCCCCGACGTCCCGAAACTGCGCGGGGATTCTCCGCTCGCGGAAGAACCGCTCCGCCTTCCGCGTCTCGGCGCATTTTTTCGTCCCGTATATCATCACGTTCATCGCGCGCTCCTTCCCAATTCCCCATGCACGACCGTCTTCGCGCCGACCCCCCACCCGTTCTCGCGCGGCTCGGGAGACTCGACGCGGACGAAGTCGCCGCGCTCAAGGGCGTCGAACCCCGAGCGCGCGCCGTCCGCGCTTCCCGCGGGCGCGGAAAGCGGAAAGCGCCCCGCGCGACCGCACAGGAGCCGCCTAACCCTGCCGCCCTTATTGAGCATCGGGTCGGACACGACGCGGAAAAGTCCCTCGTCAGCGCTCGTATCCCCGGCGCCGCCGGTCAGATTCCTCGGCGGCTCGAGGAGAAACCAGGTCATCTTGAGCGATTCCTTATCAAGCCCCAGTTCGCGCGCGAGGGATTCGACCGACCGGGGCATCTCCCAGCGAACGGCGTCGTGGCAGGTTTGCCCCTCGCCGGCGGCGAGGGCCGGGCACTCGAGCGCTGCTCGCCCGACGCAGGGGGCCAAGGCCCTCCAGCCGCGCGAGACGAGGAGGTTTCGCACGGCGATGAGGTCGCGGCTCGTCGCAAGGAGCGCGGGCTCGACGGCGAGTATCGCGCCGCCCGGAGCGAGGGCCGCCGCATAGCGCTCGAGGAGCCGGGCGCGAACCTCCACGCGGTCGCCGCGGTCGAAGGCGACCTCGTTCAGGGAGTGCCCGAAGCTCACGCAGTCGGCCGCGCCCCAAAGGGGTATGCGGGACGGATCGGGGTTCGCGATATCCATGGCAACCGTCGCGATCGAAGGAGGCGTCCCGCCGCGCGGTACCGCCCGCGCCGGTACCGCCTCGCGGGCGAGCTCGAGGGCGCGCGCGCTTTGGTCGAGGAGCGTCAGCGCAGTGGCGCCAGAAGCCGCGAAGGCCGCCGCGACGGGGCCGGGGCCCGATCCCGCGTCGATGACCGAGCGGGTGCCGAGGGGCCTCCCTAAGAGAAACTCCGACACGGCGAGGGCGCGGCGCGCCTGCTCGAAGGATATCGGCCAGTAAAAATCGAGATACGCGCGGAGGAGCTTTGGGTCGTCCATGTACGAAGCCCCGATGAGCGAGCGATCGCCGGTCAAACCCCGCTGAAGGTCGCGAAAACCGTGCATATCTTTTTTTTCGGGATGCGCGCGACTCATCGAACGAGCGCCTCCCGGACGCGCGGCGCGAGCGATTTCGCGTCGGCATACCCCGAGCGGTAGAGACCATTCAGGATAGCCGGGTCGCGCTCAAGGCGCGAAAGGCCGGGCTGGGGTTCGGGGCGAACGGCGATCGCCTGGCCCGAAGCCTCAAGTCGATCGATGAAGTCGAGGGTTTCGTTGTAGCGCTCGGCGCGGGTAAGGAGCGCGTCGGCGAATCGGGGGCTTTTCGCGTATGCCGCGCGCGCGGACGCCTTAGCGAGCTTTGCGGAGAGAGAGCCTTCCGGGCGGATGGGTTTCCGAAAGCCCTTAGGCTGGGTGAGGACGACGACGAGTCGGTCGCAACCGTCGGCGAGCGCTTTCCGCACGGGGATCGAGTCGGCGACGCCGCCGTCGAGGTACCGCCTTCCGGCGATGGGAACGGGCGGCGACACGAAGGGAAGCGCGCAGGACGCCTTGAGCGCGCTCAGGAGCCCGTCCGCCCCGCGCGGCGCGAGATAGGCGGGCGCGGCGCTTTCGAGGTCGGTGACGACGGCGTAGTACTCGCGGACGTTTTCCGTGAATCGCTCGAAATCGAAGGGATCGAGGAGGAACGGGATCTTCCGAAAGAGGAGGTCCATCCCGAAGA
This sequence comes from Treponemataceae bacterium, assembly GCA_035352735.1. GTDB lineage: Bacteria > Spirochaetota > Spirochaetia > Treponematales > Treponemataceae > Teretinema. Next base: position 9,092 of record DAOPYF010000026.1, on the reverse strand, counting down.
GCGACCCCTCGCGGATGAGGCACCAGGGCCCAAGGTAATCGGCCCTGCGGCAATACTCGACGTTGACGCGCCGCGCGCGACCCTTTTGGCGCGCGATGTACGACACGGCATGGCTCGCGCCCGCCGAAACCCCGATGATATAGTCAAAGAAGAGCCCTTCGTCCAGAAAGCGGTCGAGAACGCCCGTCGTATAGATGCCGCGCATCCCGCCGCCCTCGAGAACGAGGGCCGTCTTTCCCGCGCCCAAGGCGCCGGTATTCGCTCCCTTTTCCATGATCTGGAGGATACCATAGAAGCGGGCTTTATTTCTGCCCGGATTACGCGGTTAACAAGCGGCGCGGAAGAAACCATGAAAGCAAACCAAGCCCCCCCCACCAGGGTAAACTTTTATCTTTTTTTCCCGGTACCGGATTGTATCGACCCCGAAAAGTGCTATACTCTGCCGATGGATACCACCAACGAACGCATCACGCGCATCGAGACGAAGCTTGCCTATCTAGAAGATTTCATGGCCAAGCTCCAATCGATCACGGTTGAGCACACCGAGGCCCTCGATCACCTAAAAGGCGAGAATAGGGCCTTGAGGGAAAAACTCGGGGAGCTCTCCGATTCCCTCCAAGACATACCGAACGTCCGGCCGCCCCATTATTGAGTAACCGAATTTGACGTATGCGTGTTTAGAGAGTATGCTGTTTGTAGTTTTTGGAGATTTTGCCGATGACCACAATACTCGTTGTCGAAGACGATGATTCCGTTTCTGAACTCGTAAAGATCGTTCTGGAGGAAGAAGGCTACGAAATCCTCATCGCGCCGAACGCGGAGCGCGCGAAAACGATCATAGCCGAACGGAATCCGCTCCTCGCCATCATCGATATAATCCTAACCGGACAGGGCGGGATGGACCTGATCCTCGATATTCACGCAACAAGCCCGGACCTTGCCATCATCCTGACCTCGGGTAAGATCGACATGACCAAATCGACCTTCAAGGTCCTCGCCCATCAGTTCGGCGTCGTTTCCATTCTCCCCAAGCCTTTCACGGTCGAGGAACTCCTTTCGACGGTTACCGAAGCCCTGGCGGGGAAAAGTCCCGCATCAATAGCGAGCCCGCAACCGCAACGTTAAGGGAGTCGACCGCCGTCGAAACCGGTATCCGGACGGCGCGCGCGCATGCCGAGCGCCAATCGGCGGGTATCCCGTCATGCTCGTTCCCCAAAACGAGCGCAATCCTTCCATCCCGTATCGATTCCCCAAGCTGCCCCGCGCGGAGCTGCCCGCCAGCGTCCGAAACGAGGGCGTTTTCCTCCATCGCCGCGGCGAGAACCGCGAACCCCGAACGGGAAAGGGCGGAAAGGTCGGCGCTTTCGGCCTCATACAGTGAAAGGGAGAACGCCGCGCCCATCGAGGAGCGGAGGCATTTTCGGTTCCAGGGATCGCAGGAGCGCTCGCCGAGCCACGCGGCGCGAAAGCCGAAGGCGAGGCACGAGCGAAGGAGCGTCCCGAGGTTGCCGGGATCGGTGATTTCGGGGAGGACGAGTATCGGGCCCGCGGGGGCGCGCAAGGCGAGGTTCTGGTCGCCGGCGCGAGCGGCGGGCGGGCGCCGCGCGATCGCGAGCATACCGCGATGGAACTGAAAGCCCGCTACCGCGTCAAGCGCGTCTTTCGGGCACTCGTACGCGGGAATGGAACCGTGGGCGAGAGCGCGGGCCTCGGCCGCCGCGCTTTGGTCCGCGACGACGGCAAGCACCGAAAGCCCCGAGGCGATGGCGCGCTCGACGAGCAGGCGCCCCTCGGCGACGAAGAGCCCCTCGGCGCGAAGGTCGCGTTCGCGCATGCCGAGGAACTCACGGAGCGGTTTAGGTACATCAGGCAAGCTCGGAAAGCCTTCCATAAAAAAGCCTCGCCTTGGGACTATCAGTCGAAGAGCCGATGGATCTCTTTTTTGTAGAGTTCGGGCAGCTTAAAGCGCATGATCTCCTGCTTCGCGGAGAGCTCGACGCCGGTCTCGAAGGGCTTTTCGAGAAGGACGACGTGGTTGATCCGCTCGAAGAGCTTAAAGCCGTTTTTCGGGCTCACGAGCTCGTCGATCTCGGCCTCGTAGAGCTTGCGGACGGATTCGTCGGCGAGCAGTTCGGGGAACGAAAGCCCCTCGATCGAGTTCGCTTGGGCCCAGGAAAGAAGCTCGTCCCGATTCACCACGATGAGCGCGCCGAGATACCGCTGATCCTGCCCGAGCACGACGGACTGGGAAACGAAGCGGGACTCGTTGATCTTCATCTCGATCGGCGCGGGCTCGATGTTCTCGCCGCCGCGGAGCACGATCGTGTCCTTTTTGCGGCCGCGGAGGATAAGCTCCCCGGAAAGGGTCAAGAGCCCGAGGTCGCCGGTATCGAGCCAGCCGTCCGGTGAATAGACCTTCGCGGTGAGTTCGGGCTTTCGGTAGTAGCCCTTCATGACGTTGCCGCCCCGAACGTAAATGGAACCTTTCACCCCGACCGGGCACTCGGCGCCCGTATCGTCGAGGATCTTTACCGCGCAGCAGGATATCGGCTTCCCGATGGTCCCGAAGATGGGGCGGGAATAGGGGCGCACGGCGATGACCGGCGCGGTTTCGGTGAGCCCGTAGCCCTCGACGACCGTGATGCCGACAGCCCAGAAGAACTCGTCGATGTTCGGCGGAAGGGCGCCGCCGCCCGACACGCCCTCGACGAACTTCGTCCCGAGCTTGGCGCGGATCTTCCGGAATACGAGCACGCTGCCCAGGCCCTTGAGCGGCCACAGGAGGAGCCAGGGGACGACGCACAGGGCGTTCGCGAACCGGCGCGCGTAGCTGAACACGGGACCGCGCGCGAGCGCCCGACGCCCCATGCGCGCGTCGAGGATCGCGACGCTCACGAAGAAATTGAAAAGGGTCCAGGTGAGCCCGCCGGTTTTCCGCATCAGGCGGAAGATGCCGTCGTACACGGACTCCCAGATGCGGGGCACCGAGGGAAGGATCTGCGGGTTCATCTTCGCGAGGTCGGCGAGAAGGATGCTGCCGATCGGCTTCGAGTACACGATGCTCGCCGCGTTATTCAAGATGACGTATTCGCACAGGCGCTCGAAGGCGTGCCACACGGGAAGGACGCACAGGGCCCGGTCTCCCGGATGGACGGCGATTCGGCGGGAGAGATCCTCGAGCTGGCACAGGAAATTCCCGTGGCTCAGCATGACGCCTTTCGGCTCGCCGGTCGTTCCCGAGGTGAAGATGATCGTCGCGATATCGTCGGAGTCGCCCTTCTCGAGCTCGGCCTCGACGGCGCCGGGTTTTGCCTCGCGGAGCGCCCGGCCGCGCGCGATAAGCTCGTCATACCCAATGACGGCAAAGCCCGCGGCGAGGAGCTCGGCGATCCGCTCGGGCGACGGGAAGTCGAAGAAAACCAAGTTCGTGAGGAGCGGGAGGCTTCCCCGGCATTCGAGGATCTTGTGGGCGACCGAGTCGCCGTTCAGGACCGCGGTTCGGCAATCCGAAAACGAGAGGATGTACGCGAGCTCTTTGGTCGTCGCGTCGGTGCCGCGCGGAACGTCGGCGGCGCCGATCGCCATGATGCCCATGCTCGCGTGAAGCCATTCCTTCCGGTTGTCGGCGATCAGCCCGATGTGGTCGCCGCGGGCATGCCCGAGCGCAAGGAGCCCCGAGGCGAAATCAAGGACGAGCGCGTAGTAGTCGCGATACGAAATCGGCGTAAACTCGCCGGAGGAGTCCTTGGAGTATTGCGCGGGAAGCTCAGGGTATTCGGAGACAATGCGACTGAGCAGTTTCGGAAGGGTTTTATCCATACGGCTAACAAAATATCATGCAGTGTCATTTTGCGCAAGTTTTCGCGCGCGATTCGCGTTCCCCCGGAACGTCGCGATACGCTATACTTATTTCCATGAAAGACACGAACAGCAAGCCGAGAATCGGCATCACGACGGGGGACCCAGCGGGAATCGGCCCCGAAATCGTCCTGAAGGCAATCCATGATCCCGAGATACTCGCGCTGTGCGAGCCGGTTGTCTTCGGCATGACAGACCCTGCCAAGATCGAGCGGGCGGGAATCAAGCGCGGGGCGGTCAGCGCATCGGGCGGCAAGGAAGCCTTCGCGGCCATCGAGGGCGCGGTCAAGGCGGCGCTTTCGGGCGAGGTCGCCGCGATCGCCACCGCCCCGATCAACAAGGAAAGCCTCCGCGCCGCGGAGATCCCGTACATCGGCCACACGGAAATCCTCGCGGGGCTCACCGGCTCGGACGATCCCCTGACGATGTTCGAAACCCTCGGGCTCCGCGTGTTCTTCCTTTCGCGCCACGTATCGCTCCGCGCCGCGTGCGACCTCGTGACCGAGGAACGCGTGTACCGCTATCTTTTGCGCTCCGCGCGCGCCCTCGAGCAAAGCCTCGCGCTGGCGAATCCGCTCATCGCGGTGGCCGGCCTTAACCCGCATTCCGGCGAGCATGGGCTTTTCGGGAACGAGGAGGCGTGCATCGTCCCCGCGATCGCGCGGGCGGTGGGCGAAGGCGTCCGGGCCGAAGGCCCCATCGGCGCCGACTCGGTCTTCCATCTCGCGAAAACCGGGCGTTACGACGCCGTCCTTTCCCTCTATCACGACCAGGGACATATCGCGTGCAAAACCCTCGACTTCGAGCGGACCGTCTCCCTTACCCTCGGGCTACCGTTCCTCCGCACGAGCGTCGACCACGGAACCGCCTTCGACATCGCGGGAAAGGGTATCGCGAGCGCCGTCAGCATGGTCGAGGCGATTAAGGTCGCGGTGCGGTACGCGCCTCGGGGCTAACCGACCAAGGGAAATAGCGCCTTTTTCATCGTTTTTTCTATAATAAAGAGTTATCTGATAGCGCTTCGCGCGCTATCGCCCAACGATTCAACTCTTTTTTTATCAGTTTTTTTGGCAACCGGTTGCCAAAATTATTGACATCAAAAACATTCCCCCGCATACTTCAGGTATTGAACGCGAAGGAGAGTCCCCATGAAAGGAATGACCGTCGAACAGCTCAGAAGCGCCCGCCCTGCCCCGGTTGCAGGAGGCTTTACCCAGTTTCTCAACGAACCGTTTTATAAGATCTCGAACTATGACGCGATGCCGCCCTTTTTCATGACCATCGTCAGCTCCTCCGACGTGTGGAACTACCTCTGGTCCAACGGCGGGATCACCGCGGGCCGCATCAACTGCGACCACGCCATCTTCCCCTATTACACGGCGGACAAGGTTTCCGATTCCCGCACCTACACGGGACCCTATACGGCGATCAAGGTACTCCAGGAAGGCGAAACCCTTTTTTGGGAACCCTTCTGCGAGGCGGCGAACGGCCTTTGGAAGGTCGAGCGGAACATCTACAAAAACGCGACGGGCTCGAAGGTCTACTTCGAGGAGATCAATAAGGACCTTGACCTCGCGTTCCAGTACGGCTGGTCGTCGAGCGACGGCTTCGGACTCGTTCGCCATTCCCGCGTCCTCAACCTCCGCGACATCACGCGAAAGCTCTCCGTCCTCGACGGCTGCCGGAACATCCTTCCCGCCTGCATCTCCGCGGAACTCCAGAACGCGAACAGCGTCCTCCTCGACGCCTACAAAAAAACCGACCTCGACGAGAAGGCAGGCATCGCGATCTTCTCGGTTTCCTCGATCGTGACCGACAAGGCGGAGCCGAGCGAGGGTCTCTTCGCGAACGTGGCTTGGTTTAGCTGCGAAGGCGACCTCCACCTCTCACCCGACACCCCCGAGGCCTTCCGCTTCGGCGAGCCGCTCCCGACGGACCCCGTCGTCAAGGGCATCAGGCCCGCCTTCTTCATCCACCGCGAGCTCGAGCTCTCGGGGAACGGCTCCCTCGCCGAATGGTACCAGGCGTTCGACACCGGGCTTGACCTGACCGCGATCAAGCGGCTCGCCTCCCGCCTCGCCGACCGCGCGGGGATCACGAAGGAACTCGCCGCCGACGTCGAGTCGGGCATCCGGCAGCTCGAGGCCTACATCGCCGACGCGGACGGCCTTCAGGACACCGCGGACGAGGCGACCTGCGTCCACCACGAGGCGAACGTCATGTTCAACATCATGCGCGGCGGCATCTTCGCCGACGGCGACCGGATCTCGAAGGCCGACTTCCTCGCGTTCGCCCAAGGCCGCAACAAGGCCCTCGCGCCCGTCGTGAAGAAGGCGACCGACGCGCTCGCGGACACCGTTGCCTACGGCGAGCTCAAGAAGGCGATCCTCGCGACCGGCAATCCCCAGGCCGAGCGGATGTTCCTCGAGTACCTCCCGCTCACCTTCTCGCGCCGGCACGGCGACCCGAGCCGCCCGTGGAACCGCTTCTCGATCGAGCTCAAGAACCCCGACGGCTCGCGCAAGCTCAACTACCAGGGCAACTGGCGCGACATCTTCCAGAACTGGGAGGCGCTCGCCCTTTCCTACCCGATCTACCTCGAGAACATGATCGCGAAGTTCCTCGACGCGACGACCGTCGACGGCTTCAACCCCTACCGCATCACCCGCGAGGGCATCGACTGGGAGGTGCAGGAACCCGACAACCCCTGGTCGAACATCGGCTACTGGGGCGACCATCAGGTCATCTACCTCGCCAAGCTCCTCGAGCTCCGCAATCGCTTCGACCGCGCGGGGCTCCTCGCGGGGCTCGACCGCGTCTGCTTCTCGAGCGGCAACATACCGTACCGCATCAAGCCGTACGCCGACATCGTGAAGGACCCGCGCTCGACCATCGTCTTCGACAAGAAACTCCATGACGCGATCGAGCGCGCGACGGCCGAGAAGGGCACCGACGCGAAGCTCGTACAGACGGCCGAAGGCGAGGTCGCGCTCGTCTCGATGACCGCCAAGATCCTGCAGATCCTCGGCGCGAAGATGGCGAATCTCGTCCCCGGAGGCGGCGTGTGGCTCAACACCCAGCGCCCCGAATGGAACGACGCGAACAACGCGCTCGCCGGCTACGGGCTTTCGATGGTGACCCTCTACTACGTCCGCCGCTTCCTTACCTTCCTCATCGACCTCTACCGAAACGCCGCGGCGGACGAGTTCTCGATCCCGAGGGAAACCGCCGACTTCTTCCTCGCGCTCAAGGCGCAGTACCGCGCGAACGACCCGTCGAACCTTACCGACCCGCACGCCCGGCGCGCCTTCATGGACGCGATCGGCGGCCTCTTCGAGGCGGAGCGCGCCGCGCTCTACGCGAACGGATTCTCGACCGAAACGGTTAAGATCCCGCGGAGCCAGGTCATCGACGGGCTCACGACATTCCTCACCCACGCGGAGGCGACGATCAAGGCGAACCGCCGCGCGGACGGTCTCTATCACGCATACAACACGATGACGATTAGCCCGGACGGCGGGATGGAGATCCACTATCTCCCCGAGATGCTCGAGGGTCAGGTCGCCGTCCTTTCATCGGGAATCCTTTCCGGTAAGGAGGCGCTCGAGCTCTGCCGCGCCCTCAAGACCGGCCGGCTCTTCCGCGCGGATCAGTACTCGTACATCCTCTATCCCGACAAGGAGCTCCCGCACTTCGAGGCGAAGAACAACGTCAGCGCCTCCGAGGCGAGGCAGATCCCGCTCCTCGTCGAGATGCTCTCGAAAAAGGACCCCGCGCTCATCCACGCGGACGCGGAGGGCGTATGCCACTTCAACCCCGCGTTCCGCAACGCGCGCGGCATCGACGAGACGATCGACTCGATCAGGAAATCGGGGCGCTACGACCCCGCGGTCGTGAACTCGAGCGAGCGGGCGATCCACGTCCTCTACGAGCGGACGTTCAACCACCAGAGCTTCACCGGGCGCTCGGGCACCTTCTACGCGTACGAGGGAATCGGGAGCATCTACTGGCACATGGTCTCGAAGCTCCTCCTCGCCGTGCAGGAAATCTGCCTCGCCGAGCGGGACCCTGCGACGCGCGAGGCCCTCGCCGCGGTCTACTACGACGTCCGCAAGGGCATCGGCTTCAACAAGACGCCCGCCGTCTACGGCGCGTTCCCGACCGATCCCTACTCGCACACCCCCGCGGGCCAGGGCGCGAAGCAGCCCGGCATGACCGGGCAGGTTAAGGAAGAGGTGATCACGCGCTGGGGAGAGCTCGGCCTCGTCGTCGAAAACGGCACCCTCCGCGTCAAGCCCGACCTTCTCCGGAACGAGGAGTTCAAGGCCGACGGCACGCTCTCGTTCACCTGGTGCGGAGCCCGCTTCCGCTACGAGAAAGCGGGCCCGGGCGAGGAAGAGTCGATCGCGGTCAAGAAGGCGTCGGGACAGGCGAAGCGCGCGGGAGGGGAGCTTACCCGCGACGAGTCGCTCGCGCTCTTCGCGCGGTCGGGAGAGATCAAGGAAGTGACAGCGCGAATCCATACAGGATCAGCGCTTGCGCGATGAGATAGGTGAGCCACGGCACCTGGAATTCATACGCCGGGTGCCGGCCGTGCACGGTGGTCTCGCCCTGTAGGTAATCCGAGACGGCGAACGAGACGGCGCCGAGCGCGATAAGGCGCCAGGGGCCGCCTACGGCGATCGCCGCGGAAACCGCGACCGACACCATGAATGCGAGGGCGAGGCTATACGCCGCCGATGCGACCATGAGCCTGCGCGGGCGCTCGGCGTTCCAAACCCGAAGGGCGAAGAGCGCGGCGAACACGGCGACGAAGAACGCGAGCGCCGGGATGAATGCGCCCGAGCGGACGAGCGTGCCGAACGGCACCCGCGCGAGAAAGGCCGCGGCGTACGCGATCTGGGTCAGGATGAAGAAAAGGATCCCGCCCAAGAGGGATTCGCTCCGCATCGTATGGCGCGCGAGCTCAAACTGAAGGTAATAAAAATCACCGGCGAGCGCGAAGCTCGCGCCGAGCGGCAGCAAGAACCCAAGCGGTATCCGCGTGGCGTACATAAAATAGAGAAGCCAGGCGAAAACGGTCATAAGGAACGAATACCCGATATACGCCATCCGGCACTCGGGAAGGCGCTCGGCCGACGAATGGATTGAGGCAACGCTACCCCATTGAACCGAAAAGGCGAGGATAACCATGACGGGAACGAACGCGAGCATCGCAATCATGCTTGGCATAT
>DAOPYF010000025.1:0-25143 GCA_035352735.1 Treponemataceae bacterium | reverse complement strand
CTGGCTCCCGAAGTCAAGAACGACGATTTTTTCGTGTGGCATGGCACAGTATTACAGAAAAAGGGGGAAAAGTGAAGCCTTCAAGGAAGGCAAACCATTTCAAAAAAGCCTTCCCTTGCACAAGGTTCCGCCGCCCGATAGAATCGAGAAATGCAAGACCAAAACCGCAAAGGTAAGGATATCACGCTCATGATCGCCGCGATCGGGATCGTGTTCGGCGATATCGGTACCTCACCGCTTTACGCCCTCCGCGAAAGCTTTCTCCTTGGTTCGGGCAGCCGCATAGACGCGTCGTCTGTCATCGGGATCGTATCCCTTCTTATCTGGACACTCACCCTGATCGTCTGCGTTAAGTATCTTGGCATCGTCCTCCGCGCGGACAATAAGGGCGAGGGCGGCATTCTCGCCCTCGTGAGCCTCATCTCGCGCTACGTTCCCAAAAACCACGTCAAGCGCGCGGGTTTTATCGGCGTACTCGGGATCGTCGGCGCCGCGCTCCTCTACAGCGACGGAATGCTCACGCCCGCGGTCTCCGTTCTTTCCGCGATCGAGGGACTTACCGTCGTCACCCCGAATTTGAGCCGCTTCGTTATTCCGATCGCGCTCGTCGTTCTCGTCGCCCTCTTTCCGTTCCAGTGCCGCGGCACGACCAAGATGGGGCGCGTCTTCGGGCCCGTCCTCTCGTTCTGGTTCATCGTCATCGCCTTCCTCGGCCTTCGCGCCATTATCCAGCATCCGGGAATCCTCGCCGCGCTCAATCCCCTTGAGGCCGTATCCTTCATCGCCCAAAACGGGCGCAAGAGCCTTGAGGTCATGGGCACGATCTTCCTCGCGATGACCGGCGCCGAGGTCCTGTATTCGGACCTCGGGCACTTCGGCCGCACCCCCATCAGGCGATCCTGGTTTTTCCTCGTGTATCCCGCGCTTCTCCTCAACTACGCGGGCCAGGGCGCGTTCCTCCTCGACCATCCTAAGGAGGTCGAGAACCTCTTCTACCGGCTCGCCCCCGAATGGGCCGTCCTCCCGCTCGTCGTCCTCGCGACCGCGGCGACGATCATCGCGAGCCAGGCCGTCATCACCGGGGCCTTCTCGCTCGCCCGCCAGAGCGTCCAGCTGGGACTCTGGCCGCGCATCCAGGTCAAGCACACCTCGGACGAGACGATCGGCCAGGTGTACGTCCCCATCATCAACTGGTTCCTCATGATCGGCACGATCGGCCTCGTCCTCGCGTTCAAGACCTCGGGAAACCTTTCGCACGCGTACGGCATCGCGGTTTCCGCGACGATGATCATCACGACCTGCCTCATGCTCTTCCTCGCGCGCAAGGCCGCGCACGCGAGCTGGTTCCTCGTCATACCGTTCGCCGTCGTGTTCCTCGTGATCGACGGTACCTTCTTCGTCGCGAACTGCCTCAAGGTCTTTTCGGGCGGCTGGGTCGTCATCGCGCTCGCGCTCGGGATGTTCCTCCTCATGAAGACCTGGGTCGACGGCCGGCGTCTTTTTGGTAAGAAAATGGAGAAGTTCCGCATATCGCCGGCGCTCTTCATCCCCGGGCTCACCGCACACCCGCCGCTTCGCGTGCCGGGCACGGCGATATTCCTCTCGGGCGACCCGAAGGGCATGCCGAAGGCGCTCCTCCATAACCTCAAGCACAACAAGGTGCTTCACGACACGACGATCCTCCTTTCGGTCGTGACGACCGACGAGCCCCGCGTCGACGAGGCAATGCGCTTTACCTTCGAGCCCTACGGGATCGGCATCTGGCAGGCGACGGCCTTCTTCGGCTTCAGCGAAACCCCCGATCTCGCGAAGGCCCTCGACCATCTCTCTATCCCTGGCTTTGAGAATGACCCGATGAAGATAACCTACTTCCTCGGTCGCGACACGATCGCGCTCAATCCGGCGCTTCGGGGGATGTCGCACTGGCGGAAGCTCCTGTTCGTCTTTATGTTCAATAACGCGGTGAGCCCCACCGACTTCTTCCGCATCCCGCCCGATCGCGTCGTCGAGATCGGCGGCAAGATGGAACTCTGAGAAATCCGCCTGCCCGGCGTTTTGCGGGCGCTCGCCCCGCGCGGGCTCCGCATTCCGCCCGGGTAGCCGCCGCCGCGGTGACCTTTGTCCCGCGCGAGCGACTTATCCCACGCGGTGCGGGTAAAGCGATTTACCTATTTTTTTTTCTGTTCTCCGCGCGAACCTGGTATATACTAATGAGCGCGGTATGAAAGCGTTCGTGTTCCTCTTGCTGTATTTTCTCACCGATTCCGCGGCCTTCGCTGGCGTCACGGTGTGCGTCTTCGCGCGGCTTCGCGGCGGCCCTGCCTGGCTCAAGCTCTACCTTGGCTGGCTTATTTCCGCAATTCTCTTTATGCTCCTCCGCAACGGCGGGTATTTCGCCAAGCAGTACCTCGGGTTTGACGCGATCGAGTCGACCCTATCTTTTTACGCGCTCTACATGGTCACGACCGCGCTTTTCCTCGGCTTCCTCGCCTGCAATTCCCTCTACCTCGTGAAGGGCCCCCGCTCGCGCGCCACGCGCGCGGTTACTACCGCGGTCTCATGCCTTCCGATCCTTTTTATCCCGCTTCTTTTCATCCTCGGCGGAACCTCGCCGAGCGTTGGCTTACGGCTCCTCCTCGTGAACGTCATGATGTACTTCGCCTTCGCGGTCGTGGGCGCCGTTCTCCTGTTTCTCTTTCTCAGCCTCAAGGGGATCGCCAATCACTTCGCGCGCGCGATCGTTCATGCGGATCTCTACGCGGGCGCCGCCTACGTCGTCTTAAGCGTGGCGCAGTGGTTCACCTATTACAAAAAGCCCTACAGCCTCGATCCCTTTTGCGTCGTCAACGTAAGCCTCTTCGCGATGTTTTTCGCGAGTATCTTCGTGATTGGGCGGGAGTTCCTCATTGAGGATAAGCCTGAACCCGACGCGGGTCCCGCGGCCCCGGACGAGGTTTTTGATTTCCTCTCGGACGCGCGGTTAACGGAAAAGGAGCGGCGGATCGTCGCGCTCATCAAGCGCGGGACGACGAACCAGGAAATCGCCGACGCGATCGGCATCAAGCTTTCCGCGGTCAAGAGCTCGATTTACCGCATCTTTACCCGCTACGGCGTGTCGAGCCGCGCGGGGCTTATCCACGCGCTTGAGTCCCGCGCGTCAGTCGCTGAAGCGAGCGCGGCGGACGGCGACTGCGGAACTCAAGGCGACGCTCGTGCCGACATCGCAAGCGAGCGCGTCGATGACGCGCCGAGCCCTGAGTTCGCGGGCGGGAAGAGCCATTCTCGTTTGTAGGCTTATAAAAGAAACTCGGCCTATTGGCGCGTCAGCGTCTTGCGGTAGAGCTCGACGAGCTCGACGCGGTTTCGCGCGCCCGATTTCTTCAGGAGCGCGGAGATGTGGTTCCGCACCATGAACTCGGTTATCTCCAGATGCGCCGCGATCTGCTTGTTGCCGAGCCCGAGGATGAGGTACGCGAGGATGCTCTTCTCGCGCTCGCCGAGCGAGTCGGGCGAAAGCGCCGCGAGGGCGTACGCCTCGCGAGCGGAGAAGACCTCGACGGCCTTTTTCTTCCGTTTGACCATGACCCCTTGCGCGAGCCATCCGACGTTCGCGATCGCGAGCGCGAAATAGTAGGCGCTTTCCGCGCTTAAGGGGATGCAGGGATGGGACGCGTCGTAGTTGTACCAGTTCTCCGCGAGGAAGGGGACGATGAGGAGGGCGTTCGCGGTGATCGTGAAGCGCATCATCATCGCGCATTCCGCGTCGACCGCGTTCTTAAGATTCCGCGCCATGAAGACCATCGAGTAGGCGAGGAGGAGTACGAGCGAAAGGGCGGAGAGGCGCATGATAAGGATTCTGCCGCCTGCGCTATCGCCCCCAAAAATCGGCGCGAACCCGGCGGCGAGCAGGACCAGCGGAAGGCACGAATAGGCGATGAGCCGCGCGAGCTTCCGCCCGCTTTGCTTCGTCTTCGGCAGGGCATGGAACATCACGCTGTACGCGGCCATGAGGATCGCGGTCGCGAGCTCGTACGCGGCGAAATACCAGGCCTCTCGAAAGTAGGTCGGGTTCCCGGAGAAGGACGCCGAGAAGAAAGCGACGTGGCCGACCCCGACGTAGAGGAAGAAGCTCACGAGAAATGCGAGGTACCTGACCTCGCGAATGTCCTTCTCGTAGATGCAGAGGAATAGGATCATCGCCATCCCGGCGAATCCCATCGCGTGAGCCAAAAGGTAGAAGGAAAGAAGCGCTATCGTCACCGTGCCGTCCCCCGTATCCGCCTGAGCCTAATGGGCGCTATTCCACCGTCACCGATTTCGCGAGATTCCTCGGCTTGTCGGGATCGAATCCGCGCTGTACCGCGCAGTAGTAGGCATACAGCTGGCTCGGTATGACCGAGAGGATGGGCGAGAGCGCCTCGGCCGTCCTCGGTATCCGGAAGATCTCGTCGGCGGTCTTGTCGAACGCGGTCTCTCCCTCGTAGGTGATGACGAGCACGGTTGCGCCGCGCGCCTTCACCTCCTTGATGTTCGAGTCCATCTTTTCGAATAGCTCGGTTTGCGTGCAGATCGCGACGACGAGGGTATCCTTGTCGACGAGCGCGATGGGCCCGTGCTTGAGCTCGCCGGCGGCGAACGCCTCCGAGTGGGTGTAGCTCACTTCCTTTAATTTGAGCGCGCTTTCGAGGCTGATCGCGTAATCGAAAAGGCGGCCCAGGAAAAACGCCTTCGTCTTGTTGAACTGCCGCGACGAAAAGCGCTGGATCTCTTCCTTGTTCGTGAGGATGGCGCTGATCTTCGCCGGGATCTCCTCGAGGGCGGTGAGCTCGGCGGTGAGGGTCGCCTGATCGACGGTGCCGCGAAGGAAGCCGAACTGGAGCGCGATGAGGTAGAGGCAGGCGAGCTGCGTCGTGAAGGCCTTCGTCGAGGCGACCGCGATCTCGGGGCCCGCGAGGGTGTACATGACGAGGTCCGCCTCGCGCGCGAGCGTCGAGCCGACGACGTTCGTGATCGCGATGATCCGCGCGCCCGACTTTTTCGCGAGGCGCATCGCCGCCAGGGTGTCTGCCGTCTCTCCCGACTGGCTGATGATGATGAAGATGTCCTTGGGGTTGAAGATCGGGTCGCGGTAGCGGAACTCGCTCGCGATGTCGATGTCGACCGGGATGCGCGCGAAGCGCTCGAAGGCGTACTTGCCGACGACGCCCGCGTGCCAGGCGGTGCCGCACGCGGTGATGACCACGCGGTCGGCCTTCGCCCACGATTCGTCGAAGCCGATCTCCTCGAGGTTGACCGACTTGCCCTCGGGCCCGCTCGCGATGCGCGCGCGGATGGTGTCGCCGATCGCCTTAGGCTGCTCGTGGATCTCCTTGATCATGAAATGCTCGTAGCCGCACTTTTCGGCCGCCGCGATGTCCCAGTCGATGTGCTTGGTTTCCTTCTTGACCCGCTCGCCCTCGTAGTTGAAGAACTCGACGCGGTCGCGGTAGAGCACGGCTATCTCGCGGTCGTCGAGGTAATACACGTCGCGGGTATACTCAAGGAGCGCCGGGACGTCGGAAGCGATATACGAAGCGCCAACCCCTGAGCCGACGACGAGCGGGCTGTCCTTCCGGACCGCGATGATCTGGTCGGGGTTCGACTCGCAGACGACGCCGAGCGCGTAGGAGCCCTCGATTTTCTTGAGGGTCTCGAGGACAGCCTCGAGGAGGTTTCCCTTGTAATAGAAGTTGATGAGGTGCGCGACGACCTCGGTGTCGGTCTGGCTTCGGAAGGTCACGCCGTGGCCCTCGAGCATCGCGCGGAGCTTGCCGTGGTTCTCGATGATGCCGTTATGAACGACGGCGATCTTTCCCGAGACGTCGGTGTGGGGATGCGAGTTGACGTCGGAGGGCTCTCCGTGGGTCGCCCACCGGGTATGCCCGATGCCCATGCTTCCGCGCACGATGTCGTGGGCGAGCTTCGCCTCGAGGAAGCGGAGCGCTCCCTTGGCCTTCCTGACCGCGAGCCCGTCCTTGGACAGCACGGCGATGCCGGCGGAATCGTATCCCCGGTATTCGAGTTTTTTAAGGGCGTTGATAAGGATCGGGGTCGCGTCCCCGTCGCCGATGTATCCGACTATTCCGCACATGGTGTACCTCTCATAACGACGCTAAAGCTATCATACTTCCGGGTATTCAGGAAGCGGGTTCTTGCTGTTTCGCCGCACGTAGTCCGCGATCATCCGGAGGGTGCGCCGGCTCATCGCGCCGTCGACCTCGATCGTTTCCTGGAAGAGCCGGTCGGGCATCTTGAGGAGGACGCACTCCGTTTCCGCCCGCGCCGTCCCCGTGCGGTTCCCGCCGATGAAGCTCGAGAACTCCCCGAATATGGAGCCGGGCCCGACCTCGACGATCTGCGCGGGCATGGTGATCCTGACGATCCCGCGGCAGACGTAGTAGAGTTCGGTCGTGTCCTCGCCGATCGAGAAGATGACCTCGCCGGCGGCCTTGTTGATCTGGTACCGCGTGGAGAAGTGTGGCGGCTCCGAGAAGAGGATGCGCTCAACCTGCATGAACGGCGACGGGTCGTCGTAGGCCGGAAGGAGGTAGAGCCGGGCGAGGAGGAAGCTCTCGAAGAACTGGACGACGTATTGGTACTGCGCGAAAAAGAGGAAAAGGAAAAAGAAGAAGTACACGTCGAGGAGGATGACGATCACGTTGCTCAGGATCCCGTAGGCGAGGTTGTACTTCGTCATGTCGATGAAGCTCCCGAAGAGTATCTGGAGGAGCGCGAAGGAGAGGGTGCAGGCGAGCGCGGAGAAGAAGCTCACGAGCGCGTTCGGTTTCGTGCGCGGCGTGATCCAGTAGACCAGGAACAGGAACGCGAACAGGATCGCGAGCGGGGCGAACCTGAAGAGGTTTCGGAACAGGGTAAAGACGAACGGCGGGAGGATCGCCCGCGAGAAGGCCGTATGGAGCAGGGAGTTTCCCGCGATGAAGAAGGCCACCGTCGCCGATATCGCGACGAGGAGGAGCACCTCGCCCGCGATCACGACGAGGTTCTCCTTGATCGGCTTCATCTTTCCGCGCTTGCGGTAGATCACGATCATGCTCTGCTGGATCGACGCGAAAAAGCGCCGGGCCATCCAGAAGATCGAGATGCCGAGGATGATCTCGAACACGCCGATCGACTTAATCGACATGACTGACCGGAAGAAGGGGGTGAGGTCGATGGAGCCCGCGATGAGGTTATTCGCCTCGACGAGGCTCTTCACGAGCTCGGGGGAGGTATGGAGGAACCTGACCACGATGACGAGGACCATGAGGAGGATCGGGAGGGCGGAGAGGAGAAAGCTATAGGCGCCGGCGGAAGCGTAGGTAAAAAGGTCGTTGGAGACAAAGGCCCCCCAGGTGATGTAGACGCGCTGGATAAAACCGATCAACCAGGGTTTTTTCTTCCGCATGGGAAGGAGTATACCCCATTTTTGGGCGTTTATATAGAGGTTTTTGACCGACCTGAGCCCTAAGGACTTGTAATTATGTATAAATATGTAATAAACTAGTATAAAATTGCATGCTGAAGGGAAGCCGTACGGGCTTTTTCAGCCTAAGGAGTGGAGCGCTATGATGAAACTGCGTGGAGCGTTTACCGCGCTGATTACCCCCATGAATGCCGACGAATCCGTCGACTATGAGGGTTTTCGCAAGCTGGTGCGGTACCAGCTCGAAAGCGGTATCTCCGGACTCGTACCCCTGGGAACAACCGGCGAAACGCCGACCCTGGACGAGGCGGAGGAAGACAAGTTGATCGACATCGTGATGGCCGAGGCGAAGGGAAAGGTCCCGGTCATTCTTGGGGCGGGGAGCAACTGCACCCGCGATGCCGTCAAATACGTCAAACGCGCCAAGCAGAAGGGAGCCGACTACGCGCTGGTCGTGACTCCCTATTACAATAAACCGACCGACGAGGGGATTTACCGCCATTTCGCCGCCTGCTGCGAGGTTGGTCTCCCTATCATCGTCTATAACATGCCGGGCCGCACCGGAAAGAATATCTCGACGCCGCTTATGGCGAGGCTCGCCGAGCTTCCGAATATCGCGGGCGTCAAGGAAGCCTCGGGGGACATCGGCCAGATGGGCGACGTGATCGCGCTCATCAAGGCGCGTCGTCCCGACTTCGCGGTGTTTTCGGGCGACGACGGGCTGACCCTGCCGCTCCTCGCCCTCGGCGGCGACGGCGTCATCTCGGTGCTCTCGAACCTCGCCCCGAAGGAGGTGACCGAGATGACCCTCGCGGGACTCTCGGGCGACTTCACGAAAGCGCGGGCGATGCACTTTAAGCTTCTTCCCGCGTTCAAGGACGCCTTCATCGAGACGAACCCGATCCCGATCAAGGCCGCGATGAATATGAAGGGGCTTCCCGCGGGAACCCTCCGGCTGCCGCTCGTGTCGCTTTCGAAGGAACACGAGACGAAACTTCGCGCGTCCTTCGCCGCCGCGGGGCTTCT
The DNA here is from genome assembly GCA_035352735.1 of Treponemataceae bacterium. Classification (GTDB taxonomy): domain Bacteria; phylum Spirochaetota; class Spirochaetia; order Treponematales; family Treponemataceae; genus Teretinema. Next base: position 16,655 of record DAOPYF010000025.1, on the reverse strand, counting down.
GTAAGCCGCGCAACGCTGTACCCCGCCGGGGCTTAACCCGCGCGGGGTCTGACCCTGCGCGCGAGAGCGATGCCCTCGCGCGTGTTACCACTAATTTTAGGAGAACGAACATATGTCCAAGAAGATACCCGTAGGAATCCTCGGCGCGACCGGCGCCGTCGGCCAGAATTATATCTACCTGTTGCAGGATCACCCCTGGTTCGAGGTGACCTACGTCGCCGCGAGCCCCCGCTCGGCCGGGAAGGCGTATAAGGACGTCGTCGAGAGCAAGTGGCTTCACGGCGCGAATATCCCCGCCGGTGTCGCGAACCTCGTCATCGAGGACGCGAACGACCCGAAGAAGGCCGTCGGCAAGTGCCGGTTCGTCTTCAGCGCCCTCGAGCTCGACTCGAAGGACGAGATCAAGGCCCTCGAGAACGCGTACGCCGACCTCGGCATCGGCGTCGTCTCGAACGCCTCGGCGCATCGCTGGACCGAGAACGTCCCGATGATGATCCCGGAGATCAACGCCGACCACCTCGCCGTCATCGACGCGCAGAAGAAGCAGCACGGCTGGGATAAGGGCTTCGTCGCCGTCAAGCCGAACTGCTCGATCCAGAGCTACATGATCCCGGTGTACGCGCTCATGAAGGCGGGCTACGAAGTGAAGCGCATGTTCGTCACCACGATGCAGGCCGTCTCGGGCGCGGGCTATCCCGGCGTGCCGAGCCTCGACATGATCGACAACGTCGTCCCGTACATCGGCGGCGAGGAAGAGAAGACCGAGAAGGAACCCCTGAAGATATTCGGCAAGGTCGAGGGCGGAAAGATCGTCAACTTCGACGGCCTCAAGGTATCCGCGCAGTGCAACCGCGTGCCGGTCATCGACGGGCACACCGCGTGCGTGAGCCTTGAGTTCGGCGCGAAGAAGCCGAGCCTCGCCGAGATCGAGAAGATATGGGAAGACTTTCGCGGGGTTCCGCAGGAGCTCGACCTCCCGTTCGCCCCGAAGCGGCCGATTATCGTGCGGCACGAGCCGAACCGGCCCCAGCCGAGGCGCGACCGCAACGAGGATAAGGGCATGGCGGTTTCAGTCGGTCGGCTCCGCGAGTGCCCGATCTTCGACATTCGCTTCGTCGGGCTTTCGCACAACACCGTGCGCGGCGCGGCGGGCGGCGGCATCCTCAACGCCGAGCTCCTCAAGGCGAAGGGGTATCTCGCGTGAGCGATAAATACTTTCCCCTAACCAAGGGCGATCTCGCCGCGCTCGCGGAACAATACCCCACGCCGTTTTACCTCTACGACGAGAAGCTCATCCGCGCTCACGCGAGAAGATTCCTCAAGGCGTTTTCGGGCTTTCCCGGGTTCCGCGAGCATTTCGCGGTCAAGGCGTGCCCGAACCCCTACATCCTCAAGATCCTCGCGGCCGAGGGACTCGGCGCCGACTGCTCGAGCCTGCCTGAGCTCATCCTCGCGCAAAAGGCGGGGATGACCGGCGAGCAGGTCATGTTCACCTCGAACGAGACCCCGGAGAAGGAATACGTGTACGCGAACCTCATGGGCGCGACGATCAACCTCGACGACATCACCCACATCGATTTCCTCGATAAGGCGCTCGGCGGGATCCCAGAGCTCATCTGCTTCCGCTACAATCCCGGCCCGCTCAAGGAAGGAAACGCCCTCATCGGAAAGCCCGAGGAGGCGAAGTACGGCCTCACGCGCGCGCAGCTTTTCGAGGCGTACGCCGAGGCCAGACGGCGCGGCGCGAAGCACTTCGGGCTCCATACGATGGTCGCGTCGAACGAGCTTAATCCCGACTACTTCGTCGAGACCGCGGTGATCCTTTTCGAGCTCGTCGTCGAGCTCAAGGAAAAGCTCGGGATCTCGATGGAATTCGTGAACATGGGCGGCGGCATCGGCATCCCGTATCGTCCGGGGCAGGCGGCCGTCGACTACGACTACGTCGCCCGGGGCATGAAGGAAGCGTACGATCGCCTCATCGCGAAGAACGGGCTTGACCCCGTGCGCATCTGCTTCGAATGCGGCAGGCCCTTCACCGGGCCCTACGGCTGGCTCGTCACGACCGCTATCCACGAAAAGCACATCTACCGAGACTACATCGGGGTCGACGCGAGCATGGCCGACCTCATGCGGCCCGGCATGTACGGCGCCTACCATCATGTTTCGGTCGCGGGAAAGGAAGACGCGCCGCTCACGCGCACCTACGACGTCGTCGGCTCGCTCTGCGAGAACTGCGACAAGTTCGCCGTGCAGCGCGAGCTTCCCGAGATCGCGCGGGGCGACTTCGTGATCATCCACGACGCGGGCGCGCACGGGCGGGCGATGGGCTTTAACTACAACGCGAAGCTCCGCGCGGGAGAGCTCTTGTTGCGGGAAGACGGAAAGGTCGTCGAGATCAGGCGGCGCGAGACGGTCGACGACTACTTCGCGACGCTCGACTTCACGAAGCTCGGCAGCTTCAAGGTTCAATAAAAAAAACGCCCCGGCCTGACGGTCGGGGCAGCATCACGGGCTATCGAACTTCCTGCTCTCTCAGCTTATCTATCGCGAACCCCTTACCGCGTCGCGGAAGCGGTTGCCGCGGTCAAATTCATTTTTAAACATACCGAAACTCGTGGCGCCGGGAGAGAAGACGACCGTGTCGCCGCTCGACGCCGCCGCTCTCGCGCGCGCGATGAGTTCCTCGAGGCTCGCGAAGGGACCCTCGAAGGGAATCGACCGCGCGGCGAGCATCGGGATGAGCTTGTCGGTGCCGCTTCCCGCGAGGAGGAGGATTTTCTTCGCGCGATGGGCCGCATCGGCGAGCGGGGTAAAGTCGAGGTTCTTGTCGGTGCCGCCCGTAAGGAGGATGACGGGCTTCTCGAAGGAACCGAGCGCGGCGGCGACCGCCTCGGGGATCGTCGCGGCGGAGTCGTTGTAGAAGCGAACGCCCGATTCCTCGTGGAAGAACTCGAGCCGATGCTCGATGCCGGGAAAGCGCGCGAGGGCAGCGGCTGTTTTCGCGGGGTCGGCGCCGAAGAGCGCGATCGCCTGCGCGGCGTTGAGGAGGTTCTGCCGCATGTGGGCGCCGGGGACCGAAAGCTTCGCCGGGAGGATCTCGGTGACCTTCCCCGCAAGGCGCATAAAGCCGCGCCCGTCGGCCTCAAGCCACGCGCCGTCGGCGGCGTCGGGATCGGCGCAAAAATCGCGCCCGATAAAGGGGCGTGAGCTATACCAGTGGACGCGCGGACCGTCTGAGCCTCGCGCGCGCGCCTCGCGGGCGAACACCGGGCCCCATTCGTCGTCGGCGTTGCACAAAAGATGGCACGAGTCGTCCTGGTCGGCGTAGATGAGTTTTTTGTCGGCGACGTACGGCTCCATCCCGCCGTACCAGTTCTGATGGTCGGGCATGACCGGCGTGAGGATCGCGACGCGGGGCTTAAGGAGCCCGCGCCCGCGGAGGTCGGCGAGCTGCCAGCTCGAGAGCTCGAGGACGACCGGGGTCGAGCCGTCGATCTCGTCGATGAAGGTGAGGGGACTCACGGTGATGTTCCCGCCGAGGAACGAATGGTAGCCGAGCTCGGTCAGGCCGAAATGGAGCGCGCTTACGGTAGAAGACTTCCCTTTGCTGCCGGTGACGGCGAGGATCGGCGACCGACTCAGCCTGAGGAACGCCGAGATGTCGGTCTCGATCGAGCGCGCGGCTTCGAGGTACTCGTTTCCCTGGAGCTTGACGCCGGGGTTCTTGATGACGCAGTCGGCGTCGCGGAAGTCCGCGATCTCGTGGGCGCCGAGGACGAAGCGGATATTCGGGAACCGCTCAAGGGCGGCGATGGACGGCGCGAGCTCCTCGGCGGATTTCTTGTCGGTCACGGTGACGGAGGCTCCCGCCTCCGCGAAAAAGCGCGCGGTACTTAAGCCGCCGCCGTTGAGGCCGAGGCCCATGACCGTTACCTTGAGGCCCGCTATGTCGGCGCGCGTCCTGAACGGGGGATTGTCAAAATTCAACGATGTACTCCTTTTGGTCCTGGGTATTGAGTCCCGACTGAACCGAGAGGTTCGCCCAGCGGGCGCCGAGATCGGGCGGGATTTGGTTCTTGAGTTTCCGAAAGAGCGGCGATTCCTCGGAAAAGGACGCGCCCTGGAGCTCGCGGAGGATTTCGTCGAGCTCGGGCTCGATGAACGCGCGGATCCGATGGAGGAGGTCGGGCCCCTCCTGCCCGAAGGCGTTCATGCTCACGCAATGCTGCTTGCAGGTTATCGGGTAAAAAGGATGGTTGCGCCTTCCCCTCGGGAGGATGAGCTTGCTTAAAAACTTATTGATGTCGGCGTCCATCCAGATTCCGTGGATCATGTATCCCTCGCCCGACTCGCCCTTCCAGGTGAGCGGGATCTTTTGGTCGAAGATCAGCTTACCGCCCGAGGACTCGGCCTCGCGGAGGGGGTAGAAATCGCTTTCGAAATAGAGGTGCCGCGTCCGATACGCGTGCGTCATGGTGTTCGTTCCCTGCTCGAGGATCTCGCTTTCGAGCGGGCGGCACGCGAGATCGACGATCAGGTGGTAGAGGTAGAGCCTTCCGTCCGACCTGATGACGCGATAGAAGGCGGGCGTATGGATGCTTACGGGATCGAAATACCAGGTGGTGCCGCCGACGAGTTCGGGGCATTGACCCATGAGGTTTGAGGCGAGTCTCGCGATCATCTCGACGTAGCCTTCGGGCGGCTCGCGGTTATCGATCGCGTGATGGACCGGGATGCGCGGAACCTCAAGCGGCGCGCCGAGTATGATGAATTGATCCTCGTTTTGGTTGAAATGGCAGGTGTGGGCGCCGCCCGATGCGGGACGGTCGGTTCCCGCGAGCAGGATGCGGTTGATCGAGTCGTCCGTCCGCGTTACGTCTATGGTGTTTGTATTCCTGCTCATCGCCTATTATAATATAGCATAAGCATGCGAAATAAAAGGGTTCTATCCATTATAGCGGCCCTCTCCGTAGGCTGCGTTCTCTTCGCGGCGTCCCCGTACGCGACCGTCGTGTACGCGGAAGGCTCTTCGTTTACCCTCATCCGCGCGGGGAAATCGACGACCGTCCGCGTCGGGGATCCGGCGACCTTGGGCCTTGAGGTGAAGCCTGGCGATATCGTCAGGACCGGCCCGTCGACCTTCATCGAAATCGCCATCAATCCCCTTTCGGCCTCCGTTCAGATCGCCGAGAATACCTCGTTTCGCTGCGACGCGGACGACACGGGGCTTGCCTCGTCGGGCGAGCTCTACTACGGTCGGGTGCGCGCGAAGGTCGCGAAGCTCTCAGGGAATGCGTCCTATCGGATGTCGTCGCCGAGCCTCACCGCGGGCGTTCGCGGAACCGATTTCGGCCTCGACGTCCTCGCGGTCAGGCAAACGGGCGCGTCGCCCGATGCTGCCGCCGGCGCATCCGCATCCGGGTCTCCCATGCTCTACAGGGTGTTTTGCTTTGAGGGAACGGTTCTCGTCGGGTCGGTTCAAGGAACGATGAAGAATACCCTCGAGATCGGCGGGAACGAGATGGTCGAGCGCGTTGCGGCCTCAGGCGGCGCTAGCTCAGGGACCGCGGCCGCTGAGCCGCCTCTTGAGAAAAAGCGGATAACGGGGGAGGTCGTCGATTTTTGGAAGGTGCATCCGTTCGCGGTCATCTCGCGGCTACCGTTCCCGGTCACGGCGCCCGCGGCCTCCCGCGGCTCAGCCGGCGGGATCAACCCCGACGCCGTTCGTTACGCCGAGCCGAAGGCTGCCTCGCGCGCGAGGGCGCCCCAAGCGGGCGCAGTCGCGCTCATCGGCCTCGGGACGCTTACGTGCGCGTTTACCGCGTACTGGTCGACGCAGCGAGACGCCGACGCGCGGTTTATCGATCCCGCGTACGCGGCCGGAACCGTCATGATCGGGTCGGGGATGGTGATCGCGATCGCGTCGCTTTTATCGGATTAATGCCTCAGTCGCTGACGTCGAACTTCCCTTCGAAAAGATAGCCGCCTGAGCCGATGACCGAAAGCTCGTTTGCCTTCGCGTCCCAGGACGCGGCGAGGCGCCGGGAGTTGTCGCGGTCGCGGGCGATGGCGGCGTCTGGCTGCCCGTCCGTGCCGGTTTGCTCGAAGATGACGATGGCCTCGCCGTCGGCGGCGCCCTCAAGCTTTCCCGCGACGAGGGCCGCGGCCGCGGCGGTGCAGGCGCCTGACTCGCGCTTCGGCAGCGAGCGCACGAGGATCGTCTCTCTGGTGATCGCGCGCGCGATGACCGGCAGCACCGGCTTCGCGGGAAATGCTTTCTGTATCAGCGCGTTAAAGGACGAGTAGGAGAGGATACCTTCCGTTCCCGGAAAGGCGACGACCGCGTCGTCGTGGACGTGGATCGCCGAATAGGAGGCGCGCACGCCGTCGCGCTCGATGGTCTCCGCGACGTTCTTCATCCCGTCCTCGATGACCGCGCCGGTCAGGAGCGAGAACGGCGAGCCGAGCGAGAGGCGAAACTCGTGCGCGCCGAGCACGTCGAGCTTTCGCTCCCCGTTCGGGGTCTTGAACGCGATCGCCTTACCGGCGATGCGCCCGGAATCGAAGGCGAAGCGCGCGGCGCACAGGAACGCGTCGTCGGCCTCGGGGCTCGCCTGGCCCTGGGCTCCGAAAACCCTGATCGTATTGTCGCGGGCGAGGAAGATCGCCCCGGTCGCGCCGATCCCGTAGCGTCGGTCGCACAGGGTTCGCGCGAGCTCGCCGTATCGATCGGCCTCGGGCGCTTTCCCGTCCTTCGGGAAGGCGCCGAGGTCGACGAGGATAAAACCGTTTCCCGCAAGCTGAAGCTTGTAGAAGGGTATCGTCACGGCCTGCTCGTCTGGAGGTTGCGCCGCTCGGTAAAGCGGTCCTTCGCGAGGCGGAGGAGCCGCATCACGAGCTCCGCGTAGGGAAGCCCGGAGGCCTCGCACATCTTCGGGAACATCGAGATCGAGGTGAAGCCCGGGATCGTGTTGATCTCGTTGATGTAGAGCGCGCCGTCGCGCTTGTCGACGAAGAAGTCGACGCGCGAGAGCCCGGAGAGCTCGAGGGTTCGGTACGCCTCGCACGCCGTCTGCCTGACGCGCTTGGTCATGTCCTCGCTGAGGTCTGCCGGGATGCGGAGCGACGCCCCGTCGGGGTCGGTGTACTTCGCGTCGTAGTCGTAGAACTCGTGGGTCGGGATGATCTCTCCCGGGGTATAGGCGACCGGGGCCGAGTTGCCGGTGACGGAGCATTCAATTTCGCGCGCGGGCATGAACGGCTCGATGAGTATCTTGTCGTCCCACTGAAACGCCTCGGAGGCGCGCTTCTCGAGTTCCTCGCGGTTCGCGGCCTTCGCCGCGCCGACGGAACTTCCCGCGCACGCGGGCTTCACGAACAGGGGATAAAAGAGTTCGTTCTCCGCTTTCCTGACGATCGCGTTCCTTGTCGCCGGATCGTTCCACTCGACCATTCGCGCGGCGACGAACGGGACGATGGGCAGTCCCGCGGCGCGCCAGAGCACCTTTGCCTTTTCCTTGTCCATCGCGATCGAGCTCGCGAGCACGCCGCCGCCGACGTACGGGATCTCGGCCATCTCGAAAAGGCCCTGGATCGTTCCGTCCTCGCCGAAGGTTCCGTGCAGGACCGGGAACGCGACGTCGACGGGGAATGAGCCGTCGACTCCGAGGTTAAGCCCCGCGGCCCCCGCGACCCCCGCGGCCGAGACGAGCCTGAACGCGCCCGCGACGCCGCCTCCCGGGACGATCGCAACGCGGCGCGATTCGCTTTCGGAGATCGAGAGAACGGCCTTGGGATTCGAGCGGATCTCCTCGAGGAGCTTTTGGTCCTGGAGGTACCAGGCGCCTTTCTTCGTGATCCCGATGAGGCGCACGGTATTCCCCGCCTCGGGTATGTTGCGGGCTATCGATGACGCGGACACGAGGGAAACCTCGTGCTCGCCGGACTTTCCGCCGTAGAGTATCGCTATGTTCATTTCGTTCCTCCTATGCTTCCCCATCCGGCCTCGGCGAGCGCCTTGCGGGCCTCGAGGATTTCGTCGTAGGGCATGGTGCGGTCTTTATAGATAATCGAGTTCTCGTGTCCCTTGCCGAGAAGGAGGACGAGGTCCCCTTTCTTCGCGAGGGAGAACGCCTTTCGGATGGCGGTGGGCCGATCGGGAATGATCAAGAGCTCCTCGCCGCGCTTTTTTTCCGGGCAGCCGGCCGCGATCATCTCGAGGAGCTCTGTCGGGTCCTCGCCGCGCGGATCCTCGTCAGCGAGGACGAGCACGTCGGAATAGTCGGCCGCGATGCGCCCTTGCTCGGGGCGCTTCATCGTGTCGCGCTCGCCTCCCGAGCCAAAGAGGCTGATGATCTTTCCCGTGATCCTTTTGCGGAGCGAGGGGAAGATCGCCTGGAAGGACGACGGGGTGTGCGCGTAGTCGACGATGACCTCGAATGGCTGTCCCTCGTTGATGACCGTCATCCGTCCCTTCACCGGCTTAAGCTCGGGGAGGAGCGGGACGAGCTCGGAAACCGGCTTGCCCAAAAGGCGCGAGACGGTGATCACGGTCGCAAGGGTATTGTAGACGTTGAACGCGCCGGGAAGGTTGATCCTGACCGCGTGCGAGACGTCGCCGTGCTCGGTCATCGTGAAGCTCACGCCCGAGGAGTCCGCGTTGATGGAGGAGGCGGAAAGGCCTCGGCCGACGTCGGCCCAGGTCGAGTAGCCGTACACCGGCTTCTCGGTCGCGCCCTTGAAATAGACGGACGCGGGGTCTTCCTCGTTCACGACGCCGAAGGAGGGAATCGCCTTGCCGCGCTTGACGTGGTCGTTGCGGTCGAGCGCGCGGAAGAGGTTCGCCTTGTCGCTCTTATACTGCTCGTGGGTTCCGTGGAACTCGAGGTGTTCGTGGGTCACGTTCGTCATGATGCCGACGTCGAAGAGCACGTCGCCGAGCCGGTTCGTCCTGACCGAAAGCCCGTGGGACGAGGACTCGACGACGGCGTACTCGAGGCCGTTGTCGCGCATGAGGGCGAGCTTCTTATGGATCGTGACCGCCTCGGGCGTGGTCTGATGCTCGGGGTTCGGGAGTACCTCGTCGGCTATGCAGTAGTCGACGGTGGAGATGAAGCCCGCGCGCTTTCCCGCGAGGCGGAGCAGCTGGAAGATGAGGGAGACCGTCGTGCTCTTTCCCTCGGTGCCGGTGACGCCGATGACGACGAGGTCCTTCGAGGGATTACCGTAGAAGGCGGCCGATACCGGGGACATCGCGAAGCGCGCGTTCTCGACGCGGAGGTAGGCGACGGCGGGATCATAGGAGGCGAGCGGCGCTTCGTGGATGACGGCGGCCGCTCCCTTCGCGATCGCCTGCGCGACGAACGCGGAGCCGTCGGCGTGGAGGCCGGGGAGGGCGAAAAAAAGTGCGCCGGGGGTTACCTGGCGCGAATCGTAGACGAGATCGGTTATATCGGGATCGGCGGAGCCGTGTTTCTCGATGACGGGGAGGTCGGCGGTAAACGCCGAGAGTCGTATGGGGTTCATTATGGGCCAATTGTATCAACGCCGACTTGAGTATGCAAGATGGTTTGGGCTATTCTTCCTATTATGTACGAAACCAGAGTCGAGGCGGAATTCGCCGCCGCCCATTTTCTCGACGATTTCCACGGCAAATGCGAACGCCTCCATGGGCATAACTACCGAGTCCTCGCGCACGCGCGGGGAGAGGCCCTTGACTCGGGCGGAATGCTTATCGACTTCGGCGTTCTTAAGGGGGCGCTTCGCGAGGTATGCGCGGCGCTCGACCACACGAACCTGAACGACGAGCCTGAGTTCGCGAACAACCCGAGCGCCGAGCGCATCGCGCGGTACGTGTTCGCGCGGCTGAAGGCGAAGCTCCCGTCGGTCCCCCTGTGGGCGGTCGACGTGTACGAAACCCCGACGAGCCGCGCCCGCTATTATGAGTGACCGCCGCTCGGCGCGGCGCGGCCTGTAACCATTCGGTGGCCGAGAGAATTTAATCATCTGATACGCCTTTTAAAAAAAGGAGAAAATGTATGATTGAGGTTGAGCGGGTCTCCCGCGACTTCGGATCCTTCAGGGCTGTCGACGGGATCAGCTTTTCGATCAAGAAGGGCGAGATCGTCGGGCTTTTGGGGCCGAACGGCGCGGGAAAGACCACAACGATGCGGATGATAACCGGGTTCCTGGATCCTTCGGCCGGCGTCATCAAGATCGACGGCAAACGGATCGACGAGGACCCCGAGGCCGCCAAGCGAAAAATCGGGTACATGCCGGAATCGGCCCCCCTTTACTCCGACATGATCGTCGCCGATTACCTAGAGTTCGTCGCGATGGTATTGGGGGGCGACGCGGTCGGGACGATACCCGAGCTCGCGAAGACCTGCGGAATCGCCGAGGTGATGCACAAGAACGTCGGCGACCTTTCACGCGGCTACCGCCAGCGCGTCGGGCTCGCGCACGCGCTCCTTCACGACCCGGAGATACTCATACTCGACGAGCCGACCTCCGGCCTCGACCCGAACCAGATCATCGAGGTTCGCCGCCTTATCAAGGAAATCGGCAAGACGCGAACGGTCATCATATCGACGCACATCCTGAGCGAGGTCGAGATGCTCTGCGACCGCGTCATCATCATCGCCTCGGGGCGCATCGTCGCCGATAGCCCGACCGCGGAGCTCCGAGAGCGTTTCGGCCATCGGGCATCGCTTCGCGTGCAGGTCGCGGGAGCCCGCGCGGACGAGTTCGCCAAGGCGGCGAAAGCCGTTTCCGGCGTCGCGGGCGTCGCGCCGTGCGAGGGCGAGCAGGGTTTCGCCGCGGCGCGGCTTTCCGTGTCGGGCGACGCCGACATCAGGGCCGGCGTATTCGATCTCGTGAGGGATCGGGGCTGGTCGCTCCGCGAGATGGTCATGGAGCAGAACAGCCTCGAGGACGTATTCCGAACGCTTACCGCTGGAGGCACCGAACATGAATAAGGGCAACAACGTACGCCTCACGATCATGCGGCGCGAGCTCGCCGCGTGGTTTTCGAGCCCCGTCGCGTATATCACGGCGGGCATCTTTCTCGTTTTCTCGGGGTTCCTTTTCTTCTCGACCTTCTTCCTCGTGAACCGGGCCGAGCTCAGAAACTTCTTCGGCATACTGCCGGTGATGTTCGCGTTCTTCGTGCCGGCGATCACGATGCGGCTTTTCGCCGAGGAGGCGCGGAGCGGCAGTCTCGAGACGCTCATGACGCTCCCGGTCTCCGGCCTTGACGTGACGGTCGGGAAGTTTCTCGCCGCCTTTATCTCGGGGGCGAGCGTCCTCGTGCCGACCCTCGCGTACGCCGTCACCGCCGCCTTCTTGGGCGAGCCCGAATGGGGGCCGATCGCGGGCGGGTACCTCGGCGCGCTTTTCCTCATCGCGTCGTTCACCGCGATCGGGCTTTTCGCCTCATCGCTCACGAAAAACCAGATCGTCGCCTTCTTCGTGGCCTTCGCGGTCTCGATCCTCCTCGCGATGATCGACCGTTTTCTCGTCATCCTGCCGGCCGCGATCGTCGCGCCGCTTGAGTACCTCTCGGCGGGCTACCACTTCGAGTCGGTGTCCCGGGGGATCATCGACACGCGGGACATCGTGTACTTCCTCTCGCTCACCTCGCTTTTCCTCGCGCTCACCGTGCGCGCGGTCGAGGGAAGGAGGGCCGCGTAATGGGTACCGTACGGAAAATCATGAACTGGCTCAAAGGGCCGAAGAGCGACCTCTTCCTCTTTATCGTCGCGCTCGTCCTCCTCAATCTCGTGAGCCTGCGCGGCTTCGTCAGGCTTGACCTGACCGGCGGCCATTCGTATTCGCTCTCTCCCGCGAGCCGCGAGGTAATGCGCTCCCTCGAGGAGCCGCTCGCGATCAAGGTATTCTTCTCAGGAGACCTTCCCGCGCCGTATAACTCGGTCGGCAGGTACCTCAACGACCTTTTGGTCGAATACAAGGGCGCGAACCCGAAGCGGTTCAGCTACGAGTCGTTCGACATGAAAAAGGAAGCGAACCAGGAACTCGCGCGCTCGTACGGAATCCCGATGGCGCAGGTTCAGGAGGTCAAGGACAACGAGGTCGGCGTGAAGAACGCGTACATGGGCCTCGCGATCGTCTATAGCGACTCGGTCGAGGTGATCGGGAACGTCTCGACGACCGAGGGACTCGAGTATCGGCTCACGACCACGATCGGGAAAACCGTCGCGCGCACGAACACGCTCGCCGGGCTTTCGGGCAAGGTGAAGCTCACGCTCTACGCGTCCTCATCGTTCGCGCCCCTCGGTCTCGCGGGCTTTCGCGACCTTGACCGCATCGTCTCCGACGCGACCGCGGAGCTGAACCGCAAGAACCTGAACCGCATCGAGTACGCGAAGGTCGATCCCTCGTCCGTAGCCGACATGAACGCCCTCGCGGCGAAGTACGGCGTCGAGGTCGTATCCTGGTCGACGAAGGCCGTAGCGAAAGGCGCGGCCTCTAGCCCCGACGGTTCCGGCGTTCTCGCCATCGTCCTCGAGTACCAAGACCGCTTCAAGACGGTCCCCCTCGAGCTCGCGCGGAACATCCTTGGCGGCTACGGCATCGCCGGCCTCGACAAGCTTCCCGACACGCTCGCGGCGGCCCTTCAGGGCCTCATGGCAAACTCTCCCTCAGTCGGGTACGTGACCGGGCACGGGGAGAAATCCCTCTCGGACGAACGCTCAGGCGCCACGCGGCTTCGGTCCATCGTCGCCGACACGTATGAGTTCAAGGAGATCGATACCGCGAAGGACGAGATCCCCGAGAATATCACGACCCTCGTCATCAACGGCCCGACGGGATCCTTCACGGACGCGGAGCTCTACAAAATCGATCAGTTCGTGCTTCGCGGCGGGCGCCTCTTCGCGCTCCTCGATCCCTTCGAGGAGATTCAGCCGCAGGGCGCGATGGCTTACTACGGCGGGCAGCCGACGTATCGGCCGATAAACAGCGGGCTCGAGCGCCTCTTGAAGGCGTACGGGATAACACCAGAGCGGAACTACGTGCTCGACAAGGAATGCTACGTCGCGCGCCAGCAGGGACAGCCGGACGTCAAGCTCTACTACGTGCCGAGGCTCGGCAAGGAAGGGCTCAATCGGAAGCACGAGATCGCGAAGGGCTTGGCGGACGTGATCTTCCTTCAGTCCTCGTCGCTTGACCTCGCCGACGCACCTTCCGCGAAGGGACGTTCGATCATTCCGCTCGCGACGAGCTCAGGCGAATCGTGGCTCATGGAAGATAACATCAGCCTCATGCCGTACGGCATGGAGCCGCCCGCGGCCGACAAGCTTTCGAAGCGGACCCTCGCCGCGCTCGCGGAAGGTTCCTTCGAGAGCGCTTTCGGCGCGGCCCCTCCCGCGCTCGCCGCGTCAACGGCGGGAACGAAGGCCGACGCGAATACTGCCGCCTCGAGCGACGAGAAGCCATCCGTCGCGATCGGATCGCTTGACGCGAAGGCCCACCTCGCCAAGAGCGTGCTCCCCGGCCGCGTGATCGTGATCGGGACCTCGGCGATTACCGGGCCCGCGGTCATGGACGCGGAGGGACGCGAACCCGTGTCCATCTTCGTGCGGAACGCGATCGACTACCTCGCCGGCAACGACGACCTCATCCAGATGCGGACGAAGGGGCTTTCGCTCGACACGCTCAACAAGACGACGCCCGCCGCGCGGACGCTCGCGCGCGCGGTGAACCTCTACGGGCTTCCCGCGCTCACGATTCTCCTCGGTCTTGGCGCCTGGCGCCTGCGCGTGCTGCGGAGAAGGCGAATCGCCGCGCGGTATTCGCAGGCAAACGGGAAACGGGAGGCTTAACCGATGAAAACGCGAAAAATCATCTTGCTCGCGGCCGTCGCCGCGCTTGCGTGCGTGTATTCCCTTCAGCTCGCCTTTCAGTCGAGGGGCGCCGTGCGCGCGATTACCCTCGCCGACAAACCCGACGCGATCGCGATCGCGCGGCCGGGCGGGGAAACGATAAAGCTTTCGAAGGACGGCGACCGCTGGGTCATCGGCGAGAAGAAATTTCCCGCCGATCAGTCGAAGGTCGACGCGATGCTCAAGGCGCTCGCTGAGGTCAAGGCGCTCGGATCCGTGTCTGCTTCGGGGGACTGGGCGCGCTACGGGCTCGACGACGCGTCCGCCGTCGTCGTCACCGCGGCGAAGGGGGGTAAGACGCTCAGGACGCTTGCCGCGGGAAAGAACTCCGCTACCTCGCAGCAGTGCTATGCGCGGGTCGACGGCGGCAAGGACGTACTCCTCGTCTCCGGGAAGCTGCGCGATCTTTTCGATAAGGCCGCAGAGGCGCTCAGGGACCGGACCGTTTGGAAGGTTCCCCCAGAGGGAATCACCCGGATCGAGTCCGATTTCTCGGGCTCGGGGAACGAGCTTGCGGCCGACGGGAAGAAGGCGTATCCGTTCGCGGTCGCGAAGGCGGGCGATCCTCCCGTCTGGCAGGGCGCCCCGATGGCGGGAAAGGCCGCGCCGACGGTCGACGGCGGAAAGGCCGCCACGTGGGCCGAAAGCCTCGCCGAACTTCGCCTCGACTCGTTCGCGCCGGAGGGAACCCAATTTGGTGACCATCCGCTCGGAACCCTGACGGTCGTCGCGTCGGGAAAGACGATGAAGATAACCGTCGGCGCCAAGGAAGGGGACGGGAAATACCTGTGCTCCTCAAGCGAGATCCCGTATCTTTTCTATGTGCAAAAGGGAACGGCGCTCAAGCTCGCGAAGACGCCTGATGCGTTTTGAGATTTAAAGGGTAACAAAAAAAAAGCGCGCGGCGTCTCAGAACGCCGCGCGTTTTTTTTGAACTAGTACCATGCTGCCGGTCGGGCGGTGTGGCGATTGAGCGGCAGTTTAGGGCCTAACCGGAACGCCGAGCTTTGAAAGCTCCGCCTTGATCGAGCCGATCGTGTACTCGCCCGAGTGGACCATCGAGGCGATGAGGGCGGCATCGGCCTTGCCCTCGTCAAGGACGCGCGCCATGTGCTCCGGCGTTCCGGCGCCTCCCGATGCGATGACCGGGACGCCGACGTGCTCGCTGATCATCCGGGTGAGCGGTATCTCGTAGCCGTCGCGCGTGCCGTCGGCGTCGATCGAGTTCAGGACTATTTCCCCCGCGCCGAGGCGCTCGGCCCGGATGGCCCACTCGAGGGCATCGAGCTCGGTCGCGACGCGCCCGCCGTTGATAAATACCCGATAGCCCGATTTCATCGCGGGATCGCGCTTGGCGTCCATGCCGAGCACGATGCACTGCGCGCCGAATATCGCCGCGCCCTCGCCGATGAGGTCGGGATTCCTGACCGCCGGCGAGTTGAGGCTGACCTTTTCGGCACCGGCGAGGATGGTGTTCTTGATGTCCTCGACGGTCGAGATGCCGCCGCCGACGCAGAACGGGATAAAGACCTTCTCGGCGACGCGGCCGATCAAATCGAGTGTAGGGCCGCGGTCGCGCGTGGACGCCATGATGTCGTAGAACACGAGCTCGTCGACGCCCTGCGCGTAGTATTCCGCCGCCATGACGACGGGATCGCCGATGTCTACGTTATCGAGGAACTTCACGCCCTTGGTCGTGCGGCCGTCTTTCACGTCGAGGCAGACGATAATCCTTTTTTTCAGCATGACGCGCCCCCTTGCATCCCGGCGGGAAGGCTCACCCCGGTGAAATTGGCGAGTATGCGAAGCCCGTTCGTCCCGGATTTTTCTGGGTGAAACTGAAACGCCTCGATGTTGCCCCGCTTGACCGCGCAGGGAACGGGAAAGCCGTAATCGGCGGTCGCGGTGACGACCGTGGGATCCGCCGGGTCTACGTAGTATGAGTGGACGAAGTAGAAATTGGTACCGTCCGGAATTCCGCGGAGGAGGGCGGTTCCGCCGTTTTTCGCGTGCACGTCGTTCCAGCCCATGTGCGGAATCTTGAGTCCGCGCGCGGGAAAGTCGGCGGGGAATCTGCGGACGACGCCGGGGATGAGGCCGAGGCACGTCGTGTCGCCTTCCTCGGAATGCTCGAAGATGACCTGGGAACCGAGGCAGACGCCGAGCATGGGCTTGCCCGAATGCGCCCAATCGCGGAGAAAGGAGTCGAAGCCCGTTTTCTTGAGCTCGTTCATCGCGAACTTCGCCTCGCCGACCCCGGGGAATATGATTCGTTCGGTCCCGGCGAGGTCGCGGGGGTCCTTCGAAATCCGGTACTCGGCGCCGATCGCCGCGAGGGCGCGCTCGACGCTTTTGATGTTGCCTGCGTTGTAATCGACGATTCCTGTCATAATGCTTACGATAGTACCGGCGGAGGGAACTCACGGTCAAGCGGGCCCTCGTTCCTGCCGATACTCAGGGGTAGCATGACCCTTAAAGAACTCATCGCGCTCCTTGCGTCCGTCCTCACCACGCCCGAGGTTATCGGCGTCACGATCGCGATCGCGATTTACATCAATATCGTCGTCTATATCGTTAGGTACCGGAAGCGCGTCCCCCATCCGAAGGCAAAGCGCGTCCGTCAGGCGCCGGCGCCCGCAGAGGAATCCTCGGGCGGCGAGGAAGGCGCCGAAGCGGAAGAAGCGTCCCCCGTTCCGGAAAAAAAAGCCTCGCGGAAAGGCGCCAAGGGCGCAAAGGAAGCGCCGGCCGAGGAGG